>NZ_CEEDAR010000022.1:0-101828 GCF_979252985.1 Clavibacter sp. AC415 | reverse complement strand
GCCCGCGGCGGACGTGCCGGCGGTCGGGTCCACGAACTGGGAGGGCGGCCACGCGGCGGGGGAGCACCTCCTCGGCCTCGGGCACACGCGCATCGGCGCGATCAGCGGCCCCCCGCACCGCCTCTACTCCCGCGCGCGGATGTCGGGCTTCCGCTCCGCGCTGGAGGCCGCCGGGCCCCACGTGACGCTCGACGAGCGCGAGGGCGACTTCGGCCGCTCGGCCGGCTACCGCGCCGGCGGCGAGCTGCTGGACGCGCCGGAGCGGCCCACCGCGATCTTCGCCGGCAACGACGAGCAGGCCCTCGGGCTCTACGAGGCGGCGCGCGAGCGGGGGATCCGCATCCCGGCCGACCTCTCGGTACTCGGCTACGACGACCTCCCGTTCGCCCGCATCGTCTCGCCCGCGCTGAGCACCGTGCGCCAGCCGGTGCGCGAGATGGCGGAGGCCGCCGCGCGCATGGTCCTGCGGATCCGCGAGGGCCGGAGTGACGAGCCGACGCGCCTCGACCTCGCGACAGCGCTCGTGGAGCGCGGCAGCACGGCGGTCCCGGCGGACGGGGTGTCGGCGCGCGAGTGAAAGGTTTCGGATCGTCCGCGCCCTGCTTGCCCCCGCCGTCCGCCGGTGCGTAGCGTTCGAGGGGCGCACGGCAGCCGACCGGTGGCGCTCGACGAAGGAGTCGCAGTGATGCAGATGCCCCGCACGTCCGTCAGTCCGCCCAGCGGCCAGCCCGAGCGGACGGTCCTCGCGTGACCGCGGCGCGGAAGGCGCTCATCGTCCGCGGCGGCTGGGACGGCCACACGCCCGTGGAGACGACCGGGCTGTTCATCCCGTTCCTCGAGGAGAACGGCTTCGACGTCCGCGTCGAGGAGGGATCGGCCGTCTACGCCGACGCCGACGCCATGGCCGAGACCGACCTCATCGTGCAGGCCAACACCATGACCACCATCGACGCCGGAGGAGATGGCGGGCCTCCGCGCCGCCGTCATCGCGGGCACCGGCATGGCCGGCTGGCACGGCGGCATCGCCGACTCCTACCGGAACACCGCCGACTACCTGCACATGATCGGCGGCCAGTTCGCCCACCATGCGGGCAAGGACCCGGCGGAGCGCACCGGCGAGCAGTCCGACAACTACATCCCGTACACGGTCGAGATGACGGAGCTCGGGCGCACGCACGAGATCACGCAGGGCATCGCCGACTTCGACCTCGTCACCGAGCAGTACCTGGGCGCTGAGCGACGAGTACAACGACGTGCTGGCCACCACCACGCAGACGGTCCGCCCGTGGGATCCGTGGCACCGGCCCGTGACGGCACCCGCCATCTGGACCCGCCAGTGGGGCGAGGGCCGCATCTTCGTCTCCGCCCCCGGCCACCGCATCGAGGTCGTCGAGGACCCGAACGTCCGCACCATCATCGAGAGGGGCCTCCTGTGGGCAGCACGCTGAAGCACGACGACGACGCCATGACCCTGGGGATCGTCGGCGTCGGGGGAAGATCAGCGAGCAGTACTTCGCCGCGTTCGAGTCCCTGCCGGGCGTCCGGCTCGTCGCGGTCGCCGACCTCGACCTCGACCGTGCTCGCGCCGTCGCCGAGGCGCAGGGCGTGGATGCGCTGAGCGTCGACGACCTCATCGCCGACCCGCGCATCGACACGGTGCTGAACCTCACCATCCCCGCCGCGCACGCCGAGGTCGACCTGCGGGCGCTCGAGGCCGGCAAGCACGTGTACGGCGAGAAGCCGCTGGCGCTGAGCCCCGCCGAGGCCGAGCCGATCCTGCGCCTCGCGGAGGAGCGGGGGCTCCGGGTCGGATCCGCTCCCGACACCGTGCTGGGCACCGGGATCCAGACGGCGCGTGCCGTGCTCGACGCGGGCACGATCGGTCGGCCCGTCGCGGCGAACGCCTTCTGGGGCGCGCCCGGCCACGAGCTCTGGCACCCCGCGCCGGCGTTCTACTACTCCAGCCGGGTGCCGGGCCGCTGTTCGACATGGGCCCGTACTACCTGACCGCGCTCGTGACGCTGCTCGGACCCGTCACGCGGGTGCAGGGCGCGTCGCTCCGGTCCGACCGCGCGTGCGGTCCGCCGCCTCCGATCCGGACTCCCGCGAGATCCCCGTGGACGGTCGACACGCACGTGAGCGCCGTGCTCACCCACGCCTCGGGCGCGGTGTCCACCGTGACGATGAGCTTCGACGTCTGGGCGACGCGCATCCCGAACATCGAGGTGTACGGCACCGCGGGCACCCTCTCGGTGCCCGATCCCAACCACTTCTCGGGGACCGTGCAGGTCGCGACGTCCGCGGATCGCGAGTGGACCGACGTCGAGCCGAGCGCCGGCTTCGTCATGCCGGCCGCGGATGCGGTCTGGCGGAGATGGCCGACGCCATCCGCCGCGGGGCACCGCACCGGGCGTCCGGCGAGCTCGCGTTCCACGTGCTGGAGGTGATGGACGTGATCCTCGACCCGTCGTCGACGGGAGATCGGAGCACCGTGGAGCGCCCCGAGGCGGTGCCGCTGGGCCAGCCGGGCCGCTCCGGCGACTGATCCGGCCGGCGTGCGGGCGGATGGTGGGCAGCCTTCCACAATCCCGTCCGCCCGCCGTTCCCGGCACCCGCCGCGCACTACCCTGACGCCGTGACCCGCCACTTCTCGCAGTTCCTCTTCGTGCCGTACGGCGACGGAGGGGCTGCGCGCCGTGGACGCGCGTCCGGCCGACGGGCAGCTGCTCGCCTCCGTGCGCCGCGACGAGGAGGGGCCGGGCGGTGCTGTCGACGCCGCGGACGCCACCGACGCGGCCGTGTGGCCGACGCTCACGGCGGTCGAGTGGCCGCTCACGTACTGCCCCTTCGACGACGACGGGCCGGAGGTCGCGGACGGGCGCTTCGCCCCCGCCGACGAGGACCCGGACGCGGAGGCCGAGGAGGAGGCCGCGGCGCACGCGGCCCGGGCCGCGCTCCTCGCCGAGGTCTACGGCTGGCCCCACCGCGCGGTCTGAGCGCTGCGGGGCGCGGCACGGGCGCGACGCCCGGGAGGGCGCGCAGCGGGCCCGGCAGCGGGCGCTGCCCTCGGAGCGGTGGCGGGTTCCTACGCGCCCGCCAGCACCGCCCACGAGTGCGCCGGCAGGCGTCCCGCGCCGTCGAGGCCGCCCGCCTCGACTCGATCGGTGGATCCGGTGACCTCGACGGGCTCGTCGCCGAGGTTCAGCACGAGGCGGAGCGCGTCCGGGGGCCGGGGTGCGACGCCGCCTGCCGCGCCGGAGCCCGAGGACCGCAGCGTGACCGTGAGGGCGGTGTTGGTGAGCCGGAGGTCGCGATCCCGGCGTCGACCAGCCAGGGGTGCCGGCGGCGGAGGCCGACGAGCTCCTGGTGCAGGCTCCGGATCCGCGCGGCGTCCGGGTCGTCGGGCAGCTCCTCCGGGGTGGCGGGGTAGGCGGGGCGCACGGCGTCGTCGCCGCCCGCGCGGTCCTCCTTCACGCCCGTGAGGCCGCGCTCGTCGCCCGCGTAGATCGACGGGATGCCGGGCAGCAGGAGCAGCAGGGCCACGGCGTGGCCGAGGTGCCGCGGATCCACGGCGGAGGCGATGCGGGTCACGTCGTGGTTGCCGACGAAGGTCTGCGGCGTGAACGACGGCAGCAGCTCGGCGTGCCGCGTGAGCGTCCAGTCGAGCTCGAAGAGGTTCCGCTCGGCGATCGAGTTCCGGATCGACTTCCACAGCTCGTAGGCGGTGATGGAGTCGACGGTCGATGCGCGGTAGCCGGCGTAGTCGCCGTGGATCATCTCGCCGACGAACCACGCGTCGGGGTGCCGCTCGCGGACGCGCGGGAGGACGGCGGCCCAGAACGCGGCGGGCACGGCGTACGCCGCGTCGAGCCGCCAGCCGGAGATCCCGCGGTCGAGCCAGTGCACCATCACGTCGGCGACGTGCGCGCGCACGGCCTCGGAGTCGTGGTCGAGCGTGACGAGCGCCCCGTGGCCCTCGAAGCGCACGGGCTCCCCGGCCTCGTCCCACCGGAACCAGGACGCCGCCTCGGGAGCCGGGACCGTCGGCGAGCGCCTGGACGAACCTGGGTGGCTGCGGCCCACGTGGTTGAAGACCCCGTCGAGGAGGACGCGCACGCCGCGCGCGGATGCGTCGGCGAGGAGGGCGTCGAGGTCGGCGTCGTCGCCGAGCCGCGGATCGAGCGCGAGGTGGTCGCGGGTGTCGTAGCCGTGCGTCTCCGAGTCGAAGACCGGGCCGAGCAGCAGGCCGTTGGCGCCGAGGTCGACGAGGTACTGGAGCCATGCGCGGATCCGGTCGAGGCGGTGCGCGGGCTCGGCCGCGGGGCCCGCGGGGAGCCGCCGTCGGGGCCGGCGAGGTCGTCGCGGTTGCGGGGTGCCCGTGGAGCCGAGCGGGTAGACGTGCCACCAGACGACGTGATCGGTCCAGGATGCCAAGGGTCGCTCCTCGCGGTTCGGGTCGATCCAGCCTAATCAGCGGGTCGCGGGCCGGCCGCCGGTCGGGCTCCGCGGGACATCGGGCGGCCGCCGGCGGGCCCTGCGCCGCCCGGATTCGCGAGGCGGCCCGCGAGCATGTAGTCTGTCTCCCGGCCTGATCGCCGCTCGCGGGGATCATCGCCGCACGACTGCGCCCGTAGCTCAACGGATAGAGCATCTGACTACGGATCAGAAGGTTGGGGTTCGAATCCCTCCGGGCGCACAGCACCTCCGGGTGCGCATCTCTGGTTTGAGACAGAATGGAACGGCCCGCCTCGTGCGGGCCGTTCTCGTCTCCCGGGCCGTCCTGTCCGCCGTGGCCGGACTCAGCGGACCGCCGTGAGCGGTGCCACCACCCCGTGCTCGTACGCCCAGATCGTCGCGTGCAGGCGATCGCGCACCCCGAGCTTGTCGAGCGTCCGGCTCACGTGCGTCTTCACCGTGGTGGGCGCGAGGAACAGGCGCCCGGCGATCTCCGCGTTCGAGAGCCGCGGGCCACCAGCACGAGGATCTCGCGCTCGCGTGCCGTCAGCCGTGCCAGGTCCGTGCCGGTGCCGATCGCTCCGCTGCCGCGCCCGTGGTCGACGAGCGCGCTCACGGGGTCGGCTCCGGGGTGGGCGTGGTCTCGGTGCTGGGCTCCCCGACCGGCGCGTCCTCCGGCGCCGTCGTCGCGTCGCCGCTCGGCGACGGGCTCGGCGTCGGGGTGCCGACGGCACCCCAGGGGCAGCGCCTTGGCGAACGGCGGACGCACGACCTCCGAGCCGACGGGCACGCTCCCGTCGGCGACGGCGATCATGTCCCGGTCGAGGGGGAACACGTTCCAGGCGCCGTCGGCGGGCGTCACGTACTCGCCCGTGGTCGGGTCCACGACCCGGCCGTCCTCCTGATGCCGCTGACCGTCGTCACGGGCTCCCCGTCCTGGTCGAACAGCTGCACGCGGTCGAGGAGGTCCCCCTCGGCGTCGTAGGCGAACAGGTTCGCGATCGCCTTGCCGTCCAGGGAGAGCCCCGGCTCCTGGTACGGCGGCGCAGTAGGCGCTCTCGTCGACGTATCCGTCGCTTGCCGAGTCGGTGAGCGCGACGGGGACGAGGACCACGAGCGAGAGGGCGGTGGCCACGCTGACGACCGTCCGCGAGGTCCGGATACCGGCTCGCCCAGCGGCCCCGGCCCCACTGCACGCTGACCAGCGTGAGCGCGGCGAGCAGCAGCCAGCCCAGCGGACCGCCGGGGAGCAGCGTGAAGGGTGGGAGGAGCCGAAGACGACGGCGAGCACGATGAGGGCGCACTGGTAGCCGGCCCAGGCCCGCAGCAGCCACCACACCGGGCGGAAGACGATCAGGAGGTCGAGGATCGCGGAGAGCTCGCGGTTCCCACGCACGGTGCGCAGCGTCTCGCGCCCGGTCTCGTCGAACCGCTGCCGGAGCAGCGACAGGCGAGGCGGCCGGCGTCGTCGCCGAGCGCTGGGGCAGCCCCGCGGAGGAGCGCAGCTCGTCGGCGTAGCGCACCGGGTCGCCGAGCTCGAGGGCGCCGTCGTGATCCGCGGCCTCCTCCTGCAGGTCGGCCGCGAGGCCGCCCGTGAGGTCGTCGACGTCCTCCGGGTCGAGGTCGGCCAGCCGGGCGCGCACGGCGGCGGCGAAGGCCCGGATGCGGGTGTCGAGGGCGGGATCTGCGGTGTTCACGGCTTCTCTCCGATCGTGCGGACGTGGACGGATGCGGAGCGGATCCGACGCCGGCGCCGCCGGCCCGTCCCGCGGATCGGGGTCGGCGGCGAGGCCGGGGTCGCCGAGGAGCCCGCTCATCGCCGTGGCGAAGGCGGCCCAGGTGGCGCGCTGCCCGGCGAGGAGCTCGCGGCCCTCGGGGTTGATCGCGTAGTACTTCCGGCGCGGGCCGCCCTCCGACGGCACCACGTAGCTCGACAGGGCGCCGGCCGCGTAGAGGCGGCGGAGCGTGCCGTACACCGAGGCGTCGCCCACGTCGCCGAGGCCGGCGTCGCGGAGGCGCCGGACGATGTCGTAGCCGTACCCGTCGTCGTGCTGCACGACGGCGAGCACCGCCGTGTCGAGCGCTCCCTTGAGGAGCTGCGTGGTGTCCATCAGCCGGTCTCTCTCATGCGTCGCACAGTATCACGCACTGCGCGGTACCTCGGAGTGCCGTGCATGCGGCGTGTCCGAGCAGGCGGGGCCGCTGGGCCCGGCTCCCGGGTCGTCGTCGGGCTCCCGGACCCTCGTGCCGCCACGGCTCGCCGGTGCTACCGTCGAGCATGCCCCTCGTGCTGGAGGCCCTCGGCCGCGTCCTCGCCCTCCTGGGCGACGTCGTGCTGGGCGGTGCGGGCGTGGCGCCGGCGGTGCTGCTCGCGGCCCTCGTGGGCGCGGCCTCCGCCGCCTCCGTGGCCGCCGCGGTCGCGCTCGTGCGCGTCGCCGCCGCCCGCGGGCTCCTCGGGCGCGGTGCGCCGCCGCGGCGACCCGACGAGGACGTCGACCTCCCGGTCCTCGTCTCCTCCAGCGACCCGGACGCCGACGGCCACGAGCGCTCCCGGGCCCGGGCCGCGCGATGCGGGTCGTCGTGCCCGCGCCGCTCCCGGCCGCCTGACCGCGGCCTGCACGGGTCCCCCGCCGTCACGGCACGGGACCGGGGCGCGCGCCGGCATGCGACGACCAGACGCACCCCCTCCGCTCTCGTCGCAAGGAATCCCGTGGACCCCACATTCGATCGCCCCCGTCCGAGCCGTCCTCGACGGCCTGTCCCAGCTCGTCGTCGGCCTCGCCGACCTGATCCACCCGCTCGCCGGCGCCTCGGCGACCGGCGTCGCCGTCGTCCTGCTGACCCTCGGCGTGCGGGCCCTGCTCGGCGCCCGTCGGCGTCGCCCAGGTGCGCGCCGAGATCCAGCGCCGCCGCCTGGCGCCCGCGCTCGCCGACCTCCGCCGCCGGCACGCCGGGAAGCCCGAGCGGCCGTCGCGCGCGACGCAGGAGCTCTACGCGCCGCGAGGGCGCGTCGCCGCTCGCCGGATGCCTCCCGACGCTCGCGCAGGCGCCCGTGCTCGCGGCCGTCTACGCCCTGTTCGCGCACGGACGGATCGGCGGCGAGGCCAACGCCCTGCTCGCGGCCCCGTTCGGCGGCGTGCCCCTCGGGACCAGCGCCCTGGCGTCCGCGGGGCTGGGGCTCGCGCCGGTGCTCGTCTGCGCCGCCGCGCTCGCCGTGCTGGCGGCGGTCGCGGAGGCGCGTCGGCCCGCCGACCTCCGCTTCCAGGGCCCGCCCGCGCTCCGTCGATCCGGCGGTGCCCGGCATGGCGGGGATGCTCCGCGTGCTGCCGTTCGTCACGGTGGCGTTCGCCGCCATCGCCCCGCTCGCGGCCGCCCTGTACCTCCTGGCGAGCGCCGCGTGGACGCTGGGGGAGCGCGCCGTGCTCCGCCGCGTCCTCGGCCGGGCGCCCGCACGGGGTGCGGGTGCCTGACCCGCGGGTGCCCGATCCGCCGGTGCCCGGGTCCGCGGGGCCGGGACCGCCGCGCCCGTTCTGCGAGGATCGGGGCACACCGAACCGGGAGCCGCCATGACCTCCACCCCCGCCGGCGCCGTCGCCCTGCCGCCCACGCGCGTCACCTACCCGGCGGGAGCCGTCGCCTCCGAGGGCACGGTCCTCCGCGTCGACGCCCGCGACGACGGGACCCTCGCGGTCGTCCTCGACGCGACCGCGTGCCACCCGGTCGACGCCGCCTGGCCCGACCAGCCCGCGGACCGCGCCTGGCGCTCGGGTGCGCGGCGCCGGCATCGAGGTGTTCGACTGCCTCGTGGGGGCGGCCGAGGCGGCTCCCGCGGGGGGCGAGGCCGCGCTGCACGTGGGCGCGGACGTCCCCGTCAAGAAGGGCGCGACGGCTGGTCGTTCGTCGCCGTCCACGTCGTCCCGGGCGACGCCGACGTGCGCGCGGGCGACGCGGCCGAGGTCGCCGTGGATCCCGAGCACCGCCGGGCGCTCAGCGCCGGCCACACGGGCTGCCACCTCGCCTCCCTCGCCCTCGACCGCGCGCTGGCCGCCGCCTGGACGAAGGACGTCCCGCGGACGACGGCGCCCCGGGCTTCGACGCGCTCGCCATCGGGACCTCGCGCATCGGCCCGTGGTCGTCGGTCGACGTCTACCGGCTGGGCAAGTCGCTCCGGAAGAAGGGCTTCGTGCCCGCCGCGCTCCTCGAGCGCCTCGACGAGGTGCGCGCCGAGGTCGACGCCACGCTCGCCGGGTGGGTGGCCTCGGGGGCGGCCGCGCGGATCGAGCGCGAGGGCGACCTGCTCACCTCGCGCCGCTCCTGGGTGTGCGAGCTGCCCGACGGCACGGCCCGGATCCCGTGCGGCGGGACCCACCTCGCCGGCCTCACCAGCTCGCGTCCGTGACGGTCGGGCTGGAGGTCGAGGAGGCGGACGGCGCCGTGGTGGTGCGGATGCGCACCACCTGCGTCCCCGCCTGACGCGCCCGGGTCGGGCAGTCGGTATCCCCGCACCTCGTGCGTCGGGTACCGTGGGACAGGCGCCGTCCGGCCGACCGGCATCCTCGGTCCGGCGACGGCGCGGCGATGGAAAGTGGTATCGAACGTGGCAGCAACCCCTCGCGACGAAGTGCTCGGTCTGCGGCAAGGCCGACCCCGTCGGCATGGCCACGGGCAACATCCTCGACCACTGTACCGGAACCACGAGCGCTGCCCGGGTTCCGGGAAGCCGCCGGCCGTGTCCTCGACGAAGCCCGCCTCGGCCGCCGCGAAGTCGGGCACGCTCGTCGCGGAAGCCCGCGAGCGAGGCCGCCAAGCGCGAGCCGTCCCGCAAGACCACCCCGGCCAAGGCCGCCGGACCCACCCGTGGCGTCACGGTGCGCCGGGTCGAGGTCGACACCGAGCGCCTGCGCCTGCGCGAGGAGAAGCTCGAGCGGATCCGCGTGCAGCGCGAGGAGGCGGCCCGTCGCCGTCTCGGCGATGACATCGTGCCGCTCGACGCCGACGGCCAGGAGGCCCCCGAGGCCGACATCACGCTGGAGACGATGGACGACGAGGCCCAGGCCACGGTCGAGCCCGGTGCGTCCACCGAGACCGAACTGAACCGCGGCCGACCGCGCCGATGCCGGCGCCGAGAGCGGCCGCGCCGACGCCTAGCGCGTAGCGTGGCGCTCATGACAGAGCAGTCCACGGGAGCAGCCCACCACCCACCTCGGACGCACGGGCGTGGAGGTCTCGCGCTCTGCCTCGGCACCATGATGTTCGGCGCATGGGGCGAGACCGACCACGAGAAGTCCATCCGCGCGATCCACCGCGCCCGACGCCGGGATCACCTTCCTCGACACGGCCGACATCTACGCCTACGGCGAGTCGGAGGAGATCGTCGGCAAGGCGATCGCGCAGTCCGGCCGCCGGGACGACATCGTCCTCGCCACCAAGTTCTTCAACGGCATGAAGCCGGGAGGCCAACCACCGCGGCGGGTCGCGCCGCTGGATCATGCGCGCCGTCGAGGACTCGCTGCGCCGCCTCGGCACCGACTACATCGACCTGTACCAGATGCACCGGCCGGACGAGCACACGGACATCGAGGAGACCCTCGGCGCCCTCACCGACCTGGTCTCCCAGGGCAAGGTGCGTTACATCGGCTCGTCCACGTTCCAACCCAGCCAGGTCGTCGAGGCCCAGTGGGCCGCCCGCGACCGGGGCACGGCGCGCTTCGTCACGGAGCAGCCGCCCACTCGCTCCTCACGCGCGGCATCGAGGCGGACCTCCTGCCCACGACCCAGCGGCACGGCATGGTGCACGCTCGTCGGCAGCCCGCTCGCCGGCGGATGGCTCTCCGGCAAGTACCGCAAGGGCCAGGAGATGCCGAAGACGCACCGCAACGACCGCGACCCGTCCCTGGCGACCACCCGTCCGACCCGAAGCTCGAGGCCGCCGACCGGCCCGGCGCCCTCGCGGACGAGCTCGGCGTGCCGCTCGTGCACCTGGCGCTGGCGTTCGCGCCGCGCCATCCGGCCGTCACCAGCGCGATCATCGGCCCGCGCACCATGGAGCAGCTCGAGTCCCAGCTCGACGCGGCGACCCTGGAGCTCGACGCCGCGACGCTCGACCGCATCGACGAGATCGTGCCGCCCGGTCAGAACGTGAACCCGGCCGACACGGGGTTCTCCAACTACTGGCTGGACCCAGTCCGCCGCCGCCGCTCAGCCGCGGCGGAGCGCCCGGGAGCCGACGAGCCGGTCCGGCGAGCGTCGGCTCTCCGGCGCACCGCGAGGCGGGGCCCGTAGGGTCTGTCGCATGAGCCGCCGCACCCGCGAGCCCGTCTACGGGACCGCCGTGATCCTGGGCCGCGCGCTCTTCGGGTCCCTCCGCCTCCGCCTGGTCGCCGACGGACGGGAGCGGATCCCCGAGACCGGCGGCGCCGTCATCGCGATGACGCACTTCGGGTACCTCGAGTTCGCGCTCGTCGAGTGGGCGACGCTGGCTGCATGGGCGCCGCCGCATCCGCTTCATGGCGAAGAAGGGCGCGTTCGACCAGCCCGGCGTCGGCTGGGTCCTCCGCCGCATGCGCCACATCAGCGTCGACATGACGGCGGGTGCCGAGGCCTACGCCGACGCCGTCGCGGCGCTCCGCGCCGGGGAAGCTCGCGGTGCTTCCCCAGGCGGGCGCGAGCGCGTCGTTCCGCGTGCGCGAGCTGAAGACGGGAGCGGCCCGGCTGGCCGCCGAGGCCGGCGTGCCCATCGTCCCCGTCGCCGTGCTGGGGCGGGCACCGGCTGCTGACCAAGGACCACCGCATCCGCCTGCGCGCCACCGCATCGCGCGTGCCTCGTGCGCATGCGGGCGGGCGAGCGGATCCCGGTGGCGCCGGACGCGGATCCCGCGCGTCGTCACCGACGCCCTGCGCGGCGAGCTCCAGGAGCTGGTCGACCGGCTGCAGGCCGACTACCCGGTCGACGGGCGCGGCGCGGAGGGTGGCAGCCGCGCCACCTCGGCGGCACGGCGCCGACGCCCGCAGAGGCCGCGGCAGCGGACGCCGAGCGCGACGAGCGACGCCGTCGACGGGCCGAGGAGCGCTGAGGTCGGCCGGTCGCGCAACACCGGTCGACGCGGCGGATCCGGACGGACCGACGGGGATGACGTACCGGCCCGGACCTTCGAGGCCCGGGCCGGACTGCGCACGTGAACGTCTGTTACCCGCAGACGAACCGGCTGGTTCGGGTACAGCTCACCCGAAGAGCCGTACCGGATGCCTCCACGGTAGCCCGGCATCCTGGCGTTCCTCCGGCTTGCGCGGGAATGTACCCCGTATTGGGGGGACCGGCCTCTGTCCGTCGTTTGGGGGACCCAGTACAGTGATGCGCCGTCGCGGGAGGCGGGTCAGGCCGGCTCGGAGAGCGGCGACCGCTCGAGGCCCGGCGCGGGCGGCGCCGTGGGGTCGGCGTCCACGCGGGCGATGCGGTTCCGGGCGTCGACGTGCACCACGTGCGGCTCGAGGGCGCGGGCCTCCTCGGTCGTCATCTGCCCGTAGGCCATGAGGATCACCACGTCCCCCACGCCCACGAGGTGGGCGGCGGCGCCGTTGATCCCGAGCACGCCGCTGCCGCGCTCGCCGGCGATCGTGTAGGTGTCGAGCCGGGCGCCGTTGGTCACGTCGACGATGCTCACGCGCTCGCCCACGAGGATGTCCGCGGCGTCGAGCAGGTCGCGGTCGACCGTCACCGAGCCGACGTAGTGCAGGTCGGCGTGCGTCACCGTGGCGCGGTGGATCTTCGCGGTCATCATGGTGCGCAGCATGCGTCCTCCTCTGCCGGGCGGCGTCCGTGCGCGCGTCGGCGGAGCACGGTGATCGCGGGGCGGTCACGATGGCAACGCGCGGCGGCGGGCGGATGTTCCGGCGGGCGCCGGATCCGGATCGCGCGTGGCCCTCGGCGAGTGTACGAGACCTGCGTGGGCAGCGCGGACGCGGGCGTCCGGGGGCGCGCTGCAGCGGCCGCGCGGGCACGGGAGGGCCGCCGGACGGGCTATGCGCGCCGCCGCCCGCGGGCCACGCTGGGGGAGGGGACCCCACCCGCACCGATCACCACGGAGGCACCAGTGGCAGGACGAGACACAGCCGGCACCATCGAGGACCGGCCCGACCAGGACGACGCGCGCAAGCCCGACTCCCCGACGGACATCGAGAAGCCGTCGTGGAAGTACGTCCTCCGCAAGACCATGCGCGAGTTCGGCTCCGACCAGTGCACCGACATCGCCGCGTCGCTGACCTACTACGCGGTCCTGTCGCTGTTCCCGGCGCTCATCGCGATCATCTCGCTGCTCGGCGTGTTCGGGCAGGGGCAGAGCACCGTGGACGCGGTCCTCGCCGTCCTCGAGGGCTTCGCGCCGCAGTCGGCCCTCGACCTGCTCACTCCCGTGCTCGCCGGCTTCGTCGACTCCCCCGCGGCGGGCTTCGCGCTCGTCTCCGGAGTGGTCCTGGCGATCTGGTCGGCGTCCGGCTACGTCGGCGCCTTCAGCCGCGCCATGAACCGCATCTACGAGATCTCCGAGGGTCGGCCGTTCTGGAAGCTCAAGCCCACGCAGCTCGCCGTCACGGTGATCGGCATCGTGATCCTGCTGGTGTGCGCGCTCATCATCGCGATCTCCGGACCCGTGACGGAGGCCATCGGGCAGGCGCTGGGCCTCGGCGAGACGGTGCAGCTCGTGTGGTCGATCGCCAAGTGGCCGGTGCTGGCGCTGCTGATCGTCCTGCTCCTCGGCATCCTCTACTACGCCACCCCGAACGCGAAGCAGCCGAGGTTCCGGTGGATGAGCATGGGCGCCGCCCTCGCGCTCCTCATCCTGGTCGTCGCCTCGGTCGCGTTCGCGTTCTACGTCACGAACTTCTCGGACTACGCCAAGAACTACGGCGCCCTCGCCGGCGTCGTCATCTTCCTGCTCTGGCTCTGGATCGCGAACCTCGCGCTGCTGTTCGGCGCCGAGTTCGACGCGGAGCTCGAGCGGGGCCGTCAGCTGCAGGCGGGCATCGCGGCCGAGGAGACGATCCAGCTGCCGCCGCGGGACACCGCCGTGAGCGACAAGAAGGCCGCCGCGGAGCGCGAGGACGTGAAGCGCGGCCGCGGGATCCGCGAGCGCCACGACCGCGACGAGCGCCTCGGCCGCGAGGACCGGGCGGACGACCGCTCCTGATCCGCCGCCGACACGTCACCCAGGGGCCGGTGCGCGATCCGCGCGCCGGCCCCTCGCGCGTCAGCGGTCCTTGACCTCGTCGTACGCCGCGAGCGCGCGACGCCGGGACTCCTTGAGGTCCACGATGGGCGACGGATAGGCCGCGAGGCCTCCGTCGGCCGCGGAGTCCGCGTCGTCCTCGGCGCTCGTGACCAGGTCGCCCTGGGCCTTCCACGGCTCGTGCACCACGTCGCGGGGCGCGTGCGCGAGCTCGGGCACGTACGACCGGATGTACTCGCCGGCCGGGTCGAACTTCTGCCCCTGCAGCACCGGGTTGAACACGCGGAAGCAGCGGCGCCGCGTCGGCCCCGGATCCCGCGACCCACTGCCAGCTGGCGGCGTTGTTGGCGGCGTCCGCGTCGACGAGCGTGTCCCAGAACCACTGCTCCCCGAGCCGCCAGTCGATCAGCAGGTTCTTGATGAGGAACGACGCGACGACCATGCGCACGCGGTTGTGCAGGTGGCCGTCCTTCCAGAGCGCGCGCATGCCGGCGTCGACGAGCGGCACGCCGGTCTGCCCGCGCTGCCAGGCGCCCAGCGTTCCGTCGGTCGGCTCCTCCCACGGGAAGCCGTCGAACCGCGGGCTGAAGTTCCGGGTGGCGAGGTCGGGCTGGTGGTACAGCAGGTGGTAGCTGAACTCCCGCCATCCGAGCTCGGACAGGAACTTCGTGGCGTTGGCCTCGTCGCCGCCGACCTTCCTGCCGCGCGTGCGCTGCACCCGGTGCCAGACTTGGAACGGGCTCACCTCGCCCCAGCGCAGGTACGCCGACAGCCGCGACGTGGTCATCGCGGCGGGCTCGTCGCGCTGGGCGGCGTAGTCCTCAGCTCGCGGTGCACGAAGTCCTCGAGGCGCTGCAGGCCCGCGGCCTCGCCCGGGTCGCAGGACTCGCGGAGCCCGCCGGCCCAGTCGGGTCGCGTCGGCAGCAGACCCCAGTCGTCGAGGTCGTCCGTGCCGGGGCGCCTCCGCGGCGCGTCGAGCCCCGTGGGCGCGGGGAGCGGCTTCCGCGGCTCCTCCCGCTCCTGCGCGGTCTTCCAGAACGGCGAGTACACGCGGAACGGCTCGCCCTGCTTGTTGGTGACGGTCCACGGCTCCACCAGGAGCGATCCCTGGAAGCTGCGGACGTCGAGGCCCTGGTCCCCCAGGTCCTTCTTGATGCCGGTGTCGACCGCGATCTCCGCCCCGCCGTAGCGCCGGTTCCAGAGCACGGCACCCGCCCCGGTCTCCTCGACGAGCTCCGCGAGCACGCGCGCGGCCGGTCCGCGGCGCAGCACGAGCGGCGAGCCCAGGTCCCGGAGCGACTCCCCGAGGCGCGACAGGCTCATGTGCAGCCACCAGCGGGCGGCGCCGCCGAGCGGGCGGATCCCGTCGCTCTCCTCGTCGAGCACGTACAGCACCACGACCGGCTCGCCCCGCTCGACCGCCGCGTGCAGCGCCGGGTTGTCGGCCACGCGCAGGTCGTCGCGCAGCCACACGATGCTCGGTCCGTGCGCCGCCGACGGGCCCTCCCGGTCGGTGGATCCGCGGTCGGGGGCGTCGTCGTCGCTCATGTCTCCGAGCCTAGGACGGTGTCCGTCCGGCGGCGGGTGTGCGGTCCTCGCGCGGACGCAGCCGGGCGGCCCGTAACATCGGTCGTGGCAGTGCGCGTCCGTCCGGGTCCGACCGCCGACCGCACCCGACGTCGAGAGGCCCATGGACCACCCGAGCGCTCCCCTGCCCCCGTCCGCGAACCGCGGAGCGGCCGGCCCCGACGCCGTCGCGGCGGTCGTCGTCGCGCGCGACTCCGGCACCACCATCGCGCGCGCCCTCGCGTCGCTCCTCGCCCAGACCCGTCCGCCGGAGCGCGTCGTCGTCGTGGTCGCCGGCAGCCACGACGACGCCTTCGCGGTCGCGCGCACGTTCAACGGCGTGCACGAGCACCCCGCCCCGGCGCGGGCCCGTCGACGACGACCGTCACCGTGATCGACCGCGGCCCCCGCGAGAGCCCCCTCCGGTCGGCGTACGACCTCGCCTTCCGCCTGGTGGGCGACCCGGGGCGCGTGCTGCTCGTGTCCCCGGACGCCGAGCTGGAGCCGCGTGTGCTCGAGCTCCTCGCGGAGGCGCTCGAACGCGATCCCGACGCCGTCGGCGTCTCCGCGCGGCTCGACCCCCGGCCGAGCGGATCCCGCGGGCCGCTCGCGGGCGCCCTCCGGCTCCTGCACCGCCACTGGGCGGTGGGCGCGGTGGAGACCGGCATCGACCTCGGCCTCACGGGGCCGGTCCCGCTGGCGCCCGCCACGCTGCTCCGCGTCCCGGCGCCCGACGCCGCATCGCCTGCGGCCTCCTCCCCGCTCCGCCGCGATCCTCACGGCGCTCCTGTCGGGCGAGGACCGGTCCGCGCCCGTGCCCGGAGCGCGGGCGCGCGTCGACACCGCTGTGCGGTGGGGCGCGATGCGCGAGCGCCGCGACCGGTGGAACCGCCACGTCGGCCGGCTCACGCACGCGGGTGCACCCGCCGGCGCTGCCGACCGGCGCCGTGCCCGCCTCGCCGCGCTGCGCATCGGCGTGGGGCCCGTCCTCCGCTTCGTGTCCTACGCGCTCATCGCGCTCTACCTCGGCGCGGCCGGCGTCCAGGGGGAGCTGCAGCCGGCCTGGTGGTGGGCCGTCCCCGTGCTGGTCCGGCTGCCGCTGCAGATCCGCACCCTGCGCCGCATCCGCGAGCGCACGCTGGCGGACGTGCTCTTCGGGACGACGCACCTGCCGCTGGAGGCGGGCGAGGCCGCCTACGGCGTCTCGCGGATCCGCGACGGTCTGCACCGCGCGGTCGCGGGCGGCCGCCGCGGGCCCGCCGCGGCCGACGCCGTGCCGCCGCTCTCCGCCGTCGACGCCACGGCCGTCGCGGTGCTGGCCGTGGTCGTCACGGGCGTCCTCGCGCTGGCCGCGTCCGGCGGCCCGCTGGCCGCGGGCCTCACGACCGCCGTCGGCTGGGCCGCGTGCCTGGTCACGGCCGCCGACCTGGTCCTGGCGCTGCTGCGCCTCCTGGTGGCCCGGGGCGGGCCCTTCGCACGGCCGGCGTCGGCCGATCGGGGGCCTAGGCCTCGGCCACGCTCCCGCGCAGCTTGTCGGTGAGCTCGCGCAGCGTGTCCAGCTCGTCGGAGGTCAGCGCTCCGCCCACGGTGGAGGCGATCGACTCCATGTGCACGCGGGCGACCTTGCGGAACGCGGCGTCCCCGGCGTCGGTGAGGCGCACGATCGTGGCCCGGCCGTCGCTCTCGTCACCGCACTTGACGACGAGGCCCCGGGCGACGAGCCGGTCGATGAGGCGGCTGACGCTCGGCTGCGTGAGGAGCACGTGCTGGTTCAGGTCGCGCAGGCGCAGGCGCCCCTCGGGCTGCCGCGAGATGTTGAACAGCACGTCGTACTCGTTGAAGGAGAGCTCGCGGCTGGGGAACTCGGCGGTGAGGCGGCGCATGACGCTGACCTGCGCGCGGAACAGCGACTCCCAGGCCCGTACGGCGTCCGCGGTCTCGCCCACCAGGTCTCCTCGTCCGGTGCGCACCGCGATGGCGATCGGGCGCACGCTCTCGTCCCGAAGTCTAGGGCGGCGCCGTGGGGAGGATCCGGCGCGGACGGCGCCGGACATCGACCGAGGGCCGACCCCAGAGGCATGGGGCCGGCCCTCTCCCTTGCACCAGGAGTGTCCTGCAATCACATTCCGTCTCCACCGCCACAGCAAACGGTGGGGACGAGAAGACTGTATAACGATCCCGTAACGCCCCGCTACCCGGAAACGCCGCGATGTGCTGGGAGTACGCCGACAGCTCCGGATGGGCGGCCTGTGCGGACCGCGCGGCCCTAGAAGAGGTCGGGGGACTGGGCGCTGGCGTGGTGCACGGAGACGTCGGCGTGGCGGTCGAATCGGTAGCCGGCGCCGCGCACGGTGCGCACGATCTCCTCGTAGCGGCCGAGCTTCGAGCGGAGGCGGCGCACGTGGACGTCGATGGTGCGCTCGTTCGGGACGTCGTCCTCGTCCGTGGCGGACCACAGGGAGCCGATGAGCTCGGAGCGCTCGATGGTGCGGCCCTCGCGGAGCACCAGGTACTGCAGCAGCTCGAACTCCTTGTACGTGAGCGGGGCCGTCTCGCCGTCGAGCACCACGCGCTTGCGCGACAGGTCGACGGTCACGCCGCCGTCCACGCGGTCCTCGTCCTCGGGCTGCTCGCGGTGCTGGGCGACGGCGGCGGGGTCCTGGAGCGCGAGGCGCACCACGTCGATGTCGCGACCGCCGGCGCCCTCGGGGGCGAGGGCCACCGCGGCGTGCGTCTCGGCGCCGGGCGCGAGCTCGGCCGCGAGCCGCTTGAGGGCGGCGACCACGGTGCCGAGGTCTGGTCCCCGCGGCGGCGGCCTTCAGCTCGTCGAGGCCGACGTAGATGGCGAAGCCGCGCGCCTCGGTGCCCTCGGGCACGGCGCGGAGCCGTGCGGGCCGGGCCGGTGCGGCGACGGGGGCGACGACGGGCGCCGGGGCCGGCGACGTGATCGAGGCGGGGTGGCTCCGGCGGACGGCCGGGGCGAGGGGGGCCGCCGCGCGGAGCACGGGCGCGGCGGGAGCGGATCGGAGGGAGGTGCGGGCGGTGTCGATGGTCGCGAGGGACATTGCGGGAGTCCTTGTGATGATGCGGGTGCGGCGCAGCTGGAGTGCGCGGGACCTCAGGGGAGTGCGAGACGCCTCAGGGGGCGGATGCGCCGGGCGACGGCGAGGAGGGTCGGCGACGGATGCGTCGCGGGACCGCTCGGGCGAAGGCAGCGGGTCAGGCCGGCATTCGACAGGACAGCGCGACACGGCCGGGCATCATCATGCCGGCGACTCCCGAGGCCTCGGAGGAGGTCAGGACGTGCGCGTTCAGAGTCATGGGGAGAGCATGCACGGATGTGTGCGTCCGTGTCAACAGGGAGGGCGGGAATCGTGCGGGACGCGCAGGATCCGTGCGTCGCCGGACAGGGTGCGCGGAGGCGCGGCCCGGGTCAGTGCGCGGCGGTGCCGTACAGGCGGTCGCCCGCGTCGCCGAGCCCCGGGATGATGTAGCCCACCTCGTCGAGCCGGTCGTCGAGCGCGCCGAGCACGATCGTGACCTCGCGGCCGGCGGTGGCCTCCTCGACGGCCTTCAGCCCCTCGGGCGCCGCGATGAGGCAGATGCACGTGACGTCGACCGCGCCGCGCTCGAAGAGGTACTCGATGGCCGCGATGAGCGACCCGCCCGTGGCGAGCATCGGGTCGACCACGAAGCACTGGCGGTTGGAGAGGTCGGTGGGGAGGCGCTCGGCGTAGATGTCGGGCTGGAGGGTCTCCTCGTTGCGCACCATGCCGAGGAAGCCGACCTCGGCGCTCGGCATGAGGCGCATCAGGCCGTCGAGCATGCCGAGCCCGGCGCGGAGGATGGGGACGACGAGCGGCTTGGGGTCGCTCAGCGTGAGGCCCTGCGCGGGCGCCACCGGGGTCTGCACGGTGATCGTCTCCACGCGGACGTCGCGCGTGGCCTCGTAGGCCAGCAGCGTGACCAGCTCGTCGGCGAGGCTGCGGAACACGGGGGAGGGGGTGGTGCGGTCCCGCAGCGCCGTCAGCTTGTGCGTGATGAGCGGGTGGTCGGCTACGTGGACTCGCATAGGCTCCATCTAATCAGCAAGGGGGACGGCGATTGGACCTCCACGTGCCCGGCGACTACGACCGCTGGATGGCCGTGGCGCTCGACGAGGCCCGGGCCTGCGAGGCCACCGGGGACGTGCCCGTCGGGGCGGTCGTCGTCGACGCGTCGGGCGTCGTGATCGGCCGCGGCCGCAACCTCCGGGAGGCCCGCCAGGACCCCACCGCGCATGCCGAGGTCGAGGCGCTGCGGGAGGCCGCGGCGACCACCGGCGACCGGCACCTGGTGGGCAGCACCCTCGTGGTCACGCTCGAGCCGTGCGTGATGTGCGCCGGCGCGATCCTCGCCGCGCGCGTGCCCCGCGTGGTCTTCGGCGCATGGGACGAGAAGGCCGGCGCCGCCGGCTCGCTCTACGACGTGCTGCGCGACCGGCGCCTGCCGCATCGTGCGGAGGTGTTCGCGGGCGTCCGGGCCGAGGAGTGCGCGCAGCTGCTCGACGCGTTCTTCGCCGACCGGCGCGCGGACCACGGCGCCTGACGCGCGGACCCCGAGAGTGGGCCCGGCGTCCCGGGGGCCGATCAGCGCGTGGCGACCCGCACGTCGGGCTCGAGGTAGATGACGCGCGCGACCGGCACGGCCTCGCGCACCCGGCGCTCGATCGCGTCGATCCCCGCCGCGACGTCGCCGAGCGAGCTCGTCGCCGGCATCGCGATCTTCGCCGCGACCAGGAGCTCGTCCGGCCCGAGGTACAGGGTCTTCATGTGGATGATCGACTCGGCCTCGTGGCCGGCCGTGATGGCGGCGCGGATCGCGGCCAGGTCGGGCTTCGAAGCGCCCTCGCCCACGAGCAGGCTGCTCATCTCCACGCCGAGCACCACCGCGACCGCGACGAGGAGGACGCCGATGAGCAGGGTCCCGATCCCGTCGTAGATGCCGTCTCCCGTGACGATGGAGGCGACGACGCCCAGGAGCGCGAAGACGAGGCCGGAGAGCGCCGCGGTGTCCTCCAGCAGGAGCACGGGCAGCTCCGGGCTCTTCGCCCGGCGCACGAACTGCACCCACGTCTGCTTCCCGCGCAGCGGGTTCGACTCCTTGATGGCGGTGCGGAGCGAGAAGGACTCCAGGGCGATGGCGATCAGGAGCACCACGATCGGGAGCCACGGCACGTCGAGCGGCTCGGGGTGCTCGATCTTGTGGATGCCCTCGTAGAGCGAGTACACGCCGCCCACGGAGAACAGGATGATCGACACGATGAACGCGTAGACGTAGCGGACGCGTCCGTAGCCGAACGGGGTGCTCCTCGTCGGCGACCCGCCGGGCGCGCTTGCCGCCGATGAGCAGCAGGATCTGGTTGCCCGAGTCCGCGAGCGAGTGCACGCCCTCCGCGAGCATCGACGAGGAGCCGGAGAAGAAGGCCGCGATGAACTTCGTGATCGCGATGCCGACGTTGGCGGCCAGGGCGGCGAAGATGGCCTTGCTGCCGTGCGATTCGCTCAAGGCGGGACCTCCTCGACCGGCGGGGACGGCTCGGGCCGCCCGGGCGCGCATGCCCCGGTCGCCTCAGCCTAGCCACGCGGACGCCCCGTCCGACGGGTCGGCCGGGAGGCCCGTTCCCTAGGATCAGGGCATGCCCGCCGATGCCGCCCGCCCCGCCGCCCCCGCCGAGACCACGAGCGCGACGGAGCCGGTCCTGCTCCCGTCGCTCGCGATGCTCGGCACCGGATCCATGAACGGCGCCATCCTCGGGGGCCTCCTCTCGCCGCGGGTGCGGGTCGAGGGCGACGTGCGCGTGACGACCCGCTCCGCGGCCAGCGCGTCGGCCCTCGCCCGGCGTGACGGGGTCTCGGCCGCGAGCGTCGAGGAGGACCCCGAGGCGAACCGTCGCGCGGTCCGCGGGGCCCGCGTCGTCATCGTGGGAGTGAAGCCCCACATGGTGCCGGACCTGCTGCGCGAGATCGCCGACGACCTCGATCCCGGCACCCTCGTGGTGAGCGTCGCGGCCGGCGTCACCATCGCGACGTTCGAGGCGCTGCTGCCGGCGCACGTGGCGGTGGTCCGGTCGATGCCGAACACACCGTCGCTCGTGGGCCGCGGCGTCGCCGGGCTCGCTGCGGGCACGCGCTCGACCCCCGACGACCTGGCCCTCGCGCGCGCGGTGTTCGCGACCGTCGGCGACGTGGTCGAGGTGCCCGAGGACCGGATCGACGCGCTCAGCACGATCTCGGGGTCGGGGCCCGCGTACGTCTTCCTCCTCGTCGAGGAGCTGACGCGCACCGCCCGGGCCAAGGGCTTCAGCCCGGAGGAGGCCCGGGTGCTCGTCCAGGGCACGTTCCGGGGAGCGGTCGAGCTGCTCGCCGCGTCCGACGACGACCCCGCCGAGCTGCGGCGCCGGGTCACGAGCCCGAAGGGCACCACCGAGCGGGCCGTGGAGGTGCTGCAGGCGGCCGACCTGTCGGGGCTCTTCGACCGCGCGACCGACGCCGCCCTCGCGCGGGCGCGGGAGCTCGCGGCGGGCTGACCCGCGCGTCCGCCGCGGGGAGCGCAGCACCCCGCCGGGCCTACGAGAGCGAGGCGAACCGCTCGATGTCGGCGGAGGTGCCGGACACGATGATGAGGTCGTGGTTCGAGACGACGGTCTCCGCGGTCGCGTAGGTGAACGGCTTGCCGGGCGTCTTCACGCCGACCACGGTGATGCGGTAGCGGCGGCGCACGGACGACTGCGGCGAGCGCGAGCCCGCGGATCGGCTTCGGCGGGTACATCTTGGCGAGCACGAAGTCGTCGTCGAACTCGATGAAGTCGAGCATCCGCCCCGACACGAGGTGCGCCACCCGCTCGCCCGCCTCTGCCTCCGGGTAGATCACGTGGTTCGCGCCGATGCGCTCGAGGATCTTGCCGTGCGACTGGCTGATGGCCTTGGCCCAGATCTGGGGGATCTTGAGGTCCACCAGGTTCGCGGTGATGAGGACGCTCGCCTCGATGGAGGAGCCGACCGCGACCACCGCGATGGAGAAGTCCTTGGCGCCGAGCTGCTGCAGCGCCTCGATGTTGCGCGCGTCGGCCTGCACCGCGTGCGTGACCCGGTCGGACCACTTCTGCACGAGTCCCTCGCTCGCGTCGATCGCGAGCACCTCGCGGTCGAGGCGGGCCAGCTGGCCGGCGGTCGCGGCGCCGAAGCGGCCGAGGCCGATCACGAGCACGGGGGCGTTGTGGGGGATGCGTTCGCCCATGGGGGGCCTTCCTGGTGCGGCGGTGCGGTGGGTGGGGCAGGTGCGGGGGACGCGGGTCGGCGGGTCAGCCGACGATGGGCCGCTCCTCGGAGCGCTGGAACAGCTGGCGCCGCGTGCTCGCGGCCAGGGCGGCGGCGAGCGTCACGGTGCCGACGCGGCCCAGGAACATGGTGGCCGCGAGCACGTACTTCGCGGGATCGGTGGCCTCGGCCGTGAAGCCCGTGCTGAGGCCGGAGGTGGCGAAGGCGGAGATCGCGTCGAACAGCACGTAGTCGAGGCGCTCGCCGGAGATCTGCAGCAGCACGATGCTGCTGAGCGCGACCGTGGTGGCGCCCCACAGCACGATGCTCACCGCGAGTCGGAGCACGTCGCTCGGGATGCGGCGCTCGAAGACCTCCATCGACTCGCTGCCGCGGGCCTCGGCGAACGCGGCGAGGAACAGGATCGCCAGGGTCGTGACCTTGATGCCGCCGGCGGTGGACGCGGATCCGCCGCCGATGAACATGAGCATGTCCGTGACCAGCAGGCTCGCGTTGCCGAACTCGGCCATGTCGAGCGTCGAGAACCCGCCCGAGCGCGTCATGACGGAGAGGAACAGCGCCTGGAAGCCGTGCTGCACCGGGTCCATCAGCGCGAACGTCCGCTTGTTGTCCCACTCGAGGATCACGTAGGCGAGCGTGCCGAGGACGATGAGGATCAGGGACGTCCAGAGCGTCAGCTTCACGTGCACCGAGAAGCGGCGCGGCTTCCGCCACCCGCGGTAGACGGCGTAGATGACGGGGAAGCCGATGCTGCCGAGGAAGACGCCGACCATGAGGAGGCTGAGGAACCAGTAGTCCTGGTGGTACAGCTCGAACCCGGCCTCGCTGAAGACGAAGCCGGTGTTCGTGAACGCCATGAGCGAGTAGTAGAAGGCGTCGAGGGCCGCCTGGCCGACCGGGATGCCCTCCAGCAGGATCCGGGGGAAGAGGAGCGCCGCGATGGACAGCTCGATGACGAGGGCGCTGATCGCGACCGTGAGCAGCAGCGTGCCGATCTCGCCGAGCTTCACGGCCTGGCCCTCGGCGACGGGACCGTGGTGGATGCGCAGGGGGTTGCTGTCGCTCGCCGCCATGAGCCGGGCCTTGAGGCCGAGGCGGCGCGACACGATGAGCCCCATGATCGATGCCAGCGTGAGCACGCCGATGCCGCCGATCTGCACGCCGAGCGCGATGAAGGCGTGGCCGAGCGGGCTCCAGTACGTGGCCATGTCGACCGTCGCGAGGCCCGTGACGCAGATGGCGGAGACGGCCGTGAAGAGGGCGTCGGCGAACGGAGCCGCGTCCCCCGACGTCGTCATGCCCGGGAGCATGAGGATCGTGGTGAGCGTGAGCACCAGCGCGGCGAAGATGAGGATCGCGAAGCGCGCGGGCGTGGAGTGCGCGAAGTAGTCGAGGAAGTCGCGGATGCGTCCCAGCAGGGGTCGCCCGTGATCCGGCCTGACGCGCATGGTCCCCTTGTCCGTTCGACGGCCCTGGGGCCCGGTTCGCCATGGTACTGCGAGCGCGGGACGGAATACCCTTCGGGCATGGCTGACATCTTCGACGTCGTGTCGGATCCCACCCGCCGCGACCTCCTCCGCGTGCTGCTCGACCGACGCGCGGTGCCCGAGGCGCCCACGGGCGAGATCAGCGTCTCGGAGCTCGTGCAGACCCTCGGGCTCAGCCAGCCGACCGTCTCCAAGCACCTGCGGGTGCTCCGCGACATCGGCCTCGTGTCGGTGCGGGAGGAGGGGCAGCACCGCTACTACCGGCTGGAGCCGGCGCCGCTCGAGGAGCTCGACGCCTGGATCGCGCCCTTCGTCGACGACGGCCGCGACGACCCGGCGCTCGACGACGGAGCCGCCGATCCCGACACGGGCCTCCTCGGCGGGGACTCTCGCGGGACCCCGACGAGGACGGGGACCACGACCCGGCCGGCTATCCGTTCGCCGCGTCCCTCGGCCGGATCTGGGCGGACACCCGGTACCAGGCGGCGGCCGCCGTGCACGACGCGACGCGGGTCGCGGGCACCGCGGGGCAGGCGGGTCTCGGCCGTCTGCGGGGCCGGAAGCAGGGGAACGCGCGGGACGCGTGATGCAGGATGTGACACGATGGACACGCGTCCATCCGGACCCCTAGACTCGCGCACCAGCGCCCGCATCGCGGGTGCTCCACGGCCCGTGAGCCGGTCACGCAGAACGAGGAGTCGATCCGCCCATGTCGCGTGACCTGTCCGACGTCCGATTCCTCACGGTGGCCGAGGTGGCGGAGATGATGCGCGTCTCCAAGATGACCGTCTACCGCCTCGTGCACTCCGGCGACCTGCCCGCCATCCGCTTCGGCCGCTCGTTCCGCGTGCCGGAGTCCGCCGTCCTCGCCGCGATCGACCCGTCGAACGCGGTGCCCGGCCAGCCCGGCGAGGCGTCGCGTCACACCGGCATGTCGGATGTCGGCTGACTTCCTCTGAGGCTATTTTCCGCGGGTCACCAGAGCCCGCGCGTTCCGTCCGGCAACAGATGAGGTGCCCCTATGGGTTCAGTGATCAAGAAGCGTCGCAAGCGCATGGCGAAGAAGAAGCACCGCAAGCTGCTTCGCAAGACGCGCCACCAGCGTCGCAACAAGAAGTAGAGCGGACGCGTCCATGAGGGCGCAGCACGCGAGGAGAGGACGCCGACCCGGAGACGGGGCGGCGTCCTCTTCGTGCGTCCAGCGGCATGCGGGCGTCGGTGCCGGTCGTGGTGCTGCGCCGGTCACGGAGCGCGGCGGTCACGGGGCGGCGGGGCCCGCAGCCCGCGCGGCCTCGCGGCGCACGCGTCGACGGGCGTCGCGGATGCTCGCGCGTCGCAGCCGGAGGGACGGCCAGCCGGATCCGCGGGCGTGGGCCGCGAGCGCCTGGTCGGGGTTCACGACCACGGGGTGCCCGACGAGCGTGAGCAGCGGGATGTCGTGCCGGGAGTCGGAGTACGCCCAGCAGTCGTCCGGTGCCGCGCCGGTGCGTGCCAGCAGGGAGCGCGCGGCGTCGGCCTTGTGCGCGCCGTGCAGGAACTCGCCGTCGAGGCGGCCGGTGTAGGCGCCGTCGCGCACCTCGAGGGCGCTGCCGAGCGCGCCCGTGAAGCCGAGGCGGCGCGCGATCACGTCGGCCAGGAACGCGGGCGACGCGGTCACGAGCCAGACCTGGTGGCCCTTCGCGAGGTGCTCCTGCGCGAGGCCGAGCGTCTCCGGCCAGACCGTCCGCGCGGTGTGCTGCTCGTAGATGGCGTCGGCGAGGCGGGCCATGTCCGCGACCGTCACGCCCGTGACCACCTCGAGGCCGCGGGCGCGCGCCGAGGCGAGGTGGCGGTCGTTCTCCCCACGGGCCTTGAAGCGCGCGTGCTTCCAGCCCGCGCCGACGATGTCGCGCACCGTGAGCAGCCCCGCCGCCCGCAGCCCGCGCACGAGGTGGAACACGCTCGCGCCGTGGATGAGGGTGTTGTCCACGTCGAAGAGCGCGAGGACCGGGGTGCCCGCCTGCTCGACCATGATCGCCTCAGCGTAGGCGACGCTCCTGCGCCGGCCGTCCGGGCGGCGGAGCGCGGGCGCTCGCCTACGCTGGACGGATGAGCGCCACCGTCCTCACCCTCGTCGGCAAGCCCGGCTGCCACCTCTGCGACGACGCCCGGGAGGTCGTGACGCAGGTGCTCGGCGGGCTCGACGCGACGCGGGCCGCCGAGGTGACGCTGGAGGAGCGCAGCATCCTCGACGACCGGGCGCTCGCCGACCGGTACGCGGAGGAGATCCCCGTGCTGCTCATCGACGGACGCGTGCACAACTACTGGCGCATCGACGCCGACCGGCTGCGCACGGCACTCGACGCCCGCTGACCCGGCGCGGGCGGGCTCCCGTCCCGGCGGAGGCGGCCGGGCGCGGATAGGGTCGGGGCATGACCCTGCGCCACGTCGTCTCCTGGAAGCTCGCCGACCGCGATCCCGCTGCCCTCGACCGCGACGCCGCCCGCGTCGCCGAGGCCCTCGGCACCCTGCCGGCCTCGTGCCCGGCATCCGCTCGTTCCAAGTGGGGCGCGACGTGGTCCGGATCCCGCGCGCAGCCACGACCTCGTGCTCATCGCCGACTTCGACGACCGCGCCGCGCTCGACGCGTACGACGTGCACCCGGAGCACCAGCGGGTCGCGGCGTTCGTGCGGAGCCTCGTGGCCTCCGCGGCGTCGGTGGACTTCGAGGTCTGATCCCGGCGGGCGCCCGACCCGCGGGCGCGGCCCTCGCGCTCCCGCCGGGAACCGCTGTCGCGTTCCGGTCGACGCATCGCGGCGGGGCGGGGCTGGCGGCTGGTCAGGACCAGCGGCGGGTCGCTACCAGCGGCGGATCAGGACCGGCTGCGGGCCGCTACCCGCGGTGGGTCAGGTCCGGCTGCGGGCCGTGGCGCCCGACGCGCCTGTAGCGCTCGTCCCGCGCGCCGCGCCGTCGACGCGTCGACCACGCAGCACGGCCGCGGCGAGGAAGGCGGCGGCGAGGACGATCTCGAGGATCCAGTAGGCGGCGCCCGTCGTGCCCTGGAGGAGCAGGAGGCCGTAGGTCCCCTCGGCGGCCAGGACGAGGCTCAGCACGGCGACGCCCACGACGACCCAGCCGCGACCCGCATGCCGCACGAGGGCGGCGGCGAGCCCGATGACGGGGCCGGCCACGAGACCGACCGGGATCCACATGGACGAGAGCGGATCGGCGAGGAAGTACCCGCGCCAGAGGCTCACGACGCCGTACGCCTCGACCATGGCGACGAAGGAGACGGCGCCGAGCAGCGCCCCGAGCGGCGGGCGGGCACCGGAGGCCCACACCAGGAGGAAGGCGAGCATGCTCGAGCCGCCCGCGGAGTTCGCGAACGGGCGGACGGGGTCGGGCAGGAAGCCCTGCGCCGGGCTGGTGAGGCCGCCGACGACGAGGCTCGCCACGAGGACGATCGCGGCGGCACGGAGCGCGGTGCGCCACGTCTCCCGCGACCGGGGGCCGGGCGTCGACGCGGGGCGGGCGCCGGCGTCCCGGAGCGTGGTGCGGGGATCGGGTCGGGTCATGGCACCACCCTCCCAACGGGCGCGCGACCGGTCGTCGGCCGCGGGGAGGATCCGCGTCCCCACTCGGATGCAGGCGGGGTCAGCCTCGCGGCAGCGCCCGCTCGAGGATCCGCACGGCCTCGTCCGCGGGGACGGTCCAGGAGACGGTGGCGGTGATCCGGGCCACGCCGTCGTCGGAGATGCTCGTGTCGGCGAAGTCGACCTGCACGTCCCGCACCTCCCGGCTGATGATGGTCGCGGACTCGGCGGCGGCGAGGATCGCCTCGTCGTCGTAGGGGAGGTTCGTGAGGGCCATGGGCGTCCTTGGGGAGGTGAGGGCGTGCCGGGAGTGCGCCGCGCGGTCGCGCGGCGGGTCAGTCGGGGTGGATCGCGGGATGCGGCGTGGTGCCGGCCGCCGGCTCCGGCAGCAGGTGGAGGCCGGACCCGGTGTTCGCGGCAGTCCATGAGGACGTCCACCCAGGCCGGGTTGATGGCCGGTGAGCGGCTGCCGGAGAACCGGAAGTGCAGCGGGAGCTCGGGCGCCACCCACACGGTGCTGCGCCCGTCGCCCTCGGAGGCCGGGTACTTCCACGAGAACGCGAAGCTCTCCCGGCGGCGGAGCTTCGCCAGCATGACGATCTGCAGGTGCGCGAGGGCGCGGTCGTCGATGGTGGTGCGCGTGGTGCTGTCGAAGATCAGCTGACCCATCGGGCGGTCCTTCCGTGTCCCGTCCAGAGCCCGTCGGGTCGCGGGATCGTCCTATCCCGCGGCGTCCACGGCTGCTCGGCGACCCGCGGGCGAGGGCGACGAGCTCTGGAGCCGACATTACGGCACCTGGGGAAGAACGGACTCCCGGGAACGGCGGACGGCCCGACCCCCTGCGCGGGGATCGGGCCGTCCGGTGGAGCGGGACCTACGGGGCGAGCCGGTTCGGACCCCGGAAGAGGTACGTGACCTCGCGCAGGTTCGACTGGTGCAGCAGGAGCATCAGCACGCGGTTGAGGCCCATGCCGAAGCCGCCGTGCGGGGGCACGCCGTAGCGGAAGAAGTCGAGGTACGAGCCGAGCTCCTCGGGGTCGAGGCCCTTCTCGCGGGCCTGCGCCTCGAGCACCTCGACGCGGTGCTCGCGCTGCGCGCCGGTGGTGATCTCGACGCCGTTCCAGATGAGGTCGTAGCTGTTCGTGATCGTCGGGTCCTCGGCGTTCCGCATGTGGTAGAACGGCCGGATCGACGACGGGTAGTCCGTGAGGAACACGAACTCGTGGCCGAACTCCTCCATCACGTGCGCGGCGATCTGGCGCTCGCCCTCGGGGTCGAGGTCGTCGTCCGCACGGTCGATCACGTGGCCGCGCTTCGCGACGATGTCCTTCGCCTCGAGCAGCGGGATCCGCGGGAACGGCACGGTGGGCACCGTCACCTCCACGTCGAACAGCTCGCGGATCTCGTCGCCGTGCTTCTCCTTCACCGCGGTGAGCGCGGCGACGATGAGCTGCTCCTGGAGCCGGGCGACGTCCTCGTGGCTCTCGACCCAGCTGATCTCCGCGTCCACCGAGGTGAACTCCGTGGCGTGGCGCGAGGTGAAGGAGGGGTCGGCGCGGAACGCCGGTCCCACCTCGAACATCTTGCCGAAGCCCGCGGACTGCGCCATCTGCTTGAAGAACTGGGGGCTCCTGCGTGAGGTACGCGACGCCGTCGAAGTAGTCGACCTTGAAGAGCTCGGCGTTCGACTCGGAGGGCGTGGCCATGAGCTTGGGGGAGAAGACCTCGATGAAGTCGTGCTCCACCCAGTAGGTGCGCAGCGCGTGCACGAGCGTGGTCTGCACGCGGAAGATCAGCGAGTTGCGCGGCGCGCGCAGGTCGATGAAGCGCCAGTCGAGGCGCTTGTCGATGGACGAGTCGGCCGCGATGGGCGTCTCGGGGATGGCCGCGCCGGCGACCTCGATGTCGGCCAGGCCGATCTCCAGGCCGCCGAGCTTCACGCGCTCGTCGTGCTTGAGCGTGCCCGTCGCGGTGAGGAACGTGCCTGCGGCGAGGCCGGAGATGGTGTCGGCGGTCGCGTCCTCGTCGCCCTGGCGCTTGTAGGTGAGCTGCACCGCGCCGGACTCGTCGCGGAGGATCACGAACTGGATCTTCTTCTGGTCCCGGACGGTCTCGACCCATCCGGAGACGGCCACGTCCCCGTCGTCGAGGGCGGCCAGGTTCTTGATCAGGGTACGGGAGGTCACGGTCGTCGAGTCTATCCGCGCCGCCGTCCGGCGGGTCGCCCCGCGGGCCGCCTAGCCTGGAGGGGACGGCGCCGCGGCGCGCGGCCGCCGCACCCGGTGCAGGGGAGCCGCCATGCAGATCGACCTCAACAGCGACCTCGCCGAGTCCTTCGGCCGCTGGACCCTCGGCGACGACGACGCGATGCTCGACGTCGTCTCGAGCGCCAACGTCGCGTGCGGGTTCCACGCCGGGGATCCGCTGGTCATGCTGCACGCGCTCGAGCGCGCCGCGCGGAACGGGGTGGCGGTCGGTGCGCACGTCGCCTACCGCGACCTGGCGGGCTTCGGGCGGCGCGACCTCGACGCGTCGCCCGCCGAGCTCACGGGCGACGTGCTCTACCAGCTGGCCGCGATCTCCGGCATGGCGCGCACGGTCGGAGCGCGGGTCTCCTACGTCAAGCCGCACGGCGCCCTCTACAACCGGATCGCGCACGACCCCGTGCAGGCGCAGGCCGTGGTCGATGCCGTGGTCGCGCTGGATCCGGGCCTCCCCGTGCTCGGCCTGCCCGGCTCCGAGATCCTCCGGTTGGCGGGTACCGCCGGCCTGCCGACCCGGATCGAGGCGTTCACCGACCGGGCCTACACGCCCGCGGGGGCGCTCGTCTCCCGGCGGCGGGAGGGGTCGGTCATCCACGACCCCGCGGAGGTCGCGGCGCGCTCGGTGCGGATGGCGACCGAGGGCACGGTCGTGGCGATCGACGGATCGGTGGTGCGGCTCGACCCCGACTCGCTGTGCCTGCACAGCGACACCCCGGGCGCCGTGGACCTGGCGCGCATCGTGCGGGACGCTCTCGAGGCCGCGGGCGTGGAGGTCCGGCCGGTGCCGGACGCCGACGGCCGAGCGTCAGCCCATGCGTCCGAGTCCGCTGCGGCCGAGGCCCCCGGATCCCGCGCGCTCCCCGCCCGCCACCGGCGCGCCCTGTGACCCTCCGGCTCCTCCCGTGCGGCGACGCGGCCGTGATGCTCGACCTCGACTCGCTCGACGAGGTCCTGCGCCTCCAGCCCGTGCTCGACGCGACGCGGCCCGCGGGCGTCGTCGACATCGTCCCGGGCGCGCGCACCATCCTCGTCACCGTGGATCCCGACGTGCTGACGCTCGCCGCGGCCCGCTCCTGGGCGCTCGCCGCCCGACCCGCCGACGTGGCGGGCGCGCGCGGCGGCGACCCGGTGGAGATCGACGTGGTCTACGACGGCGAGGACCTGGCGGACGTCGCCGCCCTCCTCGGCGTCGACGAGCGCGAGGTCGTCGCGCGGCACACCTCCGGCATCTGGACGGTCGCGTTCGGCGGCTTCGCGCCCGGCTTCGGCTACCTCGCGGGCGTGTCGGGGCTCGAGGTGCCGCGCCGGTCGTCGCCCCGGCCGCGCGTGCCTGCCGGGGCCGTGGCGCTCGCCGGCGAGTTCAGCGGGATCTACCCGCGGGCGTCGCCCGGCGGCTGGCAGCTGATCGGCACCACGCGGGCGGTCCTGTGGGATCCGGAGCGGGAGCCCGCGGCGCTCCTCGTGCCCGGCTCCGCCGTGCGCTTCCGGGAGGTGGCGGGATGACCGGCTTGGAGGCCGCGCGCCGCGGACGACGCGCCGCGGCCGCGTCGGCTCCCGCCCTGGTCGTCGAGCGCACCGGCCCGCTGATGCTCGTGCAGGACGCGGGCCGCCCCGGCCACGGCGGCATCGGCGTCTCCCCCTCGGGGGCCCTCGACCCGCGGGCGCTCGCCGACGCGAACCTCCTCGTCGGCAACGACGCCGGCACGGCGGGCCTCGAGATCGTGCTCGGCGGCGCCGTGCTGCGGGCGACCGCCGCGGTGTGGGTCGCCGTCACGGGCGCCGTCGGGCCGCTGGTCCGCACGGTCGGCCGCCGCGCGCGGCCCGCGCCCTACGCCGCCGCCATGCTCCTGGACGCGGGCGACGCGCTCGAGATCGGCGCCGCGGTCGCGGGCATCCGCTGGTACCTGGCGGTGCGCGGCGGGATCGACGCGGCGCCCGTCCTCGGGTCGCGCGCCACCGACCTGCTGTCGCGGGTCGGCCCGGCGGCGGTGGCGGCGGGCGACGTGCTCCCCGTGGGGCCGCCGCCCGCGCGGCCCGTGCCCCCGGTCGACTCGCTCGCCGTGACCGCGCCCGCGGACGGCGAGGTCGTCCTCCGCGTGTCGGCCGGGCCCCGTCTCGACTGGTTCGTCGACGGGGCGTGGGCCGCGCTCCTCGACCGGCCCTGGGAGGTGACCGCCGAGGCCGACCGCGTCGGGGTCCGCCTGGCGGGGGAGCCGCTCGTCCGGCGGATCCCCGGCGAGCTGCCCAGCGAGGGCGTCGTCACCGGAGCGCTCCAGGTGCCGCCGTCGGGCCAGCCGATCCTCTTCCTCGCCGACCACCCGATGACGGGCGGCTACCCGGTGATCGGCGTGGTCGCCCGCGACGACGTCCGGCTGGCCGCGCAGCTGCGCCCCGGCCAGCGCGTCCGCCTCGTCTGTAGGCCGACGCGCCGACCGGGGCGCGGGTGGTGCGGAGGTCAGTACCCGCCGGTGCCGTACATCTGCAGGCTGGTGGTGAAGGCCTCCACGGCCTTGACGATGGAGACGAACGCGACGATGACGATGAGCCCGATCCAGAGCCAGACGGGCGCGAGCGCGTTGGCGGGGGAGCCGGGGATGCGACGGCGGACGACGATCGACCGGCCGATCAGGTAGACGCCGCCTGCGACGGGGATGAACGCCCACGCCCAGTGGAACGGCCGGACGACCCCGCGGCGCGTGAGGTCGCGGTGGTCGAAGTAGGCGAGCGCCACGGAGGCCGCCCACATGAGGAACTGCACGAGGCTGCTGAGCGCCGAGGCGACGGCGACGTCGGGCCGTGGACCACGCGCGCCCATCTCGAGCGCGGCACGGTAGTCGACGGCCAGCGCGAGGAGGATCGAGATCACCGGCAGCGCCGCGAGGATCCACACCGCCCAGGTGAACGGGGAGGTGCCCGCGGGCGCCTGCGGCGGCGGGGTGGGCGCGGCGTAGGCCGGCTGCGCGTACCCGGCCTGCGAGTACGGCTGCTGGCCGGACGGCTGCTGCGAGTAGGGCTGCTGGCCCGACGGCTGCTGGGAGTAGGGCTGCTGCGAGTACGGCTGCTGCGCCGCTTGCGGGCTGACGGGCGGCGCGACCGGCGGCACGTGGGCGGTGGCGGGAGCTGCCTGCTCCGGATCGCGGCCCGCTTCCGTCGAGGACGACGTCGCGGCGGAGGAGGCAGCGGGGCTCGCCGCGGCCGGGACGTCCGTCAGGTGGTCCGTCCACCGCGTGCCGTCCCACCAGCGCAGGCGGTCGGATCCGGCGGGGTCCGCGTACCATCCCGCGGGCGTGGAGGGTGTTCCGGTCGAGTCAGTCACGAGTGCTCCTTGCGAGGTGCGGCATGCAGGTGGGGCGTCGGACGCGCGCGGGCACGGACGCTGGAGGTCACACTACCCACGTCGGCCTGGACCCGGGCCGACGGACGCGGCCCCCGTCCACGGCGCCGCGGGCCGCCGCGGGAGGCCCCGATCACGTAGCCGCGCGCCGCCGCGCGCGGCCTCCGTCCGCGTCCCGGGAGCCGCCGCGCGAGGCCCCGTTCACGTCGCCGGGAGCCGCCGCGCGAGGTACGGCGCGGTGCGGCTGCCGGCCGTGTCCGCGACCTCCCGCGGGGTGCCCTGGGCGACGATCCGGCCGCCCTGGTCGCCGCCGGACGGGCCGAGGTCGATCACCCGGTCGGCGTCCGCGACCACGTCCATCTCGTGCTCGACGACGACGACCGTGTTGCCCGCGTCGACGAGGCCCTGGAGCTGGCGCAGCAGGAGCACGACGTCGGCCGGGTGCAGCCCCGTGGTCGGCTCGTCGAGCAGGTAGAGCGTGTGGCCGCGGGGCGCCCGCTGCAGCTCGGTGGCGAGCTTGATCCGCTGGGCCTCGCCGCCGGAGAGCTCGGTCGCGGGCTGGCCGAGCCGCAGGTAGCCGAGGCCCACGTCGCGGAGCGTCGCCAGGGCGCGCTCGGCGAGCGGCACGTCCACGAGGAAGCCGTGGGCCTCGTCGACCGTCATCGCCAGCACGTCGGCGATGGACCGGCCGCGGTACTCGACCTCGAGCGTCCCCGGCTCGTACCTGGCGCCGTGGCAGGTGGGGCACGGCCCGTACGACCCGGGCAGGAAGAGGAGCTCGACCGTCACCGAGCCCTCGCCCTGGCACGTCTCGCAGCGCCCGCCCGCCACGTTGAAGGAGAAGCGGCCGGCGCCGTAGCCGCGGGCGCGCGCCGCGTCGGTGGCGGCGTACGTGCGCCGGACCGCATCGAAGAGGCCCGTGTAGGTGGCGAGCGTCGAGCGCGGGGTGCGGCCGATGGGGCGCTGGTCGACGGACACGAGCCGGTCCACCGCCTCGGCGCCCTCGACGCGGGCGATCCGCGCGGCTCCCGACGCGTCGTCGTCGCCGTCCGCCTGCTCGACGACCACGCGGTCGGGCGCGAGGGAGGCCCGCAGGAGGTCGGGGAGGACGCGGCTCACGAGAGTCGACTTGCCGGATCCGGAGACGCCCGTCACGGCGACCATCACGCCGAGCGGGATCTCGACGTCGAGGTCGACGAGGTTGTGCAGCGTCACTCCCGTCGCGCGGATGGTGCCGGTGGGCGTCCTGGGGGTCCGGGCGGCGCGCGGCGGCGCGAGGTCGGGGAACAGGTGGGGGCGGGTCGCGGAGGCCTCCACCTCGCGGAGGCCGTCGACCGGGCCGCTGTAGACCACGGATCCGCCCGCCTCGCCGGCACCCGGGCCGACGTCCACGATCCAGTCGGCCTGCCGCACGACGTCCATGTCGTGCTCCACCACGAAGACCGAGTTGCCGGAGTCGCGCAGCTGCGCGAGCACCTCGAGCAGCGGCTCGGCGTCGGCCGGGTGGAGGCCGGCCGATGGCTCGTCGAGCACGTAGACGACGCCGAACAGGCCCGACCGCAGCTGCGTCGCGAGCCGGAGCCGCTGCATCTCGCCGGGAGACAGCGTGGTGGTGACGCGGCCGAGGCTCAGGTAGCCGAGGCCGAGGTCCACCAGCACGGCGAGGCGCCCGACGAGGTCGGTGGTGATGGTGACGGCCACGTCGCCCATGCCCGGGGCGGGTGCGATGGCGGCGGCCAGGTCCGCGAGCGTCAGCGCGTTGAGCTCCGCGATGCTGCGGCCGGCGAAGGTCACCGCGAGCGCCTCGGGCGTGAGCCCGCTGCCGCCGCACCGCTCGCACGTGCCCGAGACCATGTGCGCGAGCGCCGCCTCGCGCAGGCGCGGGCTCGCGGAGTCGGCGAGCGTGTGCAGGACGTAGGCGCGGGCGCTCCAGAAGCGGCCGTTGTACGGCTTCGCCACGCGGTCGCGCTGCGGGGTGATCTGCACCACCGGCTGCTCCTCGGTGAAGAGGATCCAGTCGCGGGCGTCCCGCGGCAGGTCCCGCCAGGGGACGTCGACGTCGTGGCCGAGCGCGATCGTGATGTCGCGGAGGTTCTTGCCCTGCCAGGCGCCCGGCCACGCGGCGATCGCGCCGTCGCGGATGCTGAGCGACGGATCCGGCACGAGCGAGGCCTCCGTGACGGTGTGCGCGACGCCGAGGCCGTGGCACACCGGGCACGCGCCCGCGGCGGTGTTGGGGGAGAAGGCATCGGAGTCGAGCCGGCCCTGGCCGGCCGGGTAGGCGCCGGCGCGGGAGAGGAGCATCCGCAGCGAGTTGGAGAGCGTGGTCACCGTGCCGACGGTCGACCGCGTGCTGGGCGCCCCGCGGCGCTGCTGGAGCGCGACGGCGGGCGGCAGCCCGGTGATGCTGTCGACGTGCGGGGTCTGCTCCTGCCGGATGAGGCGGCGCGCGTACGGCGCGACCGACTCGAAGAAGCGGCGCTGCGCCTCCGCGTACACCGTGCCGAAGGCGAGGGACGACTTGCCCGAGCCGGAGACGCCGGTGAACGCGACGATGCGGTCGCGCGGGATGTCGACGTCCACGTCGCGGAGCGTGTTCTCCGCCGCACCGCGGACCCGGACGAAGCCGTCGGCGCGGTCGTCGGGAGCGGATGCGGGCGGGGTCGTTCCGGTGGGAGGCACCTGCTCGACCCTATGCGGGTCGGCGGACGTCGGCGCACCGGCCGGCAGCGGGGCGCGCTCGGGCGCCCGAGCGCGACCGGCCGCATCGCCCGACCGGCCGCCCGCGCGGGATCAGCCGAGCGCGCGCCGGGCCTCGAGGAGGGTGGGGAAGTCGCCGACGTCGCGTCCGAGGCGGTCGGTGACGTGGAAGCCGACGCCCCACCGCTCCTCGGACATGCCGGCGAACTCGTCGCCGCGTCGGGCGACCCAGAGGCCGGCGGCGACGGGGGACCAGCTGATGCCGGGCACGTCGGTCTGGCCGGGTGCGGTCTGCGTGAGAGCCATGGCTCCTCCTTCTCGCGGCTCGTCGTCGAGCCCGCGCTGTCGTCCGCGTCGGGGGTGCGCGCCGCGGATCGGGTGGATGTCGAATGTATGCGCACTAACGACTAGTGGGCATTGTTCCGAGCGGATCCGCAGGAAGGCCGTCCGCGGAGCGATCCCGGGCCGGGCAGCCCGGCCTCCACGACGCGAAAGGGCCGCCCGCGACGTGCGTCGCGGGCGGCCCTGTCGTCGTGCGCGGGGATCACCCCCGGATGTACGTCTCCAGCTCCGGGATGCGGAGCTTCGCGAGGCACTTCTTCTCGATCTGGCGCACGCGCTCGCGGGTCACGCCCAGCTGCTGGCTCACGAACGCGAGCGAGCGCGGCTCGAAGCCGGCCAGGCCGAAGCGCATCCGCACGACCTCGGCGTCGCGCTCGGCGAGCCCGTCGATGAGGCGCGTGACGTGCGCGGCCATGAGCTGCTGCGTCACCACGTCGATGGGCTGCGTGACGTCCGCGTCCTCGATGAGGTCGGCCATCTCGGTGTCGCCGTCACCGCCGCTGCCGCCCACGAGGACCTGCAGCGACATGGGCTCCTGCGCGCGGTCGAGGAGGTAGCGCACCTTGGTGACGGGCGTGTCCGACTCGCGCGCGATCTCCTCCATGGAGGGGTCGCGGCCGAGCTCCACCGCGAGCTCGCGCTGCACGGCGTTGATGCGGTTGATGTGCTCCACGGTGTGCACGGGGATCCGGATGGTGCGGCTCGTGTCGGCCATGCCGCGGGTGATGGACTGCTTGATCCACCACGACGCGTAGGTCGAGAACTTGAACCCGGCCTGGTAGTCGAACTTCTCGACCGCCCGGACGAGGCCCATGTTGCCCTCCTGGATGAGGTCCAGGAACGGCAGGCCGCGGCCCGTGTAGCGCTTCGCGATGCTGACGACGAGGCGGAGGTTCGCGTTCACGAGGTGCTGCTTGGCGCGCATCCCGTCCTGGGCGAGCGTCTGGAACTCGCGCCGCTCGGCGGGCGTGAGGCCGTCGCGGGTGTCGAGCACCTCCTGGGCGAGCACGCCCACCTCGATGCGGCGCGCCACGCTCACCTCCTGCTCGGCGGTGAGCAGCGGCACGCGGCCGATCTGGCGGAGGAGTCCTTGACGGCGTCGGTGCTGGCGCCGGGGGTGACGAGCGAGGGCTCGGGGAGGTCGCTGTCCGCGTACGGATCCACGGGGCCGACGGCCTCGATCCGGTCCAGCGCGGAGTCGGTGGTGGTGTCGGAGGCCGTCGGCCTGGTCGGTGTCATCGTCATGGTGCCCGTTCCTTCCGCGCCGTCCCGGACGGCATCGTCATGCGGGCCCCTGTCCGTGAGACGGGGGTCGCGGCGGGGTCCCGTGTGCCACGGGGCTCTCGCCAGGAGGCCGTTCCCGACCTCGAGCACCTAACTTAGCGTGCGATTCCTTTGGGGCCCAAACGTTCGTATACGCATGTAACATCCGGTCGGTGCCGGTCGCGGGAGCCCGGCCCCCGCCGGTGCCCGCAATCGTATCGGGGACTAATGGTTAGCGCAGGGGGATTGCGCCGGATCCTCGGCGGTTGTACATCCACCCGACACCTACACTTGACGGGTGGTCGCCTCACGAATCCATCTCGTCCGTCACGGCGAGGTGCACAACCCGCACGGGGTCCTCTACGGACGCATCCCGGGATACGGCCTCTCCGAGCTCGGCCACCGGATGGCCGACGCCGCGGCACGTGCCCTCGAGGAGAGCGTGCGCACCCTGTCGACCGGCGTCATCGCGTCGCCCCTGCAGCGCGCGCAGGAGTCCGCTGCTCCCTGGGCCGAGCGCTTCGCCCTCGAGGTCGCCACCGACGAGCGGGTCATCGAGCCCACCAACCGCTTCGAGGGGTCCCGCTTCCCCTCGCCGGCGCGCATCGCGCGCTCGCCGCGCCTCTGGCCCCTCGTCGTCGACCCGGTGAAGCCCAGCTGGGGCGAGTCGTACCGCTCCATCGCGGCCCGCATGGCCGACGCGGTCAAGGCGGCGTACCGCTCCGTGCCGGACGGCGACGTCGTCATCGTCAGCCACCAGCTCCCCATCTGGATGGTGCACCTCTCCCTCGCGGGCGAGCGCCTCTTCCACGACCCGCGCCAGCGCCGCTGCGCGCTCTCGAGCATCACCACGGTCGAGCGCGTGGGCGACCGCTTCGTCGAGACCGGCTACCTCGACGCGGCCGCCGGCCTGACCGACCTCGCGGTCGACACGGGGGCCGTGTGATGCGGGGCGTCCGCCGCCCGCGCCGCCTCCTCGCCGTGGCCGCGACCGCCGCCCTCGCCGCCGTGGTCCTCGCCGGCTGCGCGGAGGATCCGCTCGCCGCCCAGTACCGCAGCGGCAACAACGAGCGCTACATCGCGGGCGACGGCACCTTCACCGAGGTCCCCCGCGCGGACCGCGCCGACCCGGTCGAACTTCTCCGGCACGCTCTCGGACGGCACCGAGATCTCCTCGGACGACTACCGCGGCTCCGTCACGGTCGTCAACTTCTGGTACGCCGAGTGCCCGCCCTGCCGCCTCGAGGCGAAGGACCTGCAGGCCGCCAGCGAGGAGCACGCGCCGGACGGCGTGAGGTTCCTCGGCGTCAACACCCGCGACCAGGCGCCGAACGTCGACTCGTTCGACCGCACCTACGGCATCACCTACCCGTCCGTCCTCGACGTCGAGGACACGTCCATGCAGCTCGCCTTCGCCGGCACCATCGCGCCGAACGCCGTGCCCGCCACCATCGTGCTCGACCGCGAGGGCCGCGTCGCCTCCCGGGCGCTCGGACAGATCGACCCCGGCGTCCTGCGCACCCTCGTGACCGACACGGTCGCGGAGGCGGCGGGGTGGGTGGACCAGATCCAGGGGGCCCTCTCGGGCCAGCTCCTCGTCGCGGTGCCCCTCGCGCTGCTCGCGGGACTGGTCGCGTTCGCCTCCCCCTGCGTGCTCCCGCTCGTGCCCGGCTACCTCGGCTACATCGGCGGCATGGCCGAGGCGAAGGGCGGATCCGCGACGCGGCGCCGCCGGCCGATCGGCACGGCGCTGTTCGCGCTCGGCTTCTCCGCCGTCTTCGTCGTCACGACGCTCGTCTCCGCGACGGCCGGGTTCTGGCTGATGCGCTGGCAGGACCTCATCACGCGGATCCTCGGCGTCGTCCTCATCGTCATGGGGCTCGTCTTCACGGGGCGGCTCGGCTTCCTGCAGCGCGAGGTCAAGGCCTCGTGGCGCCCAGGCGACGGGCCTCGCGGGCGCGCCGCTGCTCGGCGTCGTGTTCGGCATCGGCTGGGCGCCCTGCATCGGCCCGACCCTCGCGGTCGTCATCTCCATGAGCCTCACCTCCGCCGACGCGGGCCGCGGCGTCCTCCTCGGCGTCGCCTACTGCATCGGCCTCGGCGTGCCGTTCCTGCTCGCGGCCCTCGGCCTCGGCTGGATGACGCGCACCGTCGGGTTCCTCCGCCGCCACATCCGCACCGTCAACCTCGTCGGGGGCGCCGGTGCTCGTCCTCATCGGCCTGCTCATGGTCTCGGGCCTCTGGTCGGCGTGGATGCTCCAGCTCCAGGGGGTGATCGCCCAGTATGTCCCGACCATCTGACCACGTCGACTCCCCGCGGCCCGCGCCGCGCGAGGGGGCGCCCATCGCGCAGCCGAAGCTCGGGTTCCTGGGCACGCTGCGCTGGTTCTGGCGGCAGCTCACGAGCATGCGCACCGCGCTGTTCCTGCTGCTGCTCCTCGCCTTCGCCGCGATCCCCGGATCCCTGGTGCCGCAGCGCAGCTCCGACCCGAACGGCGTCACCCAGTTCCGGGTCGACAACCCCGACCTGTACCCGGCGCTCGACCGGGCTGCAGGTGTTCGACACCTACAGCTCGGTCTGGTTCTCCTCCATCTACCTGCTGCTGTTCATCAGCCTCATCGGCTGCGTCGTGCCCCGCGCCAAGCACCACCTCGACGCGCTCCGCCAAGCGCCGCCGAAGACGCCCGCGCGCCTCTCGCGCCTCGCCGGGTACACGACGCGCACGACCACCGCCGATCCCGTCGACGCCATCCGCCAGGCCCGCGCGCTCCTGAAGCGCCAGCGGTACCGCACGGTCCTCGTCGACGACGCGTCGGCCGCGGGAGGCGTCCTGTCCGTCTCCGCGGAGCGCGGGTACCTGCGCGAGACCGGCAACCTCGTGTTCCACTCGGCCCTCGTCGGCATCCTCGTCACGGTCGGCGTCGGCGGCGGCTTCGGCTACTCCGGCCAGAAGGTCCTCGTGGAGGGCCGGTCTCGTTCGTCAACACGCTCTCCACCTTCGACTCCTTCAACCCCGGCCGGTTCTTCGACGACTCGGCGCTCACGCCGTACCGCGTGAAGCTCGACGCGCTGCACGTGGAGTACGAGCAGGAGAACCCCAACGCGATCGGCCAGCCGCTCGACTTCACGGCCGACGTGACCGCCGACGTGCCGGGCGGGTCGCCCCAGGAGCGCGAGGTCAAGGTCAGCGAGCCGCTCGCCATCGGCGGCACCGACATGTACCTGCTCGGCAACGGGTACGCGCCCCGCGTGACCGTGCGGGATCCCCAGGGCACGGTCGTCTACAGCGCCGACGTCCCCTTCCTCCCGCAGGACGCGAAGCTCACCTCGCTGGGCGTCGTCGAAGGTGCCGGACGGCCTGCGCGAGCAGGTCGGGATGCTCGGCTTCTTCTACCCGACCCAGGGGGCGGAGAAGGCCCCGTTCTTCTCCTCCTACCCCGACCTCGACAACCCGCTTTTGACGCTCAACGTCTACACGGGCGACCTCGGGATCGACGGCGGCGTGCCCACCTCCGTCTACACGCTCGCCACGGGCGACCTCACGCAGCTCACCGGCGGCAAGACCGGCGTCGCGTCCATCGAGCTGTCGCCGGGCCAGACGGCCGACCTGCCGGACGGGCTCGGGCAGCGTCAGCCTCGACTCGGTGCCGCGCTTCGTCTCCTTCGACGTGCACCACGACCCGACGCAGGGCTGGGTGCTCGCCGTTCGCGATCCTCGTGCTCGGCGGCCTGCTCACCTCGCTCTTCGTCCCGCGCCGACGCGTGTGGGTGAAGGCGGTGCCGCAGGCCGACGGGTCCACCACCCTCGAGTACGCGGGCCTCGCGCGCGGCGAGGACCCCACGCTGGAGGCCGCGGTCGCGGCCCTGGCCGAGCGGCACGTGACCGGCCTCGAGCCGGGCCGGGTGTCAGGAGCGGAAGCTAGGCTCTCATCGTGAACACGGCCATGCTCGACGACGTCTCCCTCATCGCGCTCCTCGTCGCGATGGGGCTCTACGCGGCCGCGTTCGTCGCGTTCGCCCTCGACCTGGCGGCGCGGCGCTCGGCGCTCGTCGCCGACGCGGCCACCGCCGCCGCGCGCCAGCCCTCCGCCGTCGGCGCCACCGCCGCCCGCCGCGGCGGCGCCGCCACGCTGGAGCGCGGACCCGCGCCGCGCGGACGCGACGCCGCCGACGGCGCGGGGTGCCGGGCCGGACGCGCCCGTCGCGCCGGGTCGCTCCGTCAGCCTCAACGTCGCCATGGTCCTCCTCGGCGTCGGCTTCGTCGCGCACGCGGTCGCGACGGTGCTCCGCGGCCTCGCCGCCTCCCGCGTGCCGTGGGCCAACATGTACGAGTTCGCCATGACGGGCACGCTGCTCATCCTCAGCGTCTACCTCATCGTGCTCACGCGCCGCGACCTGCGGTTCCTCGGCACCTTCGTGACGCGCCTCGTCCTCATCCTGCTCGGCGTGGCCGTGGTCCAGTACCGCGTCGAGGTGGCGCCGCTTGCCGCCGTCGCTCCAGTCCTACTGGCTCGTCATCCACGTCTTCGTGGCCGCGCTCGGCACGGGCTTCTTCGCCCTCGCGTTCGCGCTGTCCGGCGTGCAGCGGCCGCAGTTCCGGCGCGAGTCGCTCGCGGCCGAGCGCCCGCGCCGCCGAGATGCGCCTTCCTCGCCACGCTGCCGGACTCCGTCACCCTCGAGTCCATCGCCTACCGCCTCAACATCGTGGGCTTCATCTTCTGGACCTTCACGCTCATGGCCGGCGCCATCTGGGCTGAGCGCGCCTGGGGCCGCTACTGGGGCTGGGACACCAAGGAGGTCTGGACCTTCATCATCTGGGTCCTCTACGCCGGCTACATCCACGCGCGGGCCACGCGCCTGGCTGGCGCGGGTCGCGCTCCGCATGGCTGGCCATCATCGGCTTCTCCGCCGTCATGTTCAACTTCGGCGTCGTGAACGTGTTCTTCAAGGGCCTGCACACCTACAGCGGCCTGTAGGCGGCCGGCGCGTCATCCGCGCGCGGCCAGCACCGCGTGCGTGCGGCGGATCCGCTCCGTCCACCATGCCCGGCGCTCGACGTCCACGGCGTGCGCGTCGAGGAGCCGCGCGTCCGGCGCCACGCGGCGCACGGGGATCCGGCCGTCGACCGGCACGAGCGGCTCCGCCGTCACGTCCTCGACGAAGAGCGAGACCGTGCCGAGGCCGCAGTCGTGGGGGAGGTCCGGGATCGCCGCCGCGAGGTGCGCGGCCATGGAGATGCCCACGCTCGTGTCGAGCGCGCTGGAGACGACCACGGGGAGGCCCGCCTCCCGCGTGATGCCGAGCGCGCGGTGGATGCCGCCGAGCGGCTGGGCCTTGATCACGAGCAGGTCGGCCGCGCCCGCCCGTGCCACCCGCAGCGGGTCCTCGGCCTTCCGCACGCTCTCGTCGGCGGCGACGGGCACGCCGAGGTGGCGGATCCGGCCGCGCAGCTCGGCCATCTCCTCCACCGAAGCGCAGGGCTGCTCCACGTACTCGAGGTCGTGCTCCGCCAGGGCGTGGACGGCGTGCTCGGCCTCGTCGACCGTCCACGCGGCGTTCGCGTCGATGCGCACGCGGCCCTCCGGTCCCAGCAGTCGCCGCACCTCGGCGACCCGCGCCACGTCGTCGGCCAGCACCGTCCCGCGCTCCGCGACCTTCACCTTCGCCGTGCGGCAGCCGGGGAACCGCGCCAGCACCTCGGCCACGCGCGCGGCCTCCACCGCGGGGATGGTCGCGTTGACGAGCACGTGGTCGCGGAGCGGGGCGGGGGGCGCCGTCCACCCGAAGTCGATCGCGGCCTCGAGCCACGCGGCGGACTCGGCGTCGTCGTACTCGACGAACGGCGAGAACTCCGTCCAGCCGAGCGGGCCCTCCAGGAGCGCGGCCTCGCGCACGTCGAGGCCGCGGAAGCGCGTGCGGAGGGGGAGGCGACGAAGCGGACGGTGGCGAGCAGGTCGTCGATCGGAGGCAGCATGGGACCAGCCTCGCACCCGGCGCCGGTCCTGCACCCGGGACCGGTGTGGCACCCGGCGCGTGTCCCGCGCCCGGCATAGGTCCCGCACCCGGCACGTGTCCCGCACCCGGCACGTGTCCCGCACCCGGCGAATAGGCTGGGCGCATGGTGAAGCAGGTCTCCGACATCCACGATCCCACCCGCTGGCGCGACGTCCCCTGGCGGAGGGCTTCACCGACATCACGTACCACCACGACCTCGCGGGCCGGGTGGCGCGCATCGCCTTCGACCGCCCCGAGGTGCGCAACGCCTTCCGGCCGCGCACCGTCGACGAGCTCTACCAGGCGCTCGACGACGCCCGCCAGGACCCCCGCATCGGCGTGGTGCTGCTCACCGGCAACGGCCCGAGCCCGAAGGACGGCGGCTGGGCGTTCTGCAGCGGCGGCGACCAGCGCATCCGCGGGCGCGACGGGTACCGGTACGCGGAAGGCGAGACCGCCGAGGGCGTCGACCCGACGCGCGCGGGTCGCCTGCACATCCTCGAGGTGCAGCGCCTCATCCGCTTCATGCCGAAGGTCGTCATCGCCGTGGTCCCCGGCTGGGCGGCCGGCGGCGGCCACTCGCTGCACGTCGTCTGCGACCTCACCCTCGCCTCCGCCGAGCACGCCCGCTTCGAGCAGACCGACGCCGACGTGGGCTCGTTCGACGGCGGCTACGGATCCGCCTACTTCGCCCGCCAGGTCGGCCAGAAGGCCGCGCGCGAGGTCTTCTTCCTCGCCGAGGAGCACAGCGCCCAGCGGATGCTCGAGATGGGCGCCGTCAACCGGGTGGTGCCGCACGCCGAGCTGGAGTCCACGGCGCTCGAGTGGGCCGAGACCATCCTCGGGAAGTCGCCCACCGCGATCCGCATGCTGAAGTACGCGTTCAACGCGGTCGACGACGGCATGGTCGGCCAGCAGGTGTTCGCGGGCGAGGCCACGCGCCTCGCCTACGGCACCGACGAGGCCGTCGAGGGCCGCGACTCCTTCCTCGAGAAGCGGGCGCCCGACTGGTCGCCGTTCCCGTGGCAGTTCTGATCCGACGGGTCCTCCACCCGTGAGGCGGCTGGAGCGGCTGACCGCGCACGGCGCCGACGTCGTGCCGCTCCTCCGTGCGGCGCTGGCGGGCGACGGCCCCGCCCTCCTCGCGCGGCTGGTCGACGCGCCCGACGCCGGCGATCCGCCGGCGCCCGCGGAGGTCGAGCGCCGCGTCGCGCTCGTCGTGGAGACGTCGGGCACGACGCGGCGGCCCAAGCGCGTCGCGCTGTCCTCCGACGCCCTCCTCGCGAGCGCCGCGGCGTCGCAGACCGCGCTCGGGGCGCCCGGTCAGTGGATCCTCGCCCTGCCGACCCACTACATCGCCGGCCTCCAGGTGCTCGTGCGCTCCATCGCGGCGGGCACCGCACCGGCGGTCCTCGCTCCCGGGCGCTTCGACCCGCGGGCGTTCGCGGACCTCGCCGCGTCCCTCGACGCCCGGGTCGCCCGGTACACGTCGCTCGTCCCGACGCAGCTGCACCGCCTCGTCGAGGCGGCGGAGGGCGGGCCCGGAGGCGAGGCGGCGCGCGTCCGCGACGCCGTCCGGCGCATCGACGCGGTCCTCGTGGGCGGCCAGGCCACGCCGCCGCACCTGGCGGACCGCGCCGCGGCGCTCGGATGGCGCGTGGTCCGCACCTACGGATCGAGCGAGACCGCCGGGGGGTGCGTCTACGACGGCGTCCCGGTCGCCACCGCGGAGGTCGCCGTCGTCGACGGCCAGGTGGAGCTGGCGGGGCCCATGCTCGCGGAGGGGTACCTGGGCGACCCCGGCGCGACCGATGCCGCGTTCGGCGAGCACGACGGCCGGCGCTGGTACCGCACGGGCGACGGCGGCGAGCTGGTGGACGGCGTCCTCCGCATCACGGGTCGACTCGACGACGTGGTCATCTCGGGCGGCGAGAAGCTCCGGCTCGCGGCCGTGGAGGAGGCCGTGCGGTCGCTCGCCGGCGTCGAGCCGCGCCTGGGCGAGGCCGTCGCGGTGCCCGGCGAGCACGCCGGGTGGGGGCAGCGGCCCGTGGTGTTCGTGCCGGGGCGCGGTGGATCCGGCCCTGGCGGAGCGGGTCCGGGCCGACCTCGCCGCGCGCCTGGGTCGCGTGGCGGGATCCACGCTCGTCCGCGGAGTCGACCCGCTGCCCACCCTGCCGTCGGGGAAGCCCGACCGCCGCGCGCTGCGGGTCCTGGCGGACGGCGACGCGGGCGCCTGACCCGCCGTCGGCGCGGGCGCCCCACCCGGACGCCCGCCCGGACCCGGACGCCCGCCCGGACCCGGACGCCCGCCCGGACCCGGACGCCCGCCCGGACATGACGAGGGGCCGGATGCACCGCATCCGGCCCCTCGCCCCTCAGGAGGGACGTCCCTCGAGGAGGTCCTACTTCTTGAAGACGTCCTTCACGTTCTCGCCGGCCTGCTTGGCGCTGGCTCCGGCCTGCTTCGCTTCGCCCTCGGCGACCTTGCTGTCGTCGCCGGTCAGCTTCCCGAAGGCCTCCTCGGCCTTCCCCGCGAGCTTCTCGCCGGTGTTCTGGGCCTTGTCGTCTGCACTCATGCATCGCTCCTTCGTTCGGTGGATGGGACGTCTCCGACGCTACGCCCGCTCGCGGCCGCCGTCACCCGGCTCCCACCGGACGCACGGGTGGCGGCCCCAGGGCCCGCCCCGCGGCACGGCCCGTGGGAGGATGGGGTCATGGCCACCCGCACCCCCGATGCCCGCGCGAAGGGCCTCCTGTCCTGGCTGATCCTCGCGGTGGCGGTCGTCATGGCCGCGTTCACCGTCGCGATCCTCGTCGCCGCCGTGCAGGTCGACGGCGTCCGCCAGGTCAGCGGCGCGCTCGCGGCCGGCGGACTGGCGACCCTCGTCGCGGTGGTGGCCTTCGTCGACCAGCGCCGCAAGGTGCGGGCGCGACCCGCACGGCCGAGCTGTCCGCCGCGACCGGCGCCTACCGACTCGCCCGGCGCGTCCGGCGCGGACGTGCCGGCGGCGATGTGCCGCGACCGGGACGACGGACGCCGTCAGTCGATGAGCCGGAGCGCCACGAGGCGCTCCAGGGCCTGCCTGCCCCGCGGGCGGGCATCGGTGCGCGTCCGCGGATCCGACGAGCTCCACCTCGGCCACCTCGCCCGACGCCACGGGCTCCTGCCGGGTGCCCTCCCGCGCCTCCGGCGCGGTAGACCGTCATGCCGACGAGGCGACCGGCGTGAGCGCCGTGCGCGTCGGCGAGCGCCGTGAACAGGTCCTCGATGGTGGCGGGGTCGACGTCGAGCCCGACCTCCTCGGCCGCCTCGCGCACGAGCGCCTGCCTGGGCGCCCTCGCCGGGCTCTGATCCTCCCTCCCGGGAGGTAGAGCACGTCCTGTCCCTCGACGCCGCACCATGAGCACCCGCCGGTCGCGCACGAGGGCGAGCGCGGCCACGCGCAGGGGGCGCTGGTCGGGGAGCGGCGGCGGTGGCCCGGTGAGCGGGACCGGGGGCGTCGCCGTCGTCGAGGTCGTCATCGTCGTCGTCGTCGATGACGGGGACTGACGACGCGTCGGGCGGGGTCGGGCGTCGTGGTCACGCGGTCCTCCTACGGTCCGTCGAGGCTCGTGCGAGCCGCCCGCTCCACGTCGAGCAGGGCCACGACCACGGTATCGGCCCAAGCCCCGCGCTCCCACCTGTCGTGGACCAGGAGCGCCTCCCGCCGCATGCCGAGGCGGGCGGCGAGGGCCAGGGCGGTCGTGTCCGCGGCGTCGACGCGGCAGGCGACGCGGTGCACGCCCGCCTCGGCGAACGCGAGCTCCAGGATCCGACCGGCCGCCTCCGTCGCGAGGCCCGCGCCGCGCGCGTCGTCGTGGAGGACCACGCCGAGCTCGGCCTGCCGGGCTCCGGGATCGCGCAGCAGGAGGTGCACCTCGCCGACGACGCGCGCCGGGCGGGGACCCTGGGCGGGCAGCTCGATCGCGAGCGCCAGCCGGTCGCCGACCGCCCGCGAGGCGGGTCCAGCGCAGTCGCTCGGCGAGCATGCGCGCGGGGTCGGCGGCGGATCCGGCCAGGTGCGGACGCGCGCCCGGGGAGGCGGCGTAGGCGTCGAGGGCGACGACGTCGTCCGGGGTGAACGGCCGCAGCAGGAGCCGCGACGCGCGGACGGGGCCGCGCACCTCGACCGGGTCGAGCGCGGGGAGGTCGCCGTCCACCGGGGGCTCCGGGGTCAGGTGGCGGGCGGCGTCGCCGCCCACTCGTCGGCCAGCACGGCGTAGTCGAGGCTGTCGACCCACTCGCCCTTCACGAGGTGCTCCTCGCGGAAGCACCCCTCGCGGCGCATGCCGAGGCGCTCGGCCATGCGCGCCGACGAGGCGTTGCGGGCGTCGAGCTGCGCCACGACGCGGCGCTGCGCCCCGGCGCGCTGGAAGGCGAGGTCGAGCACGGCCCGGCTCGCCTCGGTGGCGTAGCCGCGGCCGCCGAAGTCCGGGTTCATGACCCAGCCGGCCTCGACCTGCCGGGACGCGGCGTTGCGGAGGAGGAGCGACACGTCGCCGATGACGCGGCCGGACGCGGCGCGTGGGGGTCTCAGGCTCGGCTCGTCGGGCAGCTCGACGGGCGAGCCCGAGGGAAGTCGTGGCTCTGCTCGAGCCGGGTCCGCCGGCGCCGCTGGGCGAGGTGCCGACGCGAGGCCTCGCGGTCGCGGAGCGGCGACAGAGCATGATCCTCGACGACGTCGGGGCGACGCTGGATGTCGGCGTAGTCGTCGAGGTCGTCGGCCGTGTAGGGCCGGATCACCAGGCGCTCGGTGCGCACGGGGGCGGTCATCCTGAGCGGCACGTCGAGGCGCGGACCGCGGAGGACGCGGGGCCTCACGATGCGGAGCCGGCCTCGGCCGTGCGCGGGAGCGCCACGGCGACGGGGGAGGAGACGGCGGCGGGCATCTCCACGTCGAGGCCGAACAGGGCCTGCACGGCGTCGACCACGCGGGCGCCCTCGCCCTGGCGCGCGAGCTCGCGGGCGCGGACGGAGGGCTGGTGCACGAGCACGCTCACGAGGTGGCGCAGGGCCCTCTCGGTCGCCTCCGACGCGTCGCCCCGGCGCCGGACGCGCTCGAGCTCGCCCTCGAGCACGTCGAAGATGTGGGTGCGGAGGGCGACCACGGCCGGGGCCACCTCGTCCTCGGCGCTCGCGGCGCGGAACTCGGCCGCCGCGGTGCTGACGATCTCGCGCGCGTCGTCCGTGGCGGTGAGGTCGCGGAGCGGGGCGTGGAGGCTGATGGTCTCGAGGTCGAGGAGCTCGACGCCCTCGACGGTGACGACGTCGGGGTCGACGTTGCGGGGGAGCCCGAGGTCGATGACCAGGCGGCGGCGGCCGTCCCCGGCAGCACGGCGGCGGCGGCCTGCATGTGGTGCGCGGCGAGCACGGCGGTGGGCGCGGTGCTGCAGGTGACGACCACGTCGGAGGCGGCGAGGGCGCGGAGGAGGTCGCGGCCCTCGACCGCGGGGATCCCGTGGGGCCCGGCGAACTTCCGGGCGCGGCCGGACGGCGAGTAGACGTGCACGTCGTGCACGCCGCGGTCGCGCAGGGCCGCGAGGCTCGCCCCTGCGTAGGCGCCGGTGCCGACGAGCAGGACGCGGGTCGCGGACCAGTCCGCGATGCGGCTCTCGGCGAGGTCGAGCGCGAGGCGGACCATGGAGCGCCCGGCGCTCTGCAGGCCCGTGCGGGTCTTGACCCCGCGGGAGGTGTTGGACGCGGTCTGGAAGAGGCGCTCGAGACCTGCTGCTCGTGGTGCCGCCGCTGCGGGCGCCCTCGAGGGCCCGGCGGACCTGCCCGGCGATCTCGCCCTCGCCGACGACGACGGACTCGGTCCGGAGGAGACCGCGAAGAGATGCTCGGCGACGGCGTCGCCGCACTTGACGTCGACGCTGCCGCGGACGTCGTCGCGCGCGATCCCGCTGGCGCCGCTGACCACGTCGACCGTGGCCTCGACGGCCAGGGCGCGGGCGGCGGTGAGGGGCTCCTCGACGTCGAGGTACGCCTCGAAGCGGTTGCAGGTGGCGAGGACCACGGCTCCCGCGATGAAGTCGTTGCGCTCCATGAGCGTGCCGGCGACGGAGGGTGCGGCACGGCACAGCTTCTCGAGGACCTCGAAGCTGGCGTTGTGATGACTCGCCGTCAGACATATGAGCACACCCCATGGTAAACCTCCCCGCCGTGTGGTCGCGGCCGGTGAGGGTGCCCTGCCCTGCCTCCCGGCCGAGCGGCCGCGCAGGCGGGGGATGCGATGATCTTCCCCGTGATCACGCCCACCGCCCCCTCCTCGTCGCCCGCGTCCGCCGCCGTCCCGCTCCCCGCGGAGCACCCGCTCAACACCCGCACCGCGTCGTCGCTGCTCGTCGAGGCGTACCGCGGCCACCGCGGAGAGCGCGCGCCCGTGTGGTTCATGCGCCAGGCCGGCCGATCGCTGCCCGAGTACCGGGAGCTGCGCGTCGGCACCCGCATGCTCGACGCGTGCCTGGACCCGGAGATGGCCAGCGAGATCACGCTGCAGCCGGTGCGCCGCCACCACGTCGACGCGGGCATCTTCTTCAGCGACATCGTCATCCCCCTGAAGCTCGCGGGCGTCGGGGTCGACATCGTCGCGGGGCGCGGTCCGGTGCTCGAGCACCCCGTCCGCACCGCGGCCGACGTCGCCGCCCTCCCGTCGCTCGACCCGGCCGCCCTGGAGCCTGATCCGCCAGGCGGTGGCCCGCACGGTTGCCGAGCTCGGCGACACCCCGCTCATCGGCTTCGCCGGCGCGCCGTTCACGCTCGCCGCGTACCTGGTGGAGGGCGGGCCGAGCAAGGACCACATCGCGGCCCGCGGCCTCATGCACGCGGATCCCGACGCCTGGGACGCCCTCATGCGCTGGTGCGCCCGGATCACCGGCGTCTTCCTGCACGCGCAGGTCATGGCGGGCGCGTCCGCGGCGCAGCTCTTCGACTCCTGGGCCGGCGGCCTGTCGCTCGCCGACTACACCGAGCGCGTCGCCCCCGCGTCGGCCCTCGCGCTCGACCACGTGCGCACCGTCACGGCGGCGGACGGCCGCACGGTGCCGCTCGTGCACTTCGGCGTGGGCACGGGCGAGCTCCTCGGCGCCATGCACGACGTGGGCGTCGACGCGGTCGGCGTCGACTGGCGCATCCCGCTCGACGAGGCGTCCCGCCGGCTCGGCGGCTCGGTGCCCGTGCAGGGGAACGTCGACCCGGCGCTGCTCGCGGCCCCGTGGCCGGTCCTCGGGGCGCACGTCCGCGAGGTGCTGGAGCGCGGGAAGGCGGCCCCGGCGCACATCCTGAACCTCGGCCACGGCGTCCCGCCGGAGACCGACCCGACCGTGCTCACGCGCATCGTGGACCTCGTCCGTGAGTAGCGATCCGCGACAGGAGGCGGGAGAGGTCGACCCGACCGACGTCGTCGTCATCGGCGGCGGGGTGGGCGGTCTCGTCGCTGCGCGCGCCTGCGCGCTGGCCGGCCGCCGCGTGATCCTCGTCGAGGCCTCGCCCGCGCTGGGCGGCACCGTCGGATCCCACGTGGTCGACGGCCTGCGGCTCGACAGCGGCGCGGAGAGCTTCGCCACCCGCCGCGGCACGGTCGCCGCGTTCCTCGCCGAGCTCGGCCTCGCCGACCGCATCGTGCAGCCGAACCCGGACGGGGCCTGGGTCCAGCTGGCCGAGCGCGCCATCCAGCTGCCGCGCACGGGCCTCCTCGGGATCCCCGCGCACCCGTTCGACCCCACGATCGCCACCGCCATCGGGCGCGCGGGCGCAATCCGCGCGAAGGCCGACCTGCTCCTCCCCGCCGCGGTCGGGGCGCGGGAGCGCACGCTCGGCGGCCTGGTGCGGGCCCGCATGGGCGACCGGGTCGTCGACCGGCTCGTCGCCCCCATCGTCTCGGGCGTGCACAGCGCCCACCCCGACGAGGTCGACGCCGACGCGGTCGCCCCCGGCCTCCGCCAGGGCCTCGCCGAGCAGGGCTCGCTCGGGCGCGCGGTCGCGTCCATGCGCGCCGCCTCGCCCGCCGGATCCGCCGTGAGCGGCATCGTGGGCGGGGTGCACCTGCTGGTCGACGCGCTCGTCGCCGACCTCGAGCGCCTCGGCGTCGACGTCCGCACGTCGCTCGCCGTCTCGTCCGTGCACCGGCACCGCTCGCACGAGGGCGCGGCCGCGCACGACGACTGGCACGTCGACCTCGCGGACGGCCGCGGCATCGACGCCGCCGGCGTGGTGCTCGCGATCCCCGCCCCGGCCCTCGTCCGGCTGTTCTCGGGCCTCGCGCCGCGCGCCGTCACGGAGGGCTGGCCCGCGCCGTCCTCCGTGGAGCTCGTCACCCTGGTCGTGCGCGCGCCCGAGCTCGACGCGGCGCCGCGCGGCACCGGCGTGCTGGTCGCGGCCGACGCGCCGGGGATCCGCGCCAAGGCCCTCACGCACGCCACCGCAAAGTGGCCGTGGCTGCGCGAGCTCGCGGGCGACCGGCACGTCCTCCGCCTCTCCTACCGGGCGCGCGGGCGGCGACGACGACACGGCGGGCATCCCGGACGACGAGCTGACCGCGATCGCCGTGCGCGACGCGTCCGCGCTCCTCGGCGCCCCGCTCGCGGGCCGCGTCACCGGATCCGCCCGCGTGCGCTGGACCAACGCCCTCCCGTTCGCCGCCTCCGGGCACCGCGAGCGCGTGCAGGCGGTGCGCGACGAGGCCGCCGAGCACCCGGGGCTCGAGATCACCGGATCGGCCGTCGCGGGCACCGGCCTCGCGTCGGTGGTGGCCGACGCGCAGGCCGCCGCCGCCCGCGTCCTCGCCCGCTGACGCACCCTGCGCACGGCCCCTGGCCGGGCAGCGCCCGCGCCGCCCGGCCCGACCACGCGGGTGCGCCGGAGGGATACGCTGAACGGGCGTGTGCTGCACGTGCCCCCTCAACGATCGGAGATCTCCCATGAAAGGCAAGCTTCTCTTCGTCGCCGGAGCCGGTGTCGGTTACGTGCTCGGCGCCCGCGCCGGCCGCAAGCGCTACGAGCAGATCCGCACGAACGCCAAGAAGGTCTGGGACGACCCGAAGGTCCAGCGCCAGGTCGACAACGCGGCCGGCTTCGTGAAGGACCACACCCCCGACGTCGCGCACGCGGTCGTCGGCGGCGCCAAGAAGGTCGTCGGCACCGTCACGGGCGGCAAGAAGGACGCCGCGAACGGCTCCACGCCGTCGAGCGCCTCCACCTCGCAGTACCCGACCATGGACCCCGCATCGCCCGAGCCGAACGGCTCCGGCACCACCCGCTGACCCGCCCGCCCATCCCCAGGAGGGAAACCCGCATGACGGATCAGGATCTCAATCCGAAGAGCAAGCGCTCGCTCGTCCGGCTCGTCGCCGACCTGCCGACGCTCATCGTCCAGCTGATCAAGGACGAGATCGAGTCGTTCAAGAACGAGCTCGTCTCCAAGCTCAAGCACGCGGGGATCGGTGCCGGCTTCCTCGTCGTGGCGCTGTTCTTCGCGTTCATCGCGTTCCTGGTGCTCGTCGCCGCCGCGATCCTCGGCCTGTCCGAGGCGTTCTCGCCGTGGCTGTCCGCGCTCATCGTCGCGGGCGTGTTCCTCCTGATCACGGCGGTGCTGGCGCTGCTCGGCATCCGCTGGATCAAGAAGGGCGTCCCGCCGACGCCCGAGGAGACCGTCGACAGCCTCAAGGAGGACGTCGACGCGGTGAAGGGGACGGGCAAGTACTGACCACTCGACCGCCCCCGCCCCACGGGACCCCGGTCCCGCACCGAGCTGAAGCTCGACATCCAGCACACGCGCGAGGAGATCTCCGCCACGCTCGACGCCCTCGAGGGGAAGCTGAACGTCCGCCGTCGTGCCCGGGACGGCATCGCCGACCTCCGCCGCCGCATCCGCCGCACGGCCGACGAGGACCCGCTGCTCCTCGTCGCCGTGGGCGTCGGCGCGGTGGTCGTCGTCGGCGGCGTGGTCTGGGCCGTGGCCCGCGCCGCGCGCCGCTGACCCGCCGCACGAGGCGCTCGTCGTGACCGAGGGGGAGCCCCGGCGCCCGCGACGCCGTACGGCGCCGGAGCCCGGCGACCTCGGGGCGCATCCGCTGCTGCTCCCGGGCGCCGTCGGGCTCGCCGGCTCGCTGGCCCTCCTCCTCGCGTCCTTCGTGGTGGGGCACACGCCTGCCGAGTCGGGGCTCAGCCGGATGCCGGTCATCGGCGCGCTCCGCGTCTCCGCCCTCGCGACGGGCATCGGATCCGTCGCGGTGGTCGTCGGCGGCGTCATGCTCACCGCCGGCTGGCTGCTGCTCGGGGCGCTGCTCCCGCGCCTCGGCGCCGCGGGCCTCCGGGCCACGCTGCGCCTCGCGGTGCTCTGGTCCGTCCCGCTGCTGCCGAGCGCTCCGCTGTTCAGCCGCGACGTCTACTCCTACATCGCGCAGGGCCGCGTGCTCGCCGCGGGGCTCTCCCCGTACGAGCACGGCCCCGCGGTGCTCGACGACTGGCGGAGCACGGGCGTCGACCCGCTGTGGGCCCACAACCCGGCGCCCTACGGCCCGCTCTTCCTCGCCGTCGAGCGCGTCATCGGCGGGATCGACGAGGCGCTGGGCGTCGAGGTCGCGGTGCTCGCCGCGCGCGGGGTCGCCGTCCTCGGCGTCGTCCTCATGGTCGCGTGCGGCCTGCGCATCGCGCGGCGACGCCGCATCGACCCGGTCCTGGACGGTGTGGTTCCTCGCCGCGAGCCCGCTCGTCGCCTTCAACTTCGTGATGGCCGCCCACAACGACGCCCTCATGCTGGGCCTCCTCGTCGCGGGACTCCTGGCGGCCATCGACTCGCGGCCGGTGCTCGGCGTCCTCCTGGTGACGGGCGCCGTGGCGGTGAAGCCCATCGCGCTGCTCGCGCTGCCGATCATCGCCATCGTCCACGCCGAGATGCGCGCGCGCCGCGTCGACGACCGGGCGCCGGCCGGCGTCGCCGTCGACGGTTCCGTTGGCGCGGTGCCGGGCCTCCGCCCGCCCACGCGCGATCCGCGCGTCTGGGCCGCCTGGATCGCCTCCGCGGTCGCGACGATGGGCCTCCTCGCGCTCGCCGGCGAGCTGCTCGGCGTCGGGCTCGGCTGGATCTCCGCCCTGTCCAGCCCCGTCTCCGTGGTCTCCTGGTTCATGCCGTTCGGCATCGCCGCGGGTGCCGTCGGCCCGCTCGTCGAGGCCCTCGGCGGCCCCGGGGGCGCCGTCGAGGGCGGCATCAAGACCGCGGGCATCCTGCTCGGGTTCGCGGGCGCGGCCTGGTGCATCCTCACGACCCGCACGCTCTCCGGCGAGGCCCGCCTCGCGCTGGCCTTCGCGTGCGTGGTCGCGATGTCGCCCGTGGTGTACCCCTGGTACGGCCTGTGGGTGCTCGTCATCCTCGCCGTGGTCGGCATCGCCGACGGCGCGGCCATGTCGCTCGCGGTGTCCGCGACGGTCTTCCTCGTCGGCGTCAACCTGCTGGAGCCCATGGCCGTCGTGCACTCCGTGGGGTCGGGATGGCCGCGGGTGCTGGTGGTCGTCGTGACGGTCGTGGGCGTCCTCGGGGTCCTCGCGCCCGGGCTGCAGGGGCTCGCGGGGACGGATCCGTTCCGGGCCCTGCGCGCGCCGCGCCACCAGTTCTCCGCCGCGCGGCAGCCCCCGGCCTGACGCGCGCGGCCGCGCCCGGCCCGACGCACGCGGCCGCGCGCGGGAATGCGCGCGCCCGCCCGGGACGTTCCCCCGGGACACCACCGACGGGAGCGCGACCATGGACACCGACCTCGACTGGCACGACCTCATCCGCCGCGCGCACAGCGGCTTCGCCGACCGGCTCGGCGCGGTCACCGACTGGACGGCCCCGACCCCCGACGTCGAGTGGGACGTCCGCGAGCTCGTGTCCCACGTCATCGAGGAGCAGCAGTGGGTGCCGCTCCTCCTCGCCGGCCACACCGCCGAGACGGGGCAGGCGCTCATCCGCGAGCTCGACGACGACCTGGTGGCCGAGTGGGGCCGCTACTCCAGGGAGGCCCTGGCCGCGTGGCAGGGCGTCGACCCGGAGCGCCCCGTGGTGCTCTCCACCGACCGCGTGCCGGCGCGCGAGTACCTGCGCGAGCAGCTGTCGGACGTCGTCATCCACGGCTGGGACCTCGCGCGGGCGACGGGCGCGGACGAGCGCATCGACGACGAGCTCGTGCGCGCCACATGGACCGTGTTCGCTCCCCAGAAGGACACCCTCGAGGCGAGCGGCCTCTTCGCGTCGCCCGTGCCGGTCGCGGAGGACGCGCCTCTGCAGGTGCGGCTGCTGGCGCTGACCGGCCGCGACGCCCGGTAGCCGGGGAATGATCTGACGGCCGTCCGGCCGATGCGGGACGGGGTCCCCACGCGACGTACCATGGGGGCATGAGCATCCCGTCCGCCGAGTCGGCGGCATCGCAGGTCCCCCCGATCGACCCCTCCGCTGAGGCGCGTCCCGGTGACACGTCGACCCCCGAGGCCGGCCCCACCGGCTACGCCCTCTGGGCCGTCCTCCGCCGCGACCCGCAGCGCCCCGACGACCTCGACGGCCGCGAGGTCCCCGGCGCCGTCGACGAGCTCGACGGCATCGTCGCGATCGTCGAGCGCGAGGGCGTCACCGTCCGCGGGTTCTACGACGTCTCCGGCATGCGCGCCGACGCCGACCTCATGGTCTGGATCCACGGCCCGCAGATGGAGACCCTGCAATGGGCCTTCCGCGAGATCCGCCGTGCGCGCCTCATCCGCGCGCTCATCCCCTCCTGGAGCGCCGCGGGCGTCCACCGCGACGCCGAGTTCAACCGCGCCCACGTGCCCGGCTTCCTCCGGGGCGAGGAGCCGCGCGACTGGCTGTGCGTGTATCCGTTCGTGCGGTCCTACGAGTGGTACCTGCTCCCGCCCGAGGAGCGCGGCCGAATGCTCGCGCAGCACGGCCGCCAGGGTGCGGCCTTCCGCAGCGTCGTCGCGAACACGGTCTCGTCGTTCGGCCTCGGCGACTACGAGTGGATCCTCCCGCTCGAGTCGAACGAGCTCATCGACCTGGTCGACATGATGCGCGACCTGCGCAACACCGATGCGCGACGTCACGTGCGCGAGGAGGTCCCGTTCTACACGGGCCGCCGCATCACCACCGCCGAGCTCGTGGAGGTCCTCCAGTAATGGCCGCAGTGAACCTGGGCCGCAAGCCCGCCCCCGCCACCGACGCCCCGCGCGAGCCGGGCGCCCTCGTCTCCGCCGCGAGCCCCGCCGCGCAGCACGGCCCCGCGCACGTCGAGGAGGCCGTCGCCTACGACGCGATCCTCCTGGCGTCGTTCGGCGGCCCCGAGGGCCAGGACGACGTCATCCCGTTCCTCCGCAACGTGACCTCCGGGCGCGGCATCCCCGAGGAGCGCCTCGAGGAGGTCGCGCACCACTACCGCGCGTTCGGCGGCATCAGCCCCATCAACGAGCAGAACCGCGAGCTGAAGGCGGCCCTCGAGGCGCGCCTCGCCGAGCGGGGCATCGACCTGCCCGTGCTCTGGGGCAACCGGAACTGGGGCCCGTACCTCAACGACGCGCTGCGCGAGGCCGAGGAGAAGGGCTACCGCCAGCTCATCGCCGTCGCCACGAGCGCGTACAGCTCGTACTCGTCGTGCCGCCAGTACCGCGAGGACTTCGCGGACGCGCTCGAGGACACGGGACTCCAGGGCGTCGTCCGCATCGACAAGGTCCGCCAGTTCTTCGACCACCCGGGCTTCGTCACGCCGTTCATCGAGGGCACGCGCGACGGGATCCGCGACGTCGTCGCCCACTTCGAGGCCGAGGGCGCGCCGGTCGACCTCGCGACCGACGTCGAGATCATGTTCAGCACCCACTCCATCCCGTCGTCGGACGCCGCCAAGTCCGGCCCCGCGGAGCGCGGCTTCGACCAGGACGGCGCCTACGCGGCGCAGCACCTCGCCGTCGCCGAGGTCGTCATGCACGAGGTGCGGAAGGAGCTCGGCATCGACCAGGACGTGCCGTGGCAGCTGGTGTACCAGTCGCGGTCCGGCCCGCCGTCCATGCCGTGGCTCGAGCCCGACGTGAACGACGCCATCGGCGAGCTGCCCGCGAAGGGCCGCCGCGCCGTCGTGATCGTGCCGCTCGGCTTCGTGAGCGACCACATGGAGGTCAAGTGGGACCTCGACAACGAGGCCACCGAGTCCGCGGCCGAGAACGGCCTGTACTCGGTGCGCGTGCCCACGCCGGGCGTGCACGCCGCGTACGTCGACGGCCTCATCGACCTCGTGCTGGAGCGCCGCGACGGCATGGCGGCCGCCGACCGCCCCCACATGACCGACCTCGGGCCCTGGTACGCACGTCTGCCGCACCGGCTGCTGCGAGAACGTGCGGCTGGGGTTCAAGCCCGCCGTCTCCGGGCTGGCACCGTGACGGACGGTCCCACGACGCCGACCCCGCGGACGACGCTGCGCATCGGGACCCGGGGCAGCGCGCTCGCCCTGGCCCAGACGCGCGCGATCGCCGCGGAGATCTCCGGCGCGTCGGGACTCGAGGTCGAGCTCGTCCCGGTCACCACGCACGGCGACACGTCGCGCGAGTCCCTGGCGACCCTCGGCGGCACGGGCGTGTTCGCGAGCGCCCTCCGCGAGTCGCTCCTCCGCGGCGAGTGCGACCTCGTGGTCCACTCCCTGAAGGACCTGCCGACGGCGCCCTACGCGGGCCTCACGGTCGCGTCCGTGCCCGCGCGCGAGGACCCGCGCGACGTCGTGTGCGCGCGCGACGGCCTCACCCTCGCGACCCTGCCGCGCGGCGCGCGCGTGGGCACCGGCTCCCCGCGCCGTCGCGCCCAGATCCTCGCCGAGCGCCCCGACCTCGAGGTGGTCGACATCCGCGGCAACATCGACACGCGGCTCTCGCGCGTGAGCGCCGGGGACCTCGACGCCGTGATCCTCGCGGCCGCGGGCCTCGAGCGCATCGACCGCATCGACGCCGCCACCGAGCACCTCGAGCTCGACCGCTGGCCCACGGCTCCCGGCCAGGGCGCGCTCGCGCTCGAGATCCGGGCGGAGGACGCGGAGACGCACTCCGAGGTGGGCCGCGCGGTCGAGGCCGTCGACGACCCGTTCACGCACGCCGCCGTCCTCGCCGAGCGCGGCGTCCTCGCCGCCCTCGAGGCGGGCTGCGCCGCGCCCATCGGCGCGTTCGCCTCCGTCACCAGCGGGCGGCTCGCCCTCACCGCCGTCGTCTACCGGCCGGACGGCACGCAGCGCATGGCCGCGAGCACCGAGCTCGACACCTCGGGGGTGGAGGTCGCCCAGCTCGGCGCCTACGCCGCCACGCTCTCGGGACCCGTGTCCCGCGAGCTCCTCGACGCCGGAGCGGCCGGCCTCGCGCCGCTGGGAGGGACCCGATGACCTCGACGGACCAGAAGCCCCTGAAGGGCTGGCGCGTGCTCGTGCCGCGCGGCGGGCCGTGGGGCGACGGCGTCGCCTACGACCTCCGCGCCCAGGGGGCCACGCCCGTCGTCGCGCCGATGATCAACTTCGCGGCCACGCAGGACGCCCCGGGCCTCGAGCAGGCCCTCGCCGACCTCGCCGGCGGCACCTTCGACTGGCTCACCGTCACGAGCGCCACCACGGTCGACGTGCTGTCGTCCCACCGCGCCTCCGTGCCGGAGGGCACCCGCATCGCCGCGGTCGGCGAGACCACCGCCGCAGCCCTCGTGGCTGCCGGCTACACGGTCGACTTCGTGCCGTCCATCGACTCCTCCGCCACCGCCCTCCTCGAGGAGTGGACCGAGATGGCCGCCGGGTCCCCGCGCCGCCGCGTGCTCACGCTGCGGTCGGAGATCGCGAAGCCGACGCTCACCGACGGGCTCATCGCCCGCGGCCACGACGTGCGCTCGGTCGTCGCCTACCGCACGGTCGGCGTCCCCGTCAGCGACCGGATCCGGGAGGACGTCGCCTCGGGCCGCGTCCGCGCGATCCTCGTCACCTCGGGCAGCGTCGCGGAGCAGGTCCACGAGCAGCTGGGCGACGTGCCCGAGGGCGTGCTCATCGCGTGCATCGGCCCGCGCACCGCGAAGGACGCGCGCCGCTCCGGCGTCCGCGTCGATGTGGTCGCGCCCGAGCGCTCCGCCGCGTCGCTCATCCAGTCCCTCGTCGACATCTCCCGCCAGGAGGAGCCGCGCACCGACAGCGCCGCCATCGCCGGCCTCGCCGACCTCCTCGATCGGAGCACCACCGAATGACGTCCCCGTACTACCGTCCGCGCCGCCTCCGCACGTCGCCCGCCATGCGCCGCCTGACCGCGGAGACGCGCCTGCACGCCGCCGACCTCGTGCTGCCGATGTTCGTGCGCGAGGGCCTGGCGGAGGCGCAGCCCATCTCCTCCATGCCGGGCGTCTCCCAGCACTCGCTCGACAGCCTGCGCCGCGCGCTCGTCGAGGCCGCGGAGTCGGGCATCGGCGGCGTGATGCTGTTCGGCGTGCCCGCGGTCCGCGACGCGGAGGGCACGGGCGCCAGCGATCCCGACGGCATCCTCAACGTCGCCACCCGGGTCGCCGTCGAGGAGGTCGGCGACGCGCTCGTCGTGCAGACCGACCTGTGCCTGGACGAGTTCACCGACCACGGCCACTGCGGCGTCCTCGACGCCCACGGCGTGGTCGACAACGACCGCACGCTCGACCGCTACCGCGCCATGGGCCTCGCCCAGGCGGAGGCCGGATCCCACCTGCTGGGCCTCAGCGGCATGATGGACGGCCAGGTCGGCGCGGTCCGCGAGGCCCTCGACGACGCCGGGCACCACGACGTCGCGATCCTCGCCTACGCGGCCAAGTACGCCAGCGCCTTCTACGGCCCGTTCCGCGACGCGGTGGACTCGCAGCTCGTCGGCGACCGCCGCACGTACCAGATGGACAACGGCAACCGCCGCGAGGCGCTGCGCGAGGTCGAGCTCGACATCGAGGAGGGCGCCGACGTCGTCATGGTGAAGCCCGCCATGAGCTACCTCGACATCCTCGCCGACGTCGCCGCGTCGAGCAGCGTGCCCGTCTGGGCCTACCAGATCTCCGGCGAGTACGCGATGATCGAGGCCGCCGCGCAGAACGGCTGGATCGACCGCGAGCGCGCCATCGAGGAGAGCGTCCTCGGCATCAAGCGGGCCGGCGCCGACGCGATCCTCACCTACTGGGCCGTCGAGCTCGCCGAGCGCCTCGCGCGGCGCTGAGCCCGCACCCGCCCGAGAACAGCACCCGGCGCCGGACCCCCCTCCGCCGCCCGAACCGAGCGCGACCCCACCGCGCACCGAAGGACTCACCGTGACCCACTCCCAGGACCTCTTCGACCGCGCACGCGACGTCATCCCCGGCGGCGTCAACTCGCCCGTCCGCGCGTTCGGATCCGTCGGCGGCACGCCGCGCATGATGGTGCGGGCGTCGGGTCCGTACGTGACCGACGCCGACGGCGTGGAGTACGTCGACCTCGTCAACTCGTGGGGTCCGGCGATCCTCGGCCACGCCCGCCCGGAGGTGGTGCGGGCGGTCCAGGACGCGGCCGCCCTCGGCCTCGGCTTCGGCGCCACCACCCCCGCGGAGACGGAGCTCGCCGAGCTCGTCACCGAGCGCGTGCGCGTCGCCGGCGTCGACGGATCCCCGGACCGCCGCCCCATCGAGAAGCTCCGCCTCGTGTCCACGGGCACCGAGGCCACCATGACCGCGATCCGCCTCGCCCGCGGCTTCACCGGCCGCGACCTGCTGGTGAAGTTCTCGGGCCACTACCACGGCCACTCCGACAGCCTCCTCGCGGAGGCGGGCTCGGGCGTCGCCACCCTCGCGCTCCCGGGCTCCGCGGGCATCCCGGAGGCCATCGCGGCGCAGACCATCGTGGTGCCGTACAACGACCTCGACGCCGTCCGCGCGGTCCTCGCCGAGCACGGCCCCCGCATCGCCGCTGTGATCACGGAGGCCGCCGCCGCGAACATGGGCGTCGTGCCACCGCTGCCCGGCTTCACCGCGGAGCTCGCGCGCCTCACCCACGACAACGGGTCGCTCCTCATCTCCGACGAGGTGCTCACCGGCTTCCGCGTGCACCCGGCCGGCTACTGGGGCCTCGACAACGCCGGGCTCGCGGCCGACCACCCGGACGCGTGGACGCCCGACCTCGTCACCTACGGCAAGGTCATCGGCGGCGGCCTGCCCGTCGCGGCGCTCGGCGGCCGCGCGGACGTGATGGACCACCTCGCGCCCCTCGGTCCCGTCTACCAGGCCGGCACGCTCTCCGGGAACCCGGTCGCGGTCGCCGCGGGCCTCACGACGCTGCGCCTCGCCGACGCCGACGTCTACCGCGCGCTCGACATCGCCGCCGACATCCTCGTCTACGCCGTCGAGCTCGCCTTCGACCGGGCGGGCCTCGCGTACTCCGTGCAGCGCGCGGGCAGCCTCTTCAGCTTCACGTTCGGCACCCCGCCCGAGCGCGGGATCGTCGACTACGCGACCGTGCAGGCGCAGGAGACCTGGCGCTACCCGGCCTTCTTCCACGCGATGCTCGACCAGGGCGTCAGCCTGCCGCCGTCGGTCTTCGAGGCGTGGTTCGTGTCGGCCGCCATGGACGAGGCGTCGCTCGAGCGCGTGATCCGCGCGCTGCCCGCCGCCGCCCGCGCGGCCGCCGACGCCACCCCGCCGGCGTAGGCCGCCCGGGGATCAGCGGGCGGGAGCCAGGGAGTAGCCGCTCGTCTCCTCGAAGAACCTGCTCATCCTGACGTAGTGGTTCTGCCATGCGCCGCCGTAGGACAGGCCGCCGTGGAGGATGCCGTAGACGGTGACGTCCGTGAACCCGTTCGACGGGCTGACCAAGGGCGCCCCGGAGTCGCCGGGGATGCTCGGATTCCCCGATGAGGGCGTCGCCGAGGCGGCACCGGGCAGCCCGAACAGCACGGGACTCGGCGTCCGCGTCGTCCGCATGGTGCAGTCCGCCCCGGATGCCGCCCCGCTCCGGCAGAAGGCGAGCTCACCGCCGGGCGGCTCGGCGTACCGCGTGACCGCGGGGGTGATGTCGCGTCCGTTGGTGGAGGAGGGGAGGACGACGCGTCCGGTCGCGCGCGGGTAGTACTGGACGACGATGCTGCAGCGGATCGGTCCCGAGCCCGTCGGGCCGCACGACTCCGAGCGGGACGAGCCCGGCGGGACGGTGATGAGCTCGAGGTCGGTGTCCGGCGACTGCCAGGACACGTAGCCGTCGACGCCGCTCCCCAGCCGCACGCTCTCCCGCATGCTCGCGCAGTGCTTGGCGGTGAGGACGTACCGGGTCGCTGCGGCGGCCTGGCTGATGCGCGTGTACAGGCTCGTGTACTGGAGCACCGCTCCGGCCGTGCAGGCGCTGCCCGATGCGGAGACGAGCTTGGTGCCGGCCATCACGGGGAACCGGAGGCGGAGCGGGGAGAGCGCGCTGGCAGGCGCCCCTCCCGCGCAGACGGACAGGAGGACGAGGGCGACGACGAGGGCAGCCGCCCCCGGCGACCGGCGGCGGCGTGGGGCAGGTGATGGCATGGGGCTCTCTCGTCGGGGCACGGGGATGCGACAGCGTCGCAGGGAGCGGCCCCGCGTCGTCGGGCACCTCCACAGCTCCCGCTCGACGGGGCCCCGCCGAGTCCGCGGTCAGAGCGTGATGGCCGCGAAGCGCTCCAGCTCCACCCAGCCGTCGCGCCCGTCCGCGGGCGTCCCCGGGCGGGCGGTCGCCGGGACGCCGAGGCGGTCGGCCTCCGCGAGCTGCGCCACGTCGAAGCCCGTGAGCGCGCCGATCTCCGCCACCGCCACCTGGTAGGTGCGGTACGGCCCGAGCTCGGGGGCGTCCGCGGTCGCCGTCGTCCGGTCGAGGTCGCCGAGCTGCGGGGCCTGGTCGAGCAGGTACCCGGTGGCCGCGAGTCCGTCGTCCGCGACCCAGGCCGCGATCTTCCAGAACATCAGCGGGATCCGGACGCCGCGGTACACGGGGTCGTCGTCCGAGAGGACCGGGCCGGTGAGCACCGTCATGCGGCGGTCGCCGAGGTCCGCGTTCTCCAGCACGTAGTCCTCGAGCCCGAGCCACAGCTCCTTCGACTGGTTGAACTCGGCCGCCTGCGGGGCGGCGTTCGTGTACGCGAAGGTGTCGGCGCTCGCCCGGGCGGCCTCCGCGATGTCGCCCCACACGGGATCCCGACGGCGCACCAGGTGGCCGCGGTCGATGTCGTTGCGCGCGTACAGCTCCGGGCCGCACTGCTGGTCCTCCGGCAGGCGCGGATCCAGGTGCCAGTCGTCCGTGCGCTCCACGTCCACGAGGCGGCCGCCGTCGATGTTCACGGCCGTGAGCGCGGCGAGCCGCCGGTCGGTGTCCATGAGCACCGTGAAGTGGAGGTAGTCGAGCCGCACGGGCCGCGCGTCGGCCGGGGCCTCGGGCAGCGGGAGCGGGATGGGCAGGAAGTCGAGGTCGTAGCCGTCCATGTCCGGAGCCTATTCCCGGCCCCGGACGCCCGACCGGGCTGCGGGGCGGCCGCCCAGGGGACGGCGCGGGAGGGACGGGATCCGGACGGTCAGGCGCGACGCAGCGGTGCCGTCGCCCGCCCGCGGGCGAGCTCGGCGAACACGTCGGTCGTGAGCCGGTACGCGTGCTCGACCTCGGCGACGACGCGGGCGCGCTCGGCGTCGTCCCACGGCACCTGGTCGAGGGCCTCGCGGTAGGTGCTGCAGAACCGTCGCGGCTCGGCGATCTCAGCGAACAGGTAGAGGCCCACGCCGTTGGTGTCGAAGCCGAACTGGCGCTGCAGCAGCGTGCGCAGCAGGCGCCCGCCGGACAGGTCCCCGAGGTAGCGCGTGTAGTGGTGCGCGACGAATCCGCCGACCCAGACCGAGGCGACCGTCTCGATCCGCTCGACGTAGGCCGCCGTGCTGGCGAGCGGCCGGACCACCTCCCGCCAGTCGGCGCCGACCAGGAAGTCGAGGTCGGCCTCGATGGCCGGGAGTCGCGTGAGGTGCGGATCGATGAAGCGCGCGGCGACGGGATCCGCCGCCATGCGCTGCGTCGCCGCCTCGATGGCGCGGTAGATGAAGTAGTGCTGGGCGACGAGGGCCACGTAGTCGTCGCGGCAGCCGCGACCGGTGACGAGCGCGGTCATGAACTCGTCCGCGTCCTGGCTCTCGGCGCGCGGTCGTGCGCGGTCGCGGAGGGCCTCGGTGAGGGGGACGACGGTCATGATGTAGGTGAGCCTAACCTCATCCGCGGCCCCGGCGGAAGGGCGTGCCGCGCCCGTGACGGGGACCGTCGGCCGAGGCTCAGGAGGCGGCGGCGAAGAACACGAGGCCGAGCAGCGGCGGCACGCCCTGGATGAGCGCCGGGAGCAGGTACTTCTTGCCCGTGCTGGCGATGATGATCGAGGCGAGCACCATGCACGCGGTCGTGAAGAGCACGAGCGTGAGGCCGGCGGGCACGTTGCCGACGAAGTAGAGGATGAGGCCGAGGCCCGCGCCGAGGGCGAGGAACAGGTTGTAGAAGCCCTGGTTGTAGGCCCAGGGCTTGATGATGCGGGCCTTCTCCTGGTCCTCGACGCCGAAGCGCCCCCAGGCGAACGGCCGCTCGAACCAGACGCTCTCGAGCAGGAAGAAGAACACGTGCAGCAGGGCCGCCAGTCCGACGAAGATGGTTCCGGTGGCGGCGACCGCGGTCATGTTCCCTCACTCCGGCGGCAGCGTGCCGCATCGCGCCCAGGCTAGCGCGGGCGGTGCCTCCCGCGAGCGCGAGCGCGAGCGCGAGGACGGCGGCGGATCGCCCGTCAGGCGCGGACGTCGACGACGACGCGTCCGCTCGAGGCCCCCGCGAGGATCCGCTCGCCGGCGGCGACCGCCTCCCCGAGCGGCACCGTCGTCGTGATCGCGTCGAGGAGCGCCGGGTCGAGGTCGGTGGCGAGCCGCGACCAGGCCTCGCGGCGGAGCGCGGCGGGCGCGTCCACCGAGTTGATCCCGGCGAGCGTCACGGCACGGAGGATGAACGGCAGCACGGTGCCCGGCAGGTCGGGCCCCTGCGCGAGGCCGGCGGCCGTGACCACCCCGCCCCACCGGGTCTGCGCGAGCACGTTGACGAGCGTCGCGCTGCCCACGCTGTCCACGGCCCCGGCCCAGCGGATGCGCTGCAGCGGCTTCCCCGGCTCGCCGAGCTCCGCGCGGTCGATCACGTCCGCCGCGCCGAGCGCCCGCAACCGGTCGCCGAGCTCGTCGACGCGGCCGGTGCTGGCGACGACGCGGTGGCCGAGGCGGGCGAGGAGGGCGATCGCCACGGATCCGACCCCGCCGCCCGCGCCCGTCACCAGCACGTCTCCCGCCCCGGGCTCGACGCCGCCGCGCTCCAGGGCGAGCACCGAGAGCATCGCGGTGAAGCCCGCGGTGCCGATGGCGGCGGCGCGCCGCGCGTCGAGCCCGTCGGGCACGGGCACCAGCGCGTCGGCGGGGACCCGCACGCGCTCGGCGAGTCCGCCGTCGCGGCTCTCCCCGAGGCCGGCGCCGTTCAGGACCACCAGGTCGCCGGGGGAGAAGGCGTCGGATCCGCTCGCCGCGACCGTGCCGACGGCGTCGATCCCGGCCACGAGCGGGCTGGTTCGGGCGATGCCCGGACGGCCGCCGAGCAGCATGCCGTCCTTGTAGTTGATGCTCGAGAACAGGACGTCGAGGAGGACCTCGCCGTCGCCCGGCCCGTCCGCACCGCCCGTCGCCCGCTCGTCGGGGAGGTCGCGCAGGGCGACCTCGATGCCCGTCGTGCCGTCGTCGGCGACGGTCTGCTCGGCCACGAGCGCGCGGTACGTCATGCCGTCACGCTACGCCCGGGGCGTGGCGCGCGCGAGCGGCGGCGGCCCTCCGGATCAGCCGAAGAGGATCGCGGCCTCGTCGTAGCGGTGCTGCGGCACGGTCTTCAGGCGGCCGAGGGCCTCCTCGAAGCCGACGTGCACGATGTCGGTGCCGCGGAGCGCGACCATGCGGCCCCAGTGGCCGTCGCGGACGCTGTCGACCGCGGCGAGGCCGAGGCGCGTCGCGAGCACGCGGTCGTAGGAGGACGGGGTCCCGCCGCGCTGGATGTGGCCGAGGGTCGTGGCGCGGGTCTCGATGCCCGTGCGCTCCTCGATGATCGGGGCGAGCTGCTCGCCGATCCCGCCGAGGCGGGGACGGCCGAAGGCGTCGAGGCCGCGCTCGCCGTGCGCGTCGGCCGCGTGCTCGGGCACGAACCCCTCGGCGACGACGACGAGCGGCGCGCGCCCGCGGTCGTAGGCCGAGCGGACCCACGCCACGATCTCGTCCATGCTCGTCTTCTGCTCGGGGATGAGGATCGCGTGGGCGCCCGCGGCCATGCCGGAGTGCAGGGCGATCCATCCGACGTGGCGGCCCATGACCTCGGCCACCATGCAGCGGCTGTGCGAGTCGCCCGTGGTGCGGAGGCGGTCCATGGCGTCGGTCGCGATCTGCACCGCGGTGTCGAAGCCGAACGTGTAGTCGGTGGCGTCGAGGTCGTTGTCGACCGTCTTGGGGACGCCGACGATCTTGAGCCCCGCGTCGGTGAGGCGCTTCGCGGCGGCCAGCGTGCCCTCGCCGCCGATGGCGAGGATCGCGTCGATGCCCAGCCGGTCGAGGTTCTCCTGGATCCTCTCGACGCCGCCGTCGCCCTCGAACGGGTTCGTGCGGCTGGTGCCGAGGATCGTGCCGCCCTGCTTGCCGATGCCCTGGATGTCGCGGCGCGCGAGCGGCATGACGTCGCCGTCGACGACGCCCCGCCAGCCGTCGCGGAAGCCCACGAACTCCTGCTTGTGGATGGTCGTTCCCTTGAGCACCGCCCCGCGGATCACCGCGTTGAGTCCGGGGCAGTCTCCGCCTGAGGTGAGGATTCCGATGCGCACACGTCCATCATGGGGCACGCGTCCGCGAGACTGGGTGGATGGACACCGCGCCGGATGGGCCCCGGCACCCCGGACCGGCTCCGCGCGTCGGCCCGGACCGCCTCGACGACCTCGACGCCCTCGCGCACCGGGCCCTCGGGCTCGTCCGGGACGGCCGTCGCGCGGTGCTCGGGATCGCGGGCAGCCCCGGCGCCGGGAAGACGACGCTCGCGCAGGCGCTCGTCGCGCGCGTCGACGCGCTCGCGGGGAGCGGCACGGCGGCGGACGTGCCCATGGACGGCTTCCACCTCGCCAACGCGACGCTCGACCGGCTGGGCCGGCACGAGCGCAAGGGCGCCGTCGACACCTTCGACGGGTGGGGCGTCCTCGCCCTCGTGCGGCGCCTCCGCGCCGAGGCGGACCACCCGGTCTACGCGCCGTCGTTCGACCGGGCCGTCGACGAGGGCGTCACCGGCGCGATCGCGGTGGAGCCCGGGACGCGCCTCGTCGTCCTCGAGGGCAACTACCTCCTGGTGGACGAGGAGCCGTGGACGCTCGTCGCCGCGGAGCTCGACGAGGCCTGGTTCTGCGCGACCCCGGACGCGGAGCGCGCCTCGCGCCTCGTCGACCGGCACACGGCGGGCGGGCGCACGCCGGCTGCGGCGGAGGCCTGGGCGCGGGAGGTCGACGGCGCCAACGCCCGCCTCGTCGAGGCGACCCGGGGCCGCGCCGACCTGGTGGTGGACGGCACGGCCGCCGCGGTCCGCGACGCCGCGGGCGGCTGACCGCGACGGATCGGAGCTCGACGGATCAGAGCTCGACGGTGCCGTGCTCCCCGACGTCCTTCGGGCGCTCGCCCGTGACGACGGCCTTCGCGTACTTGATCAGCGCGACGGGCTTGGGGGTGTCCTGGTACCAGTACTCGGCGGCGTCGGCATGCACGCGCACGAGGGCCACGGACGGGTCCTCCTTGCCGCCCTCGAACCACGCCTCGGCGCCCGCGGACCACAGCTCGTCGATGCGCGCGCGGTCGCGGGTGATCTCGGCGGTGCCGGCGATGGAGAGGAAGCCGTCGCCGGTCTGCAGGGACACGTTGACCTGGTCGTTCGCGCGGATCTCGGTGGTCTTGTCGCTGGGGTCCTGCGTGAAGAACCACAGGTCGCCGTCGAAGTCGCGCTCCTGGCTGGCGAGCGGGCGGCTCACGAGCTGCCCGTGGGCGTTGACGGTGGTGAGGAGCGCGATGCGCGCCCCCTTGATGAGCTCGGCGACGCGCTCGCGGTCGGCCTGGTCGTCCTGGATGTCGGTCATGGGGTCGACGCTACGCGTGCCGCCCGTCGAGGAGGAGGGTCGGCGGCCGTGCGTACCCTGAGGGGATGGACGGAGGCGGCACGGGGACGACCCCTTCCGACGCGCGGACGGCCTACGTCCCGGATCGCGAGGTCGACCTCCGGCTCGTGCTGCGGCCCCTGTTCCGCGGCGTCGTCGATCCGACCTGCCGCTGGGATCCGGCGCCGCCCGGCTCCCGCCGCGTCGGCCTCTGGCGCACGGCGCGCACGCCCCTCGGGTCCGCGTCGCTCCGGCTCGACCCGCGCGCGGACGGCGGCGTCGACGCGCGCGCCTGGGGGCCCGGCGCGGAGTGGGTCATCCAGGGCGTGCCCGAGCTCCTCGGCGAGGGCGACGACTGGTCCGACCTCGACGTCTCGGCGCACCCGCTCCTCCGCGACGCGCACCGGCGCCTCCCGGCCCTGCGGCTGATGCGGACGAACCACGTCTTCGAGGCGATGGCGTCCGCCGTTCTCGAGCAGAAGGTCACGGGCCTCGAGGCGCGGCGGGCGTGGCGGCAGCTGATCCTCGCGCACGGCGAGCCCGCCCCCGGCCCCGTTCCCGTCGGCATGCGCGTGCTGCCGTCGCCCGAGCGCTGGCGCCTCATCCCGTCGTGGGAGTGGCACCGCGTGGGCGTGGACCCGAAGCGGTCGCGCACCCTCATCGCCGTCGCGACCAGCGCCGCCGGCCTCGAGCGGACCCTGGCGCTCGGCCGGGGGAGCGACGAGATCACGCGGCGGCTGCGGTCCGTCCCGGGCGTCGGGATCTGGACGGCCGCCGAGACGACCCAGCGCTCCCACGGGGACCCGGACTCGGTCAGCGTCGGCGACTACCACGTGCACGACACCGTGGGGTGGGCGCTGGCCGGCCACCCGGTCGACGACGACGGGATGCTCGAGCTGCTCGAGCCGTGGCGCGGTCAGCGCCAGCGGGTGATGCGGCTCATCGAGGCGAGCGGGTTCCGGAAGCCGCGCTTCGGCCCGCGCATGACGGTGCAGGACCACCGGGGGCACTGACCGGCGGGCGGGGCCTGCGGCAGGTCAGCTGTCGGCCGCGATGCCCTCGGGGAGCTGCGCGCCCGCACCCGACAGGGCGTCCACCAGGTCCTGGCCCGCGACGGTCGGGACGATGTCGCCCTGGATGCGCAGGGTCGGCGTGCCCGTGACGCCCGCGGCGCTCGCGTCCGAGGTGTTCCCGGTGATCCACGAGGAGTACCGGCCCTCGGCCACGCACGTGCGCACCGGCTCCGAGGTGACGTCGAGCGTGGTGAGCCAGGTGACGAAGTCGGCGTGGGTCCACGAGTCGGTGACCGTGGAGTGGTTGTCGAACAGGGCCGAGTGCACGGCCGGCCACCTCTCGGGCTCCTCCGCGAGGACGCAGGCCGCCGCGCTGCCCGCGACCTGGCCGTACTTCGTGACGATCTGGATGGGGTGGTAGACGACGCGCACCTGGCCCGTGGCCGCGAGCCGGTCGAGCAGGGGGCCCGTCTCCGACTCGTACTGGGCGCAGTGCGGGCACGAGTAGTCCTCGAAGACGTCGAGGGTCACGGGGGCGTCGGCCGCGCCGACGCTCACGCCGGTGCCGTCGGACGCGACGCGCACCTCGTCGCCCGTCGACAGCGGCGCGGTCGCGTCGGCGACGGGGCCCGCGGCGCTCGCCGCCTGGGACTGCCCGAGGAGGTAGAGACGCCGCCGGCGATCGCCGCGATGACGACGACGAGGCCGCCCGCGACCGAGAACTGGGCGATGAGCCGGCGGCGCTTGCGGCGGCGGTCGTCGAAGGCCCTCTCGATGCGGGCCTTCTCGCGGATCGCGCGGATCTTCTCGTTCTCATGCCGGACCATGCGCCCGATCCTAGGGAGCGGCGTGCCGCCCGCCCTGGGAGGCGCCACAGCGCCGGGTGCGGATAGGCTCGACGGGTGCCCGAAGACGCGTCGTACGCCCCCCGCAATCCCACCGGACAGCAGCACGAGCTCATCGCGGAGGTGGACGGCCGCTCCCAGCGCATGGTGATCGCGGAGGTCGGCGCCGCGCTGCGCGTGCTCCAGGTCGACGGCACGGACCTCGTGCAGTCCTACCCCGAGTCGCAGCAGCCGCCCTTCTGCAGCGGCATCGTGCTCGCGCCGTGGCCCAACCGGATCCGTGACGGCATCTGGGAGCAGGACGGCGTGATCCACCAGCTCGACATCACCGAGGTGGACCGCGAGAACGCGATCCACGGGCTCCTGGAGCACGCGCCCTACCGCCTGGTGGACCGCGACGACGTGTCCGTCACGCTGTCGGCCGACGTCCACCCGCAGCGCGGCTACCCGTTCGCCCTCGAGACGACCGTGCGGTACGAGCTCACCGGGCAGGGCGTCCGCGTCACCCACGGGATCCGCGAACGTCGGCTCCGAGGACGCTCCCGTCGCCGTCGGCACGCACCCCTTCCTCCGCGTCGGCGACGTGCCCACCGAGGACCTCGAGGTCGTCATCGACGCGCCCACGCACATCGAGGTGGACCCGGTGCGCCTGAACCCCACGGGCGTGCAGACCCCGGTCGAGGGCACCCGCTACGACCTGCGCGGCGGCGTCCGCGTGCGCGACGCGAAGCTCGACGACGCCTGGGCCGACGCCCGCGTGGTCGACGGGGTGACGCGCCACGGCGTGCAGGCGCCCGACGGCCGCCGCACCGAGATCTGGGCCGACGGCGAGTTCACCTACTGGCAGGTGTTCGTGACGCCGTGGTACCCGGCGGCCGACGGGCACGTCTGGGCGGTCGCGGTGGAGCCGATGACGGCGCCCGCCGACGCGTTCAACTCGGGCGACGGGCTCATCACGCTGGAGCCCGGATCCGAGTGGTCGGGCGCCTGGGGCATCGACCTGCACGACTGATCCCCCCCCCCGGGGGAGACAGGCTGCGCGCCCACCGGCGACCGCGGCCGTCCTGGATGTCGGCTGGGAGCCGTGGTCGCAATCCGAACGGCCCGGTGACGGTCGAGAGGATCGTCCTAGCGTCGGATGCATGACCGACACCGACGCGACCACCGCTCCCCTCGACAGCATCACCGGCGTGCACCACGTGCGCATCTCCGTCTCCGACCTCGCCCGCTCGCGCGCCTTCTACGAGGGCGTCCTGGGGCTCACCCCCGCCATCGTCAGCGAGGGCGACCCGAGCGACCCGGCCGTCCTCCAGGACCCGTCCGTCTTCTTCGGCGGCGTCGTCTACGGCGTCGGCGACCAGCTCCTCGGCCTGCGTCCGGTGGAGGGCGACGGCGGCCAGTTCGACCCCGCCGTCCGCGGCCTCGACCACGTGAGCCTCGCGGTCCCCTCGCGGGACGAGCTCGTGAAGGCGGCCGCGCTCTTCGCCGAGCGGGGCATCGCCCACGGCGAGGTGACCGACATCTCCGGCATGTCGATCCTCTCGGTGCAGGATCCGGACGACATCAACGTGGAGCTCGTCTTCGCCGGCTGATCCGGCGTGCGGGGCGGCGGCTCGTGCCGCCGGCCCCGCGCCCCACGTGCGTAGCATCGATCAGGTGCACCGGACAGCACGCAGGACACGGTCGAGGAGGACGCGATGACGACGACGGATCCCCTGGCGCTCGAGAGCCAGGTCTGCTTCCAGGCGGTCGTGGCCGCCCGCACGGTGGTGGCCGTCTACCGGCCGATCCTCGAGCCGCTCGGGCTCACCCACCCGCAGTACCTCGTCATGCTCGCGCTCTCGGGAGCGCGACGAGCGCTCCATCTCGGACCTCGGATCCACCCTGCAGCTCGAGCCCGCGACGCTCACCCCGCTGCTCAAGCGCCTGCAGGCCGCCGGGTTCGTCGACCGCGCGCGGAGCACCGTCGACGAGCGCGTCGTGGTGGTGTCGCTCACCGCGCGCGGGCAGGAGCTGCGCGAGCGCGCGCTCGACGTGCCCGCGCAGGCGGCGGCGCGCACCGGCCTGACGGTCGCCGAGCTGGAGGCGCTGCGCGACGCGCTCGACGACGTGGTCGGCCGCCTCACGGGCGCGCTGGCCGACGACCGCGCCGCCTGACCGGCCGGCCGCGGCTGCCGTCAGCCCCCGGTCGCCGGGCCCTCGCGGGTGAACGTGAGGAAGTCGCCGAAGGACGCCACGAGGTCGGCCTCCACGGTCGCGGGCGCCCCCGGGTCGATGGAGACGCCGACGCGGTTCCCGATGGTGTCCGGCCCCCAGCCCGTCAGCCAGCCGGCGCGTCCGGCGGGGCTCTCGGCGAGGGCGTCCGCGACGTCCATGAGCTGCCGCTCCGTGCGCTCGACGGTCGCGAACCGCATCGGATCGGCACCCGCTATGTCGACGATGCGCTGCCGGACGTCGGCGCCGACCTCGCCGACGATCGCCACGACCATCACCTGCGGCTCGGCCACCGGGTTCTCGAACCACACGCCGCCCGATGCGCCGAGCGGGGTCAGCACGGCGCGCATCGCCTCGAGCTTGGGGGCGAGCGTCTCCTGGCGCGCGAACTCCGCGGCCTCGGCGGGCGCGAGGCGGAGGCCGGTCCAGTCGCTGGTCACCGAGTCGGGTGACGCCGCGACCGCCTCGACGTAGGCGCGGTCGGAGCGCAGGGCGAACACCCGGCGCTGGAGGACCTGACGATCGATCTCGTCGCGCTCGGCCGCGGGGGCGGCCGCCGGAGCGTCTGCCGCGGCCGCGCGGATAGCCGGGCGATCCTCCGTGCGCGAGGCGGTGGCGACCGCGAGGGTGCCCGCCCCGACGACGGTGGCGGCCGCGATCGCGACGACGGCGTGCATCCGGTGCGCGTGCGTGCGCGGCATGGCGACGGCCTCTCCGCGGAGGGGCGGTCCGCTCGACGATCATCCCGCGCGGTCGAGGCCCCGGGCAAGGGGCGGGGATCGCCGCCGGGCGGCATCGCCGCGTCCTCCCGGGCCGCTCGTCTACACTGCCGACGATGCCCGTCCCGTCCTCGATACCGCCGCGCGTCCAGCGCGTGATCCGGGGGCTCGCCGCATCCACCACCGCCACGTTCGTGGCCGCGCTCTTCCACGAGGCCGGCGGCGGCGCCGCCCCGTCGTGGGGCGTCGTGGCGTTCGGCCTCGCGCTCGCCTCGCTCGCGGCCGTCGCGCTCGCCGGCACGCGCACCGTGCTGTGGCGGCTCGTCGCCGCGGTCGGCGTGAGCCAGCTCCTCTTCCACGGCCTGTTCACGGCGGCCGACGCGGGCGGATCGGCCGTCGCGGCGGATCCGCACGCGAGCATGGGCCACGGCGCGTCGGCGCTCGCGCTCCCGGGCCTCCCCGCGGCCGCGTCCGGCGGGGCCGGCGCCCCGATCGGGCTCGATGCCGGCATGCTGCTCTCGCACGGCGCGGCCCTCGTCGTGACCGTGCTCGCGCTCCGTCACGGAGAGGCGTCCCTCCGCGCGCTCCTCGCGGCCTCGGCGCTCCGCGTCGTGCGCGCCATCGTGATCCCGTTCGTCCGGCCGGACGGTGCGCTCGCCACGGGGCTCGTCCCGACGACCCCCGCGCCACGCTCGCTGCGCGACCTCTGCGCCCGGCTCGGCCGACTGCAGTACCGCGGCCCGCCGCGCGCGCGGCTCCTCGTCGCCGCCCTCGCGGCGGCCTGACGCGCCGGTCGGATCCGGCCCCCGCGCGAGCCCGCTCGTGCCGCGGACGCGACGCCCCGTGCAGCGCCCGCCCCCTCCACTCCCTCATCCCCCGGACGCCGGCCCCGCCGCGTCCGCACCCGGGGCCGCCTCCGCGCGGTCCGGAACAGGACATCCCATGACCTCCTCCGCCCCCTCCCGCCGCCGCCGCGCGGTCCGCTCGGCCGCCGCGCTCGTCGGCGGCGTCGCGCTCGCCGTCGCCGCGCCGCTCGCGGCCTCCGCCCACGTCCGCGTCTCGCCCGACCAGGCGGCAGCCGGCGGCTACAGCACGCTGACGTTCACGGTCCCGACCGAGTCCGCGACCGCCACGACGACGCGCGTCACGGTCGACCTCCCGCAGGACACCCCCTTCTCGAGCCTGTCCACCGAGCCGGTGCCCGGCTGGACCGCCGCCGTCACCACGGAGGCGCTCGACGCGCCCGTGCAGACGGACGACGCGACCATCACCGACGCGCCCATCGAGGTCACGTGGACCGCCGACGACGGCGTGGGCCTCGCGGCCGGCGAGTTCCAGCGCTTCACCGTCTCGGTGGGACCCGTGCCCGACACCGGCAGCATCGTGCTCCCGGCCCACCAGGGCTACTCGGACGGATCCGTCGTGGACTGGGACGAGACGACCCCGGCCTCCGGCGAGGAGCCGGAGCACCCCGCGCCCGTGCTCTACGTGGACGACATGCCGCCCGCCGACGCGATGAGCGCCATGACGACGACCGCCGCGCCGGACGCAACCGTGGTCGCGGCCCCGGACTCGAGCGCCACGACCAGCGCGGTCGCGGTGGGACTCGGCGTTGGCGGGCTCGCCCTCGGCGCCGTCGCCGTCGTGGTGGCCGTGTTCGCGCTCACCCGCGTGCGCCGCGAGAGCGGTGACCGGGCGTGACGCCCGGGCACCCGACCGCCCGGCGTCCTCGCCGGGCGCCGTCCCCGACGCGGCACGGCGTGCTCCGCCGGGTGGCGGCGGGCCTCGCCGGTGCCGCGCTCGCGACGGCCGCGCTGGCGGTCGCCGGGCTGGCGCAGGGGAGCGGACCCGACGGGGCGTCGCCGGCCTCGGCCCACGACTACCTCGTGTCGAGCTCGCCCGCGGCCGGCTCGACGGTGGACGCGCCGCCGACGGAGGTCGCGCTGACCTTCAGCGACGTGATCCTCGACCTCGGCGCGGGCGGGGACGCATCCGACGGCTCGGCCCCCGCCTCGGGCGGCTCGTCGGTCGTGCAGGTGACCGGGCCCGACGGCGCCGGCACCCGCTTCGAGACCGGGTGCGCCGTCAACGCCGGGCGCGTGGTCTCGGTGCCCGTCGCGCTCGGCGGATCCGGCGAGTACCGGGTCACGTCGGCGCGTGGTCTCCGCGGACGGGCACCCCGTCTCCGACTCCATCGCGTTCACGTACCGGGCGCCCGCGGGTGCGGTCGCGTCCGCAGGGACCGAGGCCGGACCGGACTGCGGGGCGTCACCGGGCGGGGCGGCCGGATCCGGTGCGTCGTCCTCCGCGCCGGCCGCGGGCTCCGACGCCGGCGCCGCGGATCCGTCCACGGCGGACGCCGGCACCGCAGCCGCGCAGGAGGCGGGCGTCGCGCCGTACCTCGGCGTCATCGTGGGCGTGGGCATCGGGATCGTCGTGCTCGCGGCGGCCGCCGTGGTCCTCATCGTCGTCACCGGTCGGCGCCGGCCCGCCGACGCCGCGGGCTCCGGCACCGGTCCGGCCGGCGACGGGCCGCCCGCCGAGTAGCCGCGTCGCCACCTCGCCGCGCAGCCGCGCGACCGCCCGCCGCCCTCTCAGCCCGCTCCGTGCCCCATGACCTCCACTGCGCGGGCGAGGGCGTCGCGGCACGCGCGGATCCCGGGCCGGTCGAGGCTGCCGACGCGCGACGACGTGAACACCGTCCGGCGCGGCGAGCCGGGCAGGCCGACGAGCCGCACGTCGGGCTCGCGACCCGCCCACACCAGGTCCGGCAGCACCGACGCGGCGTGACCGGCGCGCACGAGGTCGATGTGGGCCTGCAGGTCGGCCGTGACGTAGCGCACGTCGGGCTCGAACCCCGCGACGCGGCACACCTGCTCGGCGAAGTGGCGCGACGCCGTGCCCGCAGGCTCCATGACCCACGGCAGCCGCCGGGCGTCCGAGACCGAGCGGATGTCATCCCGGCCGGGCGGGAGGCCCAAGCGGAGCGGGTCCACGCACAGCTCCTCGCGGTCGAGGTCGGCGGGCCGCGGCGCCGCGTGCGCGGGGTACTGCTCGGCGATGACGAGGTCGTGGTCGCGCGCCCACACGTCGTGGAGGCCCGACTCGGGCTCCCGCATGGTGATCTCGACCCGGAGGTCGGGGTAGTCGTCGCGGAGGATCGTGAGCGCCGGTGGCACGAGCGCCAGGAGCGCCGACTGGAACGCGGCCATGCGGATGGTGCCGGAGACGTTCGCGAGCGACGCGTTGACCTCGGTCTCGGCGCGCTCCAGCCGCTCGAGGAGCGCGGTCGTGTGCTCCACGAGGATCTCCGCCTGCGGCGTGAGCACCACCCGTCGGCCGACCCGGCGCAGCAGCGTGACCCCGGCCTCGCGCTCCAGCTGCGAGAGCTGCTGCGACACCGACGAGGGGCTGAAGGAGAGCGCGTCGGCGACCGCGCCGATGGTGCCGCGGAGCTTCAGCTCGCGGAGGAGGCGCAGGCGCCGCATCTCGAGCACGTGCGCCTCCCGCCGTTCCGGCCGATGCGTGGAATCATCGGCAGGGCCGCACGATGATCATCGGAAACGTTCAGCGCATCCGATGGGAGCATGGTCGCACACTGGGAGGGCGCGCGTGGAGCGCGACCGCCGACGAGGTCGGCCCCGCACGAGACGAGACGAAGAGGCCCGCATGACCGCCGAGACCGCATCCGCCCCCGGGACCGCCGCCGTCCCCGTGATCGCCCCCGACCGCGAGGACCTCGCCGACCGGGCCGTCGCCCTCGTGCGCACGTGGCTCGCCGAGGCCGCGACGCACCCGGCGGACCCGTCGGCGGAGCGGCTCGCGGGCGTCCTCAAGGACGAGCACGGGCTCGACTTCACCATCGGCTTCGTCGACCGGGTCGTCCGCCCGGAGGACCTGCCGGTCGCCGGCAACAGCCTCGCCGCGCTCACCTCGAAGACCCCCGGCTTCCTCCCCTGGTACATGCAGGGCGCGATCCGCGCGGGCGGGATCCTCGGGCCCGTCCTCCCGCAGGTGGTCGTGCCCGTCGCGCGCCGCGTGCTCCGCGAGATGGTCGGCCACCTCATCGTCGACGCGACGAGCGACAAGCTCGGCCCGGCCATCGAGAAGCTGCGCGCCGGCGGATCCCGCCTCAACCTGAACCTCCTCGGCGAGGCCGTGCTGGGCGAGCAGGAGGCCGCGCGCCGCCTGGCCGGCACCCGCGAGCTGCTCGCCCGCGACGACGTGGACTACGTCTCCATCAAGGTGTCGTCGGTCGTGTCGCAGCTGTCGATGTGGGCCTTCGATGAGGCCGTCGACAAGGTCGTCGAGCGGCTGACCCCGCTGTACGAGCTGGCGGCGGAGGCCGCGGCGCCGAAGTTCATCAACCTCGACATGGAGGAGTACAAGGACCTCGACCTCACCATCGAGGTCTTCACGCGCGTGCTCGACCAGCCGCAGCTGAAGGACCTCGAGGCCGGGATCGTGCTGCAGGCGTACCTGCCCGACGCGCTGGCCGGGCTGCAGCGCCTCAGCGTCGTGGGCCCAGGAGCGGCGCGCGGCGGGCGGGGCGCCCATCAAGGTCCGCATCGTCAAGGGCGCGAACCTCGCGATGGAGCAGGTCGAAGGGCGGATGCACGACTGGCCGGTCGCCACCTGGGCCACGAAGGAGCAGACCGACACGCACTACAAGCGCATGCTCGAGCACGCGCTCCAGCCCGCCGCGGCCGACGCCGTGAAGGTCGGCGTCGCCGGCCACAACCTCTTCGACGTCGCGTACGCGTGGCTCCTCGCCGAGGAGCGGGGCGTTACCGACCGGATCGAGTTCGAGATGCTGCTCGGCATGGCGACCGGCCAGGCCGAGGCCGTGAAGCGCACGGTCGGCGGCCTCCTCCTCTACACGCCCGTCGTGCACCCGACCGAGTTCGACGTGGCCATCTCGTACCTCATCCGCCGCCTGGAGGAGAACGCCAGCCAGGAGAACTTCATGTCGGCGGTGTTCGAGCTGAGCACGTCGAGCGAGCTGTTCGCGCGCGAGGAGTCGCGGTTCCGGGCGTCTCTCGCGGGCGTCGACGACGCGATCCCGGCGCCGAACCGCACGCAGGACCGGCGCTTCCCGCCCGAGCTCGACGACGTGGATCCGCTCGCCGAGCCGGAGACGCCCGAGGAGCCGGAGGACGAGGTCGACCCGCAGCTCACCAACGTGGTGCAGGGCTTCACGCGCGGCTCCCTGCTGACGCCCGCGGCGCTGGGGGACCCCGACGCCTCCCCGACGCCGTTCCGCAACGCGGCCGACACGGATCCGGCCCTGCCGACGAACCGCGCCTGGGGCCGGGAGATCCTGTCGCGCGTGGCCGCCTCGCAGCTCGGCGTCGCGACCATCGACGCCGCGCGCATCGGCTCGACCGACCAGCTGGACGACGTCATCGACGGCGTGCGCACGGCCGCCGCCGCGTGGGGCGCCCGTCCCAGCGAACAGCGCGCGGCGCTCCTGCACCGCGTGGGCGTCGCCCTCGAGCGCAACCGCGCGCGCCTCATCGAGGTCATGGCGTCCGAGACCGGCAAGACCATCGCCGAGGCCGACCCCGAGGTCAGCGAGGCCGTGGACTTCGCCCACTACTACGCCGAGCGCGCCCGCGACCTCGACCGCGTGCAGGGCGCCCGGTTCGTGCCGTCGCGCGTCACCGTCGTCGCGCCGCCGTGGAACTTCCCCGTCGCCATCCCCGCCGGCAGCATGCTCGCGGCCCTCGCCGCCGGCAGCGGCGTGGTCGTGAAGCCCGCCGGGCAGGCCCGCCGCTCCGGCGCGGTGCTCGTCGAGGCGCTCCGCGAGGCCGGCGTGCCGCGCGAGCTGCTCGCGCTCGTCGACGCGGGCGAGGCCGAGTTCGGCGAGCACCTCATCTCCCACCCGGCCGTCGACCGCGTGATCCTCACCGGCGGCTACGAGACCGCCGAGGTCTTCCGCTCCTGGAAGAGCGACCTCCCGCTCCTCGCGGAGACCAGCGGCAAGAACGCCATCATCGTCACGCCCAGCGCCGACCTCGACCTGGCCGCGGCCGACGTCGTGAGGAGCGCGTTCGGCCACGCCGGCCAGAAGTGCTCGGCGGCGAGCCTCGTGATCCTCGTGGGCTCGGTCGGGAGGTCGCGCCGGTTCCTCACGCAGCTGACCGACGCGGTGTCGTCGCTGCGCGTCGGATACCCGTCGGATCCCACCACGCAGATGGGCCCGATCATCGAGCCCGCCGCGGGCAAGCTCAAGCACGCCCTCACCCAGCTGGGCGTCGGGGAGAGGTGGCTCGTCGAGCCCGAGCAGATGGACGAGACCGGCCGCCTGTGGTCCCCGGGCGTGCGCGACCGCGTGCAGCCGGGGTCGTACTTCCACCTCACCGAGTTCTTCGGGCCCGTGCTCGGCGTCATGCGCGCGCGGAACCTCGCGGAGGCCATCCGCTTCCAGAACGCCATCCCGTACGGCCTCACCGCGGGGCTGCACAGCCTCGACGCGCGGGAGCTCGAGCAGTGGCTCGAGACCGTCGAGGCGGGGAACCTGTACGTCAACCGCGGGATCACGGGCGCCATCGTGCAGCGCCAGCCGTTCGGCGGCTGGAAGCGCTCCTCGGTCGGATCCGGCACCAAGGCGGGCGGCCCGAACTACCTCATGGGCCTCGGCTCCTGGGTCTCCGACGCGGGCCGGCACTCGAGCTCCCTGCACCTGCGCGGCCTGTCGCCGCGGGTCACCGAGCTCATCGAGTCGGCGCAGCCCGCCATCCGCTACGAGGACTTCGACCTGGTCCGCCGGTCGGCGCTCAGCGACGCGGTGGCGTGGCACGAGGAGTTCGGGCAGGTGAAGGACCCCAGCGACCTCGGCGTGGAGCGCAACCTGTTCCGCTACCGTCCGCTGCCGGTCACGGTGCGGCTCACCGAGTCGGGCTCGCTCGCGGAGCTCCTGAGGGTGCTCGCGGCGGGGCGGCTGGCGCGCGCGGAGATGCACGTGTCGGTGCCGGGGATCCTGCCCGCGGGCCTCGGCCAGGTGCTCGACGACCTGCCGAGCGTGCACGTGACCATCGAGACCGACGACGCGTGGCTCGCCCGCGTCTCCTCCTCCGGCATCGCGACGGAGCGCGTGCGCCTCGTCGCCGCCCGCGGCTCGCGCCTCGTCGAGGCGCGGGCGCTCTCGGACGCGCTCCGCGGCACGCCCGACGTGGCCGTCTTCGCCGACGAGGTGACCGCGGCCGGTCGCGTGGAGATGCTGACCTTCCTGCGCGAGCAGGCCATCAGCATCACCGCGCACCGCTTCGGCAACCCGGACGACTGGAGCGAGGCGGTCATCTAGGTGCGGACGGGGGTCGAGGTCCGCGCGCTCGCGCGGCCTCCTCGCGGTCGGGGTCGCGCTCGACAACCCGCGCGCCCGGGCGCTGTACGAGCGCCTGGGGTACCGCGGCACGGGTGAGGTGACGACGAGCGCGTACGAGTACGTGGACGATGCCGGCCGCACGCGGCAGGCGACCGAGACGGACGAGTGGCTGGTGCGCGAGCTGGGCTGACGCGGCGCTGCGCGGCAGGGGTCGACCCGTCCCGCGACGCGGGCTAGCCCTCCGTCGTCTCCCGTCCGTCATCGGGCAGGAACCGCACGGGGTGATCGGCGACGGGCAGCCCCGACGCCCGGATCCGCGCCTCGACCGCGTCGTGCGCCGCGGCGGGCACGGCGACCTGCACCTTCGCGACGCCGTCCGTCTGCGAGTCCGCATCGTCGGCGGAGAGCTGGGTCACCCCGTCCTCGGTGACGAGCCCGTCGACCAGCGCCCGCCAGCGATCGTGCTCGCCCGGCCCGATCGCGATCCCCAGGGCCATGGTGTCGATCTGCACGGTCCGGTCCGCGTCGAGGCCGGCGGCGTCGCGCAGGTCGTCGGCGTGCGCGACGAGCGGGAGGGAGCCGGCGATGTCGCGGCCCTCGAGGTCGACCGCGACGAGCGCGAGGCTGCCGTCCTCCCGGAGGACCGGCTGCAGGTCGACGCCCGGGACGAGGGCACCGGCCGCCTCGACGATGCCGGCGACGTCGAAGCCGACGTCGAGGCAGCGGGAGCCCGTGGCGGGGATGTCGTCGTTCACGATCACCGTGGTGGACGCACCGGCGTCGACGACCAGCGACCACGCGACCGGGCCGGGGTACTCGGCGGCGCAGGTGGCGGCCAGCATGCCCGGGAGGTCCGCCGCGGCGACCTCGACGTCCACGCGCGCCTGCGGCTCGGAGAACGTGGGCGCCTCCACCCAGCGTTCGCTGGAGGTCACCCGCGCGCCGGGCAGCGCCTCCAGGCGCGCCACCTCCCGGTCGAAGCCCGCGTCGGGCCGCGCGAAGTGCGTCTCCGAGACCGTCCAGCCGGCGAGCACGAGCGCCCCGCCGAGCAGGGCGACCACCACGAGACCGATGACGGAGTTCCTGATCCACCTGACCATGCCCGACTGTGGCACGCGCGGGCGTCACGGCGGAAGGCGGCCGGGTGGACAGCACGCGAACGTCCTCCCTCCTGTCACGATGGGCGGATGGACGAGACCTCGGCGCGGACCACCCGCGCTGGAGCGTCGTGAGGCCCGGGGACGGCGCGGTCCGGGTCGCGGCCGTGCACGTGGACGCGACGGCCGACCGGGCCGCCCGCACCGCCGCCGGACGGGACGCGCTCCGGGCGCTCGCCGCGGAGCTGGTGGGCGCCGACGCCGCCGACGTCACCGTGCGCGCCCGGTGCGCGACCTGCGGCGGGCCGCACGGGCGGCCGGTGCTCGGCGGATCCCGCGCCCTCGACGCCCTGCACGCGAGCGTCGCGCACGCGGGCGACGCGGTCGTCGTCGCGGTGAGCGGGCGCGGGCCGATCGGGATCGACGCGGAGCAGCGCGGCCGGGAGGCGCCGCCCGGCACGACGCTGGCGCGGTGGGTGCGGATCGAGGCCGTGCTCAAGGCCGACGGTCGCGGGCTGCTCGTCGATCCGGCGCTCGTCCGCTTCGAGGCCGAAGCGACGGGGGTGACCGCGTGGATCGACGGAGAGGAGGCGCGCTACCGGGTGCGGGACCTGGAGCTCGGGGCGGATCGGGTGGCAGCGCTGGCCCAACAGGATGCCGGTGATCCCGAGCGGCGCGCGCCCACCGCCCTCCGACGACCGGGCGTCTCGAGGGCGCGCTCGTCTCATCGGGATGCGCGCGTCATTCGTTCTCCGCCTGGTCGATGACGAACTCCGTGAACCCGGGGACCGTGAACGACAGGTGCCCGTGCTTGTTCGCGTCGACGAGGCCCTTGTCCAGGAGCTTCTGCCGGGGGACCGAGATGGCCCTCGTGGTGGTGCCGAGCGCATCGGCGAGGGACGCCCGCTTCACGTCCTCTCCGCCGAGCCGCGCGATGGCGACCAGCATGTCCTGTTGCCGGGGGCTCGCCCCACGCCATCGGGCGGTGAAGAGCGTGCGCATCTCCGACTCCACGGCGGGCAGCGCCTCTCGCAGGTCGGCGAGCGTGATCACGTCGTCCGGCGCGAGCCCCTCACGGTCCAGCCGGTGGGCGGCAGCTCGCCAACACGCGTCTCCGATCAACTGGACCTTGTACGGGTACCCGCCCGATTCGGCGGCTCCGCGGTCGATCGCGGCTGCGTCCCATCGGACTCCGGCCGCCGCGGCCGTGACCCTCGAGCGCCTCCCGCGCACCGGCAGCGGACAGCCCGTGCATCGGCTGGAACCGGAAGCGCTCGCTGAACGTCACCGCCCTGTTGATCTTCGTGGGCGCGCCGGGGAGGCCCACGGCGAAGAGCGCGGTCCGGGGCTGCTCGGGATCGAAGGGCCGGAGGGGGTTCATCTCCTGCCATGCGTAGGCGATGGTCCGCAGGCTCCTCGGGATCCGATTCTTGGATCTCGTCGATCAGGATGACGATCCCGGCGTCACCGTCGTGCACGACCGAGGCGAGGGCGGCACGGAGGGCGAGCTGGAGCCCCTTCGCGGAGGCCGCGGTACGCGTCCTCCCGGGAGCGGTGAGGGTCACGCCCACCTGCGCGATCCCGGGCGCACCCACTGTCACCGTCGCCGAGTCGATGGACTCGAGCGCAGTCCGACGAAGACGGGTGCCGCTTCCACGACCTGCTTGAGCTCGCCGAGCAGCGAGTGCACCAGGTCCTCGTTCGGATCGGCGGTGATCAACACGGTCCGGACCCCGTAGCCGCCGAAGATGCGCTGCGCCTCCCGGAGGAGCGAGGTCTTGCCGATGCCCCGAGGACCATGGTCGACCTGGACGCGAGGGACGAACTGACCGTCTGCGCTCACCCGCTGAGCGGCTTCCCGGAACTGCTGCAGCTTCTCCGCTCGGCCGGGCAGGCCCGCGGGGATGGAGCCCGGCGTGTACGGACTGAGCGAGAGGCTCGCAGGGCGGCCATCGTCGTTATACATCGAACTCGAGTATAACGTCGATGGCGGGTTCGGGTTCTGATCCGATTGCCGCCTCAGCGCCGCCCGATCCGTGGCAGCGCCGGCAGCGGCCCGTCCGCCAGCCATGCGCGGAGCAGCGCGCCCGCGTCGCCGGCCGCGACCACGAGGTCGGCGGTCGTGCGCGGCGCAGTCCATTCGGGATCCGTCCAGCGGAGCATCAGGTCCCGCCACCCTCGCTCGCCGAGCGTCAGCCGCAGCGCGTGCACCGCGAGGGCGCCGCGCTTGTAGACGACGTCGTCGAACATCGACTCGGGCCCGGGATCCCCGATGCCGAGCTGCGTGCCGTCGCGCTCGAGGCGCGCGTGGTGCTGGCGTGCCAGGTGGTCGGCCGTCGGCCCGCCGGACTCCTCCGACCACAGCCACTCGGCGTAGCAGGCGAAGCCCTCGTTGAGCCAGATGTGGCGCCAGGATGCGAGGCCCACGCGGTTGCCGAACCACTGGTGCGCGAGCTCGTGCGCGACGAGCCGCTCCGACGCGCCCGTGCCGTCGGCGTGGTTCGAGCCGAGCACGGCCATGGCCTGCGCCTCCAGCGGGATCTCCAGCTCGTCGTCGGTGACCACGACCCGGTACTCGTCGAACGGGTACGGCCCGAACAGCGTCTCGAAGAACGCCATCATGCGCGGCACCTCCGCGAGGTCCTGCAGCACGCGCGCCTCCCGCGGACGCGGGTACGCGAGCGCGGCCTCGGTCGATCCGGCGGGCACCCGCCGCTCGGTGTACCGGCCGATCTGCACGGTCGCGAGGTAGGGCGCGGTCGGCGCGTCCTGCGCGTAGGTCCAGGTGGCGCGACCGGAGCGCTCGACGCGGGAGAGGAGCCGGCCGCTCGCGATGACGGAGTAGTCGACCTCGCAGGCGACGCGGATCCGGAACGCGGCCCGGTCATCCGGCCGGTCGTTGCAGGGGAACCAGGTGGAGGCCCCGCTCGGCTGCGACGCGACGAGCACGCCGTCGCCGAGCTCCTCCCAGCCGAGGTCGCCCCAGACGGTGCGGCGCGGCCCGGGCTCGCCGGAGTAGGCGACCTCGACCGTGAAGGACGCGCCCGCGGCGATGGGCTCGGCCGGGGTGACGACGAGGCGCCCGCCGCGCTGCACGTGCCGGGTCTCTCGGCGGCCGTCGACGCGCACGTCGCCCGCGCGGAGGCCCGTGAGGTCGAGCTCGAACCGGGGGAGCGGCTCGCGGGCCACGGCCGTGATGACGGCGCGCGCCTTCAACCGGTTGCGGGCGACGCGGTAGTCGAGGTCGAGGTCGTAGCGGTCGACCGCGTACGCGGAGGATCCGACCTCGGGGGTGTAGTCGTCGCCGGAGGACGGGCCCGCCGCGGCCCTCACCGGCGACCGGCGGTCGCCGCGCCGGCCGCCGCCTCGGCGGGAAGGTACCGCCCGAGCGTCACCTCGCGCCACGGGCCGATGGGGTTGCCGCTCCAGCGGCTCGACTCCGGCACCAGCTCCCCGCGCATCACGAGGCTCGCGGGGCCGACGGTCGCCTCGCGGGCGATGCGCGCCGCGGGGAGGATGACGCTGTGCGGCCCGAGGGTCGCACCGGCGTCGAGGGTGACGGTGTCCATGCTCATGATCCGATCATGGAACAGATGCGTCTGCACGACGCACCCGCGGTTGATCGTGGATGCACGGCCGAGCGTCACGAGGTCCGCCTCCGGCAGCCAGTGCGAGTCGCACCAGACCCCGGACCCGATGCGCGCGCCGAGGCTCCGCAGCCACCAGACGAGCGCCGGCGTCCCGGCCGCGGACGACGCGAACCACGGCGCCGCGACCATCTCGGTGAAGACGTCCGACACCTCGCTGCGCCACACGAACGACGACCACAGCGGGTGCTCCGCCGCGCGGACGCGGCCGATGAGGATCCACTTGGCCGCCGTCGAGACGCCCGCCGCGACCGCCCCGGCCGCGAGCAGCACGACGCCGCCGAGCAGAAACGCGACGAGCGGGCCCCACGCCGCCGTCAGCGCGGCCAGCGTCACGAGCACGGCCCAGCCGATCGCGCAGGTGACGATCACGGGCACGACCCGCAGCAGCTCCCACAGGATCCGGGCGACCCGGAGGCGGGCGGGCGGGCGGAACGTGCGGGAGTCGTCGGCGGCGGCGACCGTGCGCCGGAGCCGGACGGGCGGGGAGCCGAGCCACGACGACCCCGGCCTTCGACTTCGTGGGCGCCGCCGAGAGCACGGCGACGAGGCCGTCCTTCGGCACCCGGTGGCCGGGGCCCGCCATACCCGAGTTGCCGAGGAACGCCCGCTGGCCGATCTCCGCGCGGGCGACGCGCATCCACCCGCCGCCGAGCTCGTAGCCGGCCACGAGCGTGTCGTCCGCGAGGAAGGCGCCGTCGCGGATCGTCGTCATGGCGGGGATGAGGAGCACGGTCGAGGCCTCCACGTCCTTGCCGACGCGGGCGCCGAGGAGCCGCAGCCAGACGGGCGTGAAGAGACCCGCGTAGAGGGGGAACAGCAGCGTCCGCGCGAGGTCGAGCAGGCGCTCTGTCGACCACAGCTGCCAGCCCACGCGGCTCCGCACGGCGTGCACGCCCTCGGTCACGCCGAGGCCGAGGAGGCGCACCGCGGCGACGACCAGGAGCGCCAGCACCAGGCCGGTGAGGAGCACGGCGGGCACGAGCGCGCCGAGGCCCCGCCACCCGACGTCCGCGAGGTCGGCGGACCCGCGGATCGCGGCCGCGAGGATCCCACCGCCGGCCGCGAAGCCGACCACCGGCACGAGCGCGGTCGCCACCGAGGCGACCCCGTACGCCGCGACCCAGCGCGTGTTCCGCGGCGGCCGGTGCTCGGGCCACCAGACGCAGGGCCCGGCCCTCGCGCGCGGCGGGGGAGCCGGCCCAGCGCTGGCCGGCGGGGACGCGCCCGAACACGGCGGACCCGGGCGCGATCTCCGCGCCCTTCCCGATGCGGGTGCCCGGCAGGAGCGTCGAGCGCGTGCCGACCGTCGATCCGGCCCCGATGCGGATCGCGCCGACGCGCACGGTGTCGCCGTCGATCCAGTACCCGGACAGGTCGACCTCGGGCTCGACGGAGGCGCCGCGGCCGATGCGGAGCATGCCCGTGACCGGCGGGAGCGTGTGCAGGTCCACGTCGTCGGCGATGCGGGCGCCGAGAGCGCGGGCGTAGTACGCGATCCACGGCGCGCCGGCCAGCCCGACCGCGCCGATCTGCTGCGCGACCTGCTCGGCCAGCCAGATCCGCAGGTGCCACCGGCCGCCGCGCGGGTGGTCGCCGGGCTCGAGGCCCCGGAGGAGGAGGCGGGCGGCGGCCGCGGCGATCGCCATGCGGCCGAAGGGCGTCGCGAACACGAGGAGCCCGGGCGCGAGCAGCCACCATGACACCACGGGCAGTGCGTCGAAGCCGCCCAGCGGGTGCAGCAGGGCGGAGCCCGTGAGCAGGAGCGCGAGCCAGCGGAGGCTCTGGAGCGCGAGGAGCGGGACGCCGAGGAGGGTCTGGATCCACTGCGCGCGCCGCGGCGTCGGCCGCACGTCCACGCGCGGCCGGGTGCGCTCGGCCCGCGGCGCGCGTCCCGCGATGGCCGCGTGCATGGCGCCGAGGCGCGGATGCGCGTAGACGTCGGCGACGGTGAACTCCGGGTCGAGCGTGCGGATCCGGGCCACGAGGAGGGCCGCCGAGAGCGATCCGCCGCCCAGGTCGAAGAAGTCCGCGTCGGCGCTCGCCACCGGCGTGCCGAGCGCCGCCGACCACATCTCCGCGAGCGGCCGCAGCTCGGCGTCGAGGCCGGCGCCCTCGTCGCCCGTCGCCCCGGGCAGCGGCCAGGGGAGGGCGGCGCGGTCGACCTTGCCGGAGGTGCGGGTGGGCAGGGCGTCGACGACGCCGAGGAGCGGCACGAGGGCGGCCGGGAGGGCGGCGCGGAGGCGACGGACGGCATCCTCGCGGGAGAAGGCCGTCGCATCGCGCGGCACGACGTAGCCGACGAGCACCGGGTTGCCCGCGCCCGTGGTGCGCACGGCGACCGCGGCGCCGTGAACGTCGTCGAGCGCCTGCAGCGCCGCCTCGATCTCGCCCAGCTCGATGCGGCGGCCGCCGACCTTCACCTGGTCGTCGGCGCGCCCCTGGAAGACGAGGCCCGCCTCCTCGAAGCGCACGAGGTCGCCCGAGCGGTAGGCGCGGTCCCAGCCGAGCGCGGGGAAGGGGGCGTACTTCTCCGCGTCCTTCGCCGGATCCAGGTACCGCGCGAGCCCGACGCCGCCGATGATCAGCTCGCCCACCCCGCCCTCGGGCACGCGCGCGCCGTCCGCGTCGACGACGGCGAGCGTCCAGCCGTCGAGCGGCAGGCCGATGCGCACGGGGCCCGGGCCGCCGAGCGGCGCGGCGCACGCGACGACGGTGGCCTCGGTCGGGCCGTAGGTGTTCCAGACCTCGCGCCCGTCGGTGGCGAGGCGCTCGGCGAGCTCCGGCGGGCAGGCCTCGCCGCCGAAGATGAGGAGGCGCACGTTCTCGAGCGACTCCGCGGGCCACAGCGCGGCGAGCGTCGGCACGGTGGACACGACGGTGACGCCGTGCGTGATGAGCCACGGCCCGAGGTCCATGCCGCTCCGCACGAGGCTCCGCGGCGCGGGCACGAGGCAGGCGCCGTGGCGCCGCGCGAGCCACATCTCCTCGCAGCTGGCGTCGAACGCCACCGAGAGGCCGGCGAGCACGCGGTCGCCGGGGCCGATCGGCTCGTCGCGCAGGAAGAGGCGTGCCTCGGCGTCGACGAACGCGGCGGCCGAGCGGTGGGTGACGGCGACGCCCTTGGGGGTGCCGGTGGATCCCGAGGTGAAGATGATCCACGCGTCGTCCTCCGGGGCGGGCGGGGCGACGAGCGGCAGCGCGGACGTGGAGGCGTGCGCGGCGGCGGCCGGCAGCACGCGGAGGGCCGCGGCGGGCGCCGCGGCGTCCGCCGCGTCCGGGACCTGGGGCGTGAACTCGCCCGTGCCCGTCACGACGCCCGCGACGCGCGCCTCCCCGAACACGAGACGGGCGCGCTCCTCCGGGTCGTCGGCGTCCACGGGCACGTAGGCGGCGCCCGCCGCGAGCACGCCGAGCACGGTGACGTCGAGGTCGCGGGATCCGGACGGCATGCGGATCCCGACCCGGTCCCCGGTGGCGACCCCCGCCGCGCGCAGCGACGCCGCGACCTGCACGACGCGCGCCATGAGCTCGCGGTAGCTGAGGGCGCCGTCGCCGTCCTCGATGGCGGACGCGTCGGGGTGCGTGGCGACCGTGGCGCGGAGGACGTCGACGAGCGTGCGCGCCGGCGTGACCGCGTCGGCCCGGTCGAGCGCCCGCTGCGCGGCGGCGACCTCGGGCGTCGCCGCCTCCGGGGAGGGGTCGGGCATGGGGTCTCCGTTCGGCGGGGGCGGCGTCCGTACTGTCGGGCCTCCGGGTGAACGGGAGGTGGACGCGCGGCGACCCGGCGTCGTCGCCCGGAGGGTGCCGGGGAGGCGGTCGGCGGATCAGCCGGAGGGCCGCCCGGTGGGCCGCCCGGCGGCGAGCGCCTCGTCGACCACGCGCCGTGCCTCCGCCGCGGGGACGCCCAGCCGTCCGGCGAGCCCCGCGTACGCGACCGCGGCCGCCCGCAGCGACGCGGGCACGTCGTCCTGGGCGGCGACGAACGATCCCGCGCGCCCGCGCGTCTCGATGACCCCGTCGCCCTCGAGCTCCCGGTACGCCCGGGCGACGGTGTTGACGGCGACCCCGGTCTGCTCCGCGAGCGCCCGCACCGTGGGCAGCCGCGCGCCCACGCTCAGCTCGCCGTCGACCGCCCGCCGCGCGATCTCCGCCCGGAGCTGCTCGTAGGGCGGGGTCGCGGAGCCCGGGTCGATGCGGTAGCCGGGCTCGGGGTCCATGCGCCGAGGCTATCCACCGGCCTCCCGCCGCACGGCGCGACATGCGCGGCGCGTGCATGCGGCGGCGTCGGCAGGGGAGGATGGGGGAGAGAGGCGCGCACCGGCCGCCGATGGGAGGCCCCGAATGTCCGAGCTCGAGCTGATCACCATGTGGTCCCGTGCCCGCAAGCAGCTCATCACGAGCCAGCTGGGCCCGGTCTTCCTGCTGACCGCCACCGTGTTCCTGCTGCGCACCGGCCTCGCCGACGCCGACCTCGGCACGCGGCTCGCGGCCGCCCTCATCCTCCTGGCGACGGGCGCGATGGGCGCCGCCATCCAGTTCTCCGTCACCTCGCAGGCCATCGCGATCTCGCGCGACCTCCGCGACTCCGGCGCCGCCTCGCACGCGGCCCGCGCGATCATCGCCGCCGAGGGCCTCACGAACCTCGTGCGCTACGCCCTCCCGGCGCTCTTCGTGGTCATCTTCGTCGTGATCCTGGTCGCGCTCTTCGCCTAGCCGACGGCAGGGCGACGCCCGCTACTCCAGCGTCCGGTTCACCAGCCGCGACAGCACGATGGCACTGCGGGTGTGGTCGACGTTCGGAGCGAGGCGCACCTTCTCGAGCGCGTCCTCGAGGCTCGGGATGTCGCGGGAGCGGATGCGGACGATCGCGTCCGCATCGCCCGTGACGGTCCCCGCGTCGACCACCTCGGGGACGCCCTGCAGGATCCGGCGCAGCTCGTCGGGGGCGACCGTCCCGCGGCAGAACAGCTCCACGTAGGCCTCGGTGCTCAGGCCGTCGACGGCCGGGTCCACCTGGATGGTGAAGCCGCGGATCACGCCGTCGGCGACCAGCCGGTCGACCCGGCGCTTCACCGCGCTGGCCGAGAGGCCCACCGTCCCGCCGATGTCGCCGTACCCGGCGCGGCCGTTCTGGCGGAGGAGGTCGATGATCCGGTGGTCGAGGTTGTCCATGCGTCGAGCCTACGGCGGGATCGTGCGCCGGACGGGGCCCTGACGCGCGGAATCCGCGCCCGCATCCCTCGAACGGGCGTGATGCGCCTGCCAGGCTGTCCGGAAGGCGTCCCCTCGGGGCTCTGGGACATCGTCCGCCTCCACGACCGCGCCGCGAGGCGCGCCGCACGAAGCAGGAGCACCATGCCCTCCACCCTCTCCCGCGAGACCCCGACCGGGACCGGCCGCACGCCGTCCGCCCGCCGCGTGCTCATGTGCCGTCCGGACCACTTCGACGTGGTCTACCGGATCAACCCCTGGATGGACCCCGCCGTCCCGACGGACACCTCGCTCGCCGTGCGCCAGTGGCAGACGCTGCACGACGCCTACGTCGGGCTCGGCTTCCAGGTCGACCTCATCGACGGCATCGCGGGCCTCCCGGACATGGTCTACGCCGCCAACGGCGGCTTCACCCTGGACGGCATCGCCTACGGCGCGAGCTTCCAGCACCCGGAGCGGCAGCCCGAGGGCCCGGCCTACATGGACTGGTTCCGCGACGCCGGCTTCGACGTGCGCGTGCCCGAGCAGGTCAACGAGGGCGAGGGGGACATCCTCCTCGTGGGCGACACGATCCTCGCGGGCACGGGCTTCCGCAGCGACAGCACCAGCCACGCCGAGGTGGCCCGGATCTTCGACCGCGAGGTCGTCACCCTGCGCCTCGTCGACCCGTCGTTCTACCACCTGGACACCGCGATCGCGGTGCTCGACGACGAGAACATCGCCTACCTGCCGAGCGCGTTCGACTCGGCCAGCCTCGACGAGATCGAGCGCCGCTACCCGGACGCCGTGGAGGTCAGCGCGACCGACGCGTCGATCCTCGGCCTCAACTCCTACAGCGACGGCTACCACGTCGTGATCGCCGAGAAGGCGGTCGGCTTCGCGGCGTCGCTGCGGGAGCGCGGCTACGAGCCCATCGGCGTCGACCTGTCCGAGCTGCTGCTCGGCGGGGGCGGCGTGAAGTGCTGCACGCTCGAGCTGCGGCAGTGACGACCGGGACGGATGAGGACATGACCGACACCATCGACCGCCCCGCCGCGTCCGACGCGGGATCCCGCGCGATCCACGCCGAGGAGGCGCACGCCGCGCACAACTACCACCCGCTGCCCGTCGTGGTCGCCTCCGGCCAGGGCGCCTGGGTCACCGACCTCGACGGCCGGCGCCTCCTCGACTGCCTCGCCGCCTACTCGGCCGTGAACTTCGGCCACTCCCACCCGGACCTCGTGCGGGCCGCGACCGAGCAGCTCGGGAGGATCACGCTCACGAGCCGCGCGTTCCACAACGACAAGCTGGGGCCCTTCGTCACAGCTCTCGCCGAGCTCGCCGGCAAGGACATGGTCCTGCCGATGAACACGGGCGCGGAGGCCGTGGAGTCCGGCATCAAGGTCGCCCGCGCCTGGGGGTACCGCGTGAAGGGCGTGGCCGCGGGCCGCGCAAAGATCATCGTGATGGCCGGGAACTTCCACGGCCGCACCACCACCATCGTGAGCTTCAGCGACGACGAGGAGGCGCGCGCCGACTTCGGTCCGTTCACGCCCGGCTTCGTCACCGTCCCCTACGGCGACGCCGCGGCGCTCGAGGCCGCGATCGACGAGGACACCGTCGCCGTCCTCGTGGAGCCGATCCAGGGCGAGGCCGGCATCGTCGTCCCGCCCGAGTCGTTCCTCCCGGACGTGCGGCGGATCTGCACGCGGGAGCGCGTGCTGTTCATCGCCGACGAGATCCAGTCGGGCCTCGGCCGCACGGGCGCGACGTTCGAGTGCGACAACGCGGGCGTCGTGCCCGACCTGTACCTCCTCGGCAAGGCGCTCGGCGGCGGCATCGTGCCCGTCTCCGCAGTCGTCGGCGACGCGGACGTGCTGGGCGTCATCCAGCCGGGGCAGCACGGCTCGACGTTCGGCGGCAACCCCCTGGCCGCGGCCGTCGGCCACGCGGTCGTCGACATGCTCGCGACGGGCGAGCCGCAGGAGCGGGCCCGTCGACTCGGCGCGGTGCTGCACGCGCGCCTCGCGGACCTCGTCGGGCACGGCGTGCTCGAGGTGCGCGGCCGGGGCTTGTGGGCCGGCATCGACATCGACCCGGCGCGCTCGCCACGGGCCGCGACGTGTGCGAGCGGCTCGCCCACCGCGGAGTGCTCGCGAAGGACACGCACGGCTCGACGATCCGCCTCGCGCCGCCCATCGTGGTCGAGGAGGAGGACCTCGTCTGGGCCGTCGGCCAGCTCGCCGAGGTGCTCGTGGAGCTGGGGGCGCGCTGACGCCGCTCCCGGGTCGGACGGCATCGGCGCCTCGGGTGCCGGGGCGGGGAGCCGGGAGCCGCGTCGGGATCGGCCCGGCCACGCCGCCTCCCGGTGCCTGTGCAGCGACGCCGCCCGTGGCGACGGCGTGCACCTACGCTCTCCGCGTCCGCCACGATCGTGCCGGTCCTCCATCAGGAAGGTCCCCATGTCATCTGCCGTGCCCCGCACCAGCGCCCGCCGCCGCCTCCGTCGCGTCAGCACGGTGGCGGGTGCCGCTCTCCTCGCCCTGTCCTCCGTCGCCGTGGCGTCGCCCGCCCAGGCGGCGCCCGAGGGGTCGTTCCACCCCGGTCACTGGGACGGCATCGACGTCTACATCGCTCCCTCACTGGGCTACACCGGCATCATGACTATCGCGGGCAGGCAGGTGTCCTGCATCCCGGCGAGCACGGGCTGGAACGCCGTCCGGTTCCCCTCCGGCTTCACCAGCATCTACTTCGGCGTAGTCAACAGCTGTTCTGCCCCGTTAGCGAAGCTGAGGACGGTCGATGATCCCCTCCTGGTCGCGTCGGCGGGAGAGACGTACTTCAGCAACATCACGGGGTCGCATCGCTTGCGGGGCTGACCGGATCCGTCCGCGACGGCCCCCGCTCCCCGCCCTCCACGGGCCGGGCAGCGGGGGCCGTCGCCATGCGGAGCACCTGCCTGGTGCTGACGCCGACAGCGAGGGCGCACCGCTCGTCCGGCTGTGGACGATGGGATCCCCATCTGACGTGGGAGACCTATCGTTCAGGTCACGTGCACGGATGTGCACCCTGCTGTCCCGACTCGGAAGGTCCCCATGTCCCCCACCCCCGCACCCTCCGCGAAGCGCTGGCGCCGGCGCACCGCGCTCGCCGTCGGCGCCGTCCTCCTCTCCCTCGCCTCCATGGCGGCCGCATCGCCGGCGCAGGCGGCCGGGGTCCACGGCTCGGGCGAGGTGAGCGCCGCGGTCCCGCTCCGCGTGGGCTCCATCGACCTCTACGTCGGCGACGAGACGGGCGACGTCGGCGGCGCCCTCGTCACGTCGAAGGCGACCGGGGTCACGACGTGCAAGGACGTGAGATGGCCCGCCCACAACACGCTCACGTGGAAGGTGCCCATCACCAACAGGAGCACGGCCTACGGCGCGACCATCACCTTCGTGAACAACTGCACCGACAGGATCACGGGCTACACCTTCGCTCGGTCGCCCTTCACCGTCCACAACGGGGAACGTTGGGCCTGACGAACGGCCCTACCGCGTTCCCGGCTACGGCGCGAAGGACCCGCGCGTGCACCGCGTCAGCTGATCCTCCGGCGACGCCCCGCGGCCGCGTCCGCGTCCGACGAGGAGACAGCCCCCGCTTCCCGGTCCTGGACCGGCCGCGGGGGCTGTGCGCGTCACGGAGCAGTCGGAGCCGCCGGAGTTGCCGGAGCCGCCGGAGCCCGGGTCGCGATGGCGACGCCGGCCGCGGTGCAGACGACCACGATCGCCCCCAGCTGCACGGGCGTCAGCGTCTCCTGCAGCACGATGACGCCGAGGACGGCGGCCACCACCGGGCTGAGGCTCGTGAGCACGGCGAACAGGCGCGGCGTGATGCGGCGGAGGATCACCGTGTCGAGCGAGTACGGCACCGCCGAGGAGAGCAGCCCGATGGCGGCGAGCAGGCCGACCACCTGCCAGTCGAGCGCGGTGACGTCCAGCGTGGCGAGCGCCCACGGCACGAGCACGACGAGGCTCACGAGGCTCGCGACGGCGATGCCCGAGAGCCCGGTCAGGCGCTCCGCCACCCGGCGGGTGAACACGATGTACGCCGCCCAGGACACCGCGGCGGTGGCTGCGCAGATCAGCCCGAAGGGGTCGATCCGGCCTTCGAGCCCGGTGAGCACGACGACGCCCGCTGCGGCGACGAGCGCGCACACGGCGTCGAGCAGACGGCGTGCGGCGATGAGCGCGATGGACAGGGGCCCGAGGAACTCGATGGTCGCCGCGATGCCCAGGCCGAGCCGGTCGACGGCCGCGTAGTAGGAGAGGTTCATGAGGGACAGCGAGAGGCCGAGCAGTACGGCGGGCACGAGCTGTGCGCGGGTCATGCGGAGGATGCGGGGCCGGGCCACGGGAAGCACGAGCGCCGCCATGATCACCTGGCGCGCGGCGACGACGAGCACGGCGCCGACGACGGGGATGGCGAGCCCGGCGAGCGACGATCCGAGGCTGACGCTCACGATGGTCCCGACCTGGAGCGCGGCGCCCGTGGCGGTCGTGCGGGTGCTCGACGCGGCGACCGGCACGGTCGGGGAGGCGGCGATCGCGGCCTCGACGCCGGCCGGGGTGGTGCCGGCCGCGGACCCGGGGTGCACGGGACCCGGGTCGATGGGATCCCCGGCGCTGCTCACCTGGTGAGCGTACCGGCGCGGGGCGCGGCGAGGTCCCGTCGAGGACCGGGAGCGGCCTCCCGTGCGGCGCCGGCGGCCCGGGCCCGATGCCGACCGGCGGGACGGTCGAGGTCGGGGCATCCGCGCTCTGTGGACGGTGGGACCCGGACGGGTCGGGGAATCCTCCTCTTCGACTGGACGTCAGGCCGGAACGAGTGCGAGCCCCTGCACGCCGGGGACAACTACGTCAGCTTCTCCGGGATCTCCGGACCATCTCCTTCGGGGTCGTACCGAGCTGCACCATCGAGGCGCTCACCCAGCCGCGCCTCGACACGACGATGAGGTCGGCGAAGGTCGACTCCGTATGGAAGGGGTGCGTGAACGGCTCGGTCTGGCAGAGGCAGGGCTGACCCCGGCGTCGCCGTCCCCGCGTCCCGTCGCGGGGAGGGTCGGCAGCCGTCGGTGAGCGGTGCGCGCGAGCCGATCGGCCGCATTCCGCATGACGGTCCCCCGCCCGACAGGAGGTCCGTCCTACCGGGCACCGACCGGGATGCGCTCAGCGCGGCAGGGCGTTCCCGTCCGCGTCGAGGTGGTCGCGCCAGCTGCGCGTGGGCTCCCAGCCGAGGAGGCGGCGCGCCTTCGCGGTGGAGATGCCGGACGAGTCGACGCGCTCCAGCGGCCGCAGCTCGATCGCGTCGCCGTAGTGGCGGCGCAGCTCGGCGGCGAAGTCGTGGCCGCCCGCGTTGTCGGCCGCCGCGATGTAGAAGACCTCGTGGCCCGGCAGGTCGGAGGCGACCGACAGCACGATCCGCATCGGCCAGGTCGTCCGCGTCGATGTAGCTCCACAGGTTCGCGGTGAGCACGGACGCGTCGCGCACCTGGGGCCCGAGGTTCGTCGCGTAGTTGTCGTCGTTGTGCACCGTGCTCGGGCGGAGCGAGACGACGCGGATGTCGGAGCGGCGCACGGCGGCGTCCATCAGCTGCTCGCCGAAGGCCTTCGACAGGGCGTACGGGTCCTGCGGGTGCAGCGGGTGGTCCTCGTCGACGGGCGCGTAGTCGGGGAGGAACGGCCGCTCGGGGAAGAAGTTGCCGACGATGCTCTCGCTGGAGATGTTGACGAAGCGCGGGACGCCGAGGCGCACGGCGGCCTCGATGAGGTGGAACGTCGACATGAGGTTCGTCTGCAGCACCACGTGGGCGGGGTTGCCGGTGGGCTGGGGGATCGCGGCCACGTGCACGACGGCGTCCATCCCGGCGACGACCGCGAACGCGGCGCCCTGGTCGGTGAGGTCCGCCATGACGTAGCGGCCGGGGACGACGACGCCCGCGTCGAAGACGGGACGCACGAGGTCGACCCCCGTGACGTCGTGCCCGGCGGCGACGAGCGCCTCGACAGCGGCGCGGCCGACCTTGCCGCGGGATCCGGTGACGAGGACCTTCACGCCCCGACCCCCGCCCGGCCCTCGGGCGCCTTCATGACGACGGGCACGAACGGGTCGTCCTCGAGGCGCTCGGCGAACCACGCCTCGTCGACGTAGCCCTCCGACCAGAGCTTCAGCGGCGTCGCCACCGTGGGCGTGAACAGCTCCCACCGCGTCCAGAGCCGCGTCTCCTCCGTCATCATGCGGCCGACCTCGCGGGTCCAGCGGACGACGACGTGCTCGGCGGGCGGCGGATCGCTCGAACGCGCCCTGCGCCTCGGCCAGGCGGGCGGACCGCGTGCCGTCGCCCGAGACCTGCTCGGCGCTCAGCGCGAGCACCAGGGTCCAGGTCGTGCTCTGCAGCTCGGTGTCGCGGGGCGCGGCGGCGGAGTCCGGCGCGGGCGCGGAGGTGGGGTCGTGGCTCATGCGGGGTCTCGCTCCTCGTGTCGATCGAGTCTGGCACGCGGTGCCCGGCGCGGTCGGAGGGCGAGGTGCACCAGCACGCCCGCGACGAGCGCGCAGAAGGCCGCCCCAGGCCACCGACGGTGATCCCGGAGGCCGCCACGACGAAGGTCGCGATCGCGGGCAGGTGCGCGCCGGGATCCCGCACCGCCGACGCGAGGCTCGATGCGAGCGAGGGCGCGAGCGCGAGCCCGGCGGCGGCCGCGACGACGCCCGCGGGTCCGGCGACGATCACAGTCGCGAGCGCCGCCGACGCGAGGCCCAGCACGAGGTTCGTCCACCCGGCCGTGCTGGCCGCGCGCCACCGCTCGTCGGGATCCGGATGCGCGGAGGGCGCCGCCGACAGCGCGGCGGACAGCGCGGCGAGGTTCACGACGTGGCCGCCGAGGGGCGCGCTCACGAGGGTCGCGGCGGCGGTGGTCGCCATCGCGGCGCGCCACGGCGTCTCGTAGCCGAAGCTCGCGAGCACCGCGACGCCCGGCAGGTTCTGCGACGCCATGGTGACGACGAACAGCGGGATCCCCAGCGTGACCGCCGCGGTCACCGTGAACACGGGCGCCGTCAGCTCGATCCGCGGCAGCAGGTGCGCGGCGTCGAGCGTCGACCCGGGCGCGGGTCCGGCGACGGCGAGCGCGACGCCGACCACCACGAGGGCGGCGGCCAGGGCCGTCGGGGCCGCCCAGCGCGGCGCCCAGCGGGCGGCGGCGAGCCACGCGAGCACCACCGGGAGCACCACGAGGGGCGTCGCGACGGCCGCCGTGACCGTCGCGACGCACAGGGGGAGGAGCACGCCGGCGAGCATCGCGGCGGCGACGCTGGCGGGGATGAGGCGCACCAGGCGCCCGAGCAGAGGCCAGAGGGCGGTCGCGAGCACGAGGATCCCGCAGACGACGAACGCCCCCACCGCCGCGGCCCAGCCGCCCTCGACCGCGCCGGAGCCGATGAGGAGCGCCGCTCCCGGCGTCGACCAGGACAGGGTGATGGGCCGGCGGAAGCGATGGGCGAGGAGGACCGTGCCGAGCCCCTGCGTGACGCACAGCGCCAGCAGCCCCGACGCGGCCTGCGAGGGCGACGCCCCGACCGCGGTGAGCCCGGTGAGGACCACGGCGGAGGTGCCGGCGAAGCCGACGACCGCGGTCACGATCCCCGCTCCGCGTGCCTGAGCACGGCCGCCCGGCGCCTCGATGACCGTCATGCGCGCTCCTGACCGGACGGCGGTCGTCCTGCCGCCCGATCCTAGGGTCGCCGCGAGGCGCTCACGCGCCGGTGCGGCGTCCGTCGGCGTCGTGCGCGGCGGCCCGCCGACGCTGACGGAGCAGCGTGAGGAGGATGCCGCCGACGCTGATCGCCGCGATCGCCACGAGGACGACGTCCATGTAGCGGCCCACGACGTCGGCGACGCCCGGGATGCCGGCGAGGCCGAAGCCGAGCCCGATCACGAGGACCGTCCAGGCGGCGGCCCCGAGGGCGTTGAAGGCCGCGAAGCGCGCGTAGCGCATGCGGCCGACGCCCGCGGCGACGGGCGCGAAGGTGCGGACGACGGGCACGAAGCGCGCGAGCGTCACGGCCCAGCTGCCGAACCGGTCGAAGAAGCCCTGCGTGCGATCCACGTTCCGCCGGCTGAAGAGCCCGGAGTCCTTCCGCTCGAAGACGCGAGGCCCGGCCGACCTCCCGATCGCGAAGCCGAGCTGGTCGCCGAGGAACGCCGCGGCGAGCACGAGGAGGACGACGAGCGGGATGGGGAGTGCGATGGCGCCCGTGTACGTGAGGACGCCCGTGAAGAAGAGGAGCGTGTCGCCCGGCAGGAAGAAGCCGACGAGCAGGCCGCTCTCCGCGAAGACGATCGCGCACACGACGACCAGGCCCCAGACGCCGGCGCCCTCGATGATGCTCTCGGGTCGATGCCCATGCGCGTGCCGCCGTCCGTGCGGGTCGCCGGGGCGACTGTCGGGTGCGGCCGGGGCCGCGGCGCCTGGGTGGAGCGCGCGCCCAGGCTACGTCCGGGAACCTGCGAACGGCCGGGTTTCCTCGCCTGCGGAAACAAAAGTCGATGGTGGTGTTCCTGATGATTTCGGTTAGCGTCGGAGGATCCGCGCTCCACCGACCTCGACGAGGCCCGCCATCTCCCGCACCGCTCGCACCCCCCGCCGCGTCCCCGGACGCCCGCGGGCGATCGCCGCGCCGCGCCTCCGACTGGCCGCCGCGCTCGCCGCATCCGGCCTCCTCCTGGGGCTCGGGGTCCCGTCCGCGCAGGCCGCGGAGGAGTACCCCACCTGGTCGGAGGTGCAGGCCGCCCGCTCGAGCGAGCAGGCCACCGCCGAGCAGGTCACGCGCATCACCTCCCTCGTGCTCCGGCCGCGCCGCCGAGGTCGAGGCCGCGAACGCCCTGGCCCTCCAGCGCGCCGACGAGCACGCCGCCGCCGTGGACGAGCTCGACCGGGCCACCGGCGAGCTGCAGGCGCTGCAGTCCAAGGCCGAGCGCGCCCAGGCCGATGCCGACGCGGCCAAGCGCCAGGTCGGCCGCCTCGTCGCCCAGCTCGCCCGCAGCGGCGGGGGCGGAGGCGACGTCTCCCTCCGCCTGCTCACGAGCGGCGGCGAGGACGCCGACGCGCTCCTGTCCCGCATGGGCACCGCCACCAAGCTCGCCAACCGCCAGGACACCGCGTTCACCGCCGCCGTCACGGCGGCCCGCACCGCCGAGTCGCTCGGCAAGCAGGCCTCGGTCGCGAAGGACGCGCTCGCGGTCCTCGCCGCCGACGCGGAGGCGAAGCTCCAGGAGGCGTCGCCACGCAGGCCCGCGCCGATCAGGCCCTCGCCGAGCAGCAGGCCCGCAGCTCCGAGCTGCAGGCGCAGGCCTTCGCCGCCTGCGCGACTCCCACATCTCCGTCGAGGAGGGCTACGCCATCGGCGAGCGGAAGCGGCAGGAGGAGGCGGCCGCGGAGGCGCGCCGCCAGGCCGACGCCCGTGCCGCTGCCGCGGCTGCCGCCGCCGCCGCGAACGCCGCCGCGCGACCGCCGGCGAACGCGCCGCGCCCGCCGTCCTCCGGCGGCCAGCCGTCGGCATCCGGCTGGACCATGCCCATCCGCAGCTACGGCTCGTACCAGTCGTACGGGATGCGCCTGCACCCGATCCTCGGCTACTGGCGCCTCCACGCGGGCGACGACTTCGGCGCCGGATGCAGGGACGCCCATCTACGCCACGGCCTCCGGCACCGTGCAGTTCGCGGGCGGATCCAGCGGCTTCGGCAACGCGATCACCCTGAACCACGGTGGCAGCATCACCAGCGTCTACGGCCACATGTACTCGTACGGCGTCATGGTGCGCACCGGGCAGACGGTCCAGGCCGGCCAGCAGATCGGCGCCGTCGGCAGCGCCGGCCTGTCCGCCGGCTGCCACCTGCACTTCGAGATCCGGCAGGGCGGCGTCGCCACCTCCCCCATGCCGTTCCTCCGCGCCCGCGGCGTCTGAGCGCGGGTACGCTGGGCGCGTCGACGAGCCGGGGGTGCGGATCATGACGGGACGCATCCGACGTGTCGTGCAGGCCGTGCTCCGGCCCGCGATCTTCGTGCAGTACCAGGCGCTCCGCGCGGCCTCCGCAGCACCGTCTTCCCCCGCGACGCGGGAACCGGCGTCGTCCCCGGCGAGTCCCCGCAGCGCGTCCTCGTCATCGGTGAGGCGACGGCCGTCGGGTTCGGCGTGCTCTCGCACGAGCTCGGCATGGCGGGGCACTTCTCGCGTCAGCTCGCCCGGCGCACGGGCCGCGGCGTCGATGGTCGACGCGCCCCTTCGCCGACCTCACGATCCACACGGCCACCGGCACGGTACGCGACCGCGCCCTGCTCGCCGGCGTCGACGTCGTCCTGCTGATGGTCGGCGTCGCGACATCCGGCTGACGCCGCAGGGCGCCGCGCGCCTGGCAGCAGCCTCGCCATCGACGACCTGTGCCAGGGGCTGCCCGAGGGCGCCCGCGTGCTCGTCCCCGAGGTCCCGCTGCGGGGAGCGTCATCCCCGCGCCGTGGCGGGCCGTGGCGGCCCGGCACGCGCGCCTGCTCAACCGCGTGACAGACGGGATCGCTCCTCTTCAGCCCTCTCCGTGCCGTTCCCCGCGAGAGCGTCATCGACCTTGGCGATCCGGATGCCGCGCAGGCGTCGCGCGTCTACGCGTCGTGGTCGCGCGCGTTCGTCCAGCGGATGCTGGACCTTTTCGATCCCCGAGGGATGGTGAGCTGTGCGTTCCTGTCGGTGGCGCAGCCGCACATCGACTCATGCCGTCCCCATCCGGGACCCGGGCTCTCGGATCGAACGCGCGATCCGAGCCCCAGCACCGAGAACGCACGAGGAGAAGCAATGCCCCAGGTAATCGAGACCGTCGACGTGGCAGCGTCCCCGTCGGCGCCGCCTACAACCAGTGGACCCAGTTGGAGTCGTTCTTGAACTTCCTCTGGTGCCATGCCATGTTTTTTTTTTTTTTTTTTTTTCAAAAAGCCTGTAGCCTGCCTGCCATGCCATG
>NZ_CEEDAR010000021.1:0-68792 GCF_979252985.1 Clavibacter sp. AC415 | reverse complement strand
GAAGCCCGGGGTGTCGCGGGTGATGACCGCGTTCTTCTTGAGCTTCCGCGCGACCTGCATAGCGGTGGACAGCGCCTCGTCGGTGGTGTGCGGCGTCCGCACGACCTCGATGAGCGGCATCACGGCGACGGGGTTGAAGAAGTGGAACCCCACGACGCGCTCCGGGTGCGCGAGGCGCTCGGCGATGCGCTCCACCGACAGGCTCGAGGTGTTCGTGGCGAGGGTCGCCGTCTCGGAGACGTGCTGCTCGATCTCCGCGAACACCGCCTGCTTGACGCCCAGCTCCTCGAACACGGCCTCGATGACCCAGTCCGCGTCGGCGAAGTCGGCCTTGTCGGTCGTGCCCGTGACGAGGGCGGTGAGCCGGTTGGCCTCGTCGGGGGAGATGCGCCCCTTCGGCGAGCTTGCGGATTCGCCGTGGATGCCGGCGACGCCCGCATCCACCGGCGCCTGGTCGAGGTCGGTGATGACCACCGGCACCTGGAGGCGGCGCACGAACAGGAGCGCGAACTGCGATGCCATGAGCCCGGCGCCGACGACCCCCACCTTCGTGACGGGGACGGGCGCGGTACCCCTTGTCCGAGCTCCCGCCGGGCGCTTGGCGCGTCTGCACCAGGTCGAACGCGTAGATGCTCGCCCGGAACTGGTCACCGAGATGAGGTCGGCGAGGGCCTCGTCCTCCGCGGCGAAGCCCTCCTCGCGGGTGCTGCCCTTCGCCGCCTTCAGCAGGTCGAGCGCGCGGTACGGCGACTGCGCGACCGTGCCGATGCGCTGCTCGAGGGACTTGCGGGCGATGCCGATGGCGACGTCCCACTTGGCCAGGCGCTCGAGCCGGCCGGGCGCGTTCGGGCGCTTCACCTCTACGGCGCCGGAGATGACGCCGTCGGCCCACCGGATCGATGCTCCAGGAACGACGCCGAGGGGAAGGACGCGTCGGCGATGCCGAGCTCCATCACTTCGGCCGCCTTCAGGGTGCGGTTGTTCTTCAGCGGGTTCTCGATGATGACCTTGAGGGCGTTCTCGATGCCGATGAGGTTCGGGAGCAGCCAGGCGCCGCCCCAGCCGGGATGATCCCGAGGAACACCTCTGGGAGCGCGCGACGGCCGGCACGGACGCGTCGACCGTGCGGTAGTCGGAGTTCAACCCGATCTCCAGGCCGCCGCCGAGCGCCAGCCCGTTGATGAACGTGAACGACGGCACGCCGAGGCGGTGGAGCCGCCCGAGCGTGTCGTGGCCGAGCTGCGCCATCTGCCGGCCGACCTCGCGGCTCGGGATCTCGCCCACCTTGCTGAGGTCGGCGCCGGCGGCGAGGATGAACGGTTTACCCGTGATCGCCACCCCGGCGATCTCGCCGCGGCGGCGCGGCCGGCGAGCCCGTCGAGCGCCTCCGCGAGCTCCAGCAGGGTCGCGGGACCCAGCGTCGAGGGCCGCGTGTGGTCGCGCCCGTTGTCGAGCGTGACGAGCGCGAGGACGCCGCCGGAGGGCAGCGGCACGTCGCGGACGTGCGAGTGCGTGACGACCTCGTCGGGATCGAGCGCCACGAGCTCCCGGAAGCGGCTGGTGTCGGTCACTTGTTCCTCTTCTTCCTCTTGCCGGTGAAGTGCGGGTTCTCCCAGATGACGCTGCCGCCCTGGCCAGGCCGACGCACATGGCGGTGAGGCCGTAGCGGCCCTCGGGGTGCTGCTCGAACTGGCGCGCGAGCTGGTTCATGAGCCGAACGCCGCTCGACGCGAGCGGGTGGCCGACGGCGATCGCGCCGCCGTACTCGTTCACGCGCGGGTCGGCGTCGTCGATGCCGAAGTGGTCGAGGGGCTGCGCACCTGGATGGCGAACGCCTCGTTGAGCTCGAACAGCCCGATGTCGTCGATGGTCAGCCCGGCCTTGCGCAGCGCCTTCTCCGTGCTCGGGACGGGCCGATGCCCATGATCTCCGGCTCGACGCCCGCGAAGGCGAACGACACCAGCGTCATCTTCGGCGCGAGCCCGAGCTCCTTCACCGCGTCGCCGCTCGTGAGGCAGCGCCGCGGTGGCGCCGTCGTTCAGTCCCGACGAGTTGCCGGCCGTCACGCGCCCGTGGGGGCGGAACGGGGTGCGCAGCCCGGCGAGGTCCTCGAGCGTCTCGTCGGGCTCGCATGGCCTCGTCGCGGGTCGCGAGGCCCCAGCCGTCGTCGTTCCGCGTGGCGACGGGCACGAGGTCCGGCTGGATGTGCCCCGCGCCGCGTAGGCGAGCGCCGTCTTCTGCTGGCTGGCCAGGGCGTACCTGTCTGCGCGCTCACGGGTGAGGGACGGGAAGCGGTCGTGGATGCGCTCCGCCGGTGCGGCCCATGTTGAGGGCGTCCTCGCTCACCAGGCGCTCGGCGAGGAACCGCGGGTTCGGATCCGCGTCGAAGCCCATCGGGTGGCTATGTGCCTCGACCCCGCCCGCGATGGCGAGGTCGTACGCGCCGAACGCGATGCCGCCCGCGGTGGCCGTGACGCTCGTCATGGCGCCGGCGCACATGCGGTCGATGGCGTAGCCCGGGACGGAGCGGGGGAGACCCGCCAGCAGCGCGGCGGTGCGGCCGAGGGTGAGGCCCTGGTCGCCCGTCTGGGTCGTGGCCGCGATGGCGACCTCGTCGATCCGGTCCTTCGGCACCTGCGGGTTCCGCTCCAGCAACCCGATCATGGCCTTGACCACCGAGGTCGTCGGCGCGGGTCCGCCAGTACATGCCCTTCTCACCCGCTCGTCCGAACGGGGTGCGGACCCCGTCCACGAACTCGGACTTCGGTTCTTGACTACTGACGCCTCCTCGCATCGATTTCCCCCACCCTAGGGAGAGGCCGGTGGGGAGCCGAATCCGTTGACTGTTCCTACGAGGCCCCGTCGTCCGTCGCGTCGTCGGCTTGGTCGGCATCCAGAAAGGCGGAGGCGACCGCGGCGGCCGTCGCCTCGATCTGCCAGGGCCGCGCGCCCCACGACTCGAGCGCCGTCGCCACGGAGGCGGGAGCGAGGTCGGCGGGCTGGCGTCCACGCGACGCGGCGCAGCACCTCGGGCGTCAGCACGTTCTCCTGGGGACGCCCATCGCGGTCGCGACCTCCTGCACGGCGACGCGGGCGCGCTTGAGGCGCCGGTCGGCCGCGGGGTCCTTGTCGGCCGAGGCCTTCGGCGGCGGCATCGACTCGCCCGTGCCGCGCAGCTGCGGGAACTCGGTGGCGGCGAGGCCCCGCTCGACGGCGGCCCACCAGCGGTCGATCTCGGCCGGCTCGCGCGGCCCGAGAACTCGCGCACGGCGGCGAGGTCGCGCTTGGACTGCGGCAGGACGCGCGCCACGGCGACGAGGGACCCGTCGGGGACCAGGCGGCCGGGGCTGGTGTCGACCTCGCGCGCGTACGCGTCGCGGGCCTGCCACAGCTCCTTGGCGACGGCCAGGTTGCGACCGCCGCGGATCCCGTGCAGGCCGCTGAGGCGGCGCCACGGCTCGACCCGGGCGGGGTCTGGCCTCCTTGGCGATGGTCGCCTGGAACTCCTGCTCGGCGATGGCCGTCTTGCCCTGCTCCTCGAGGCGGCGGGCGATCTCGTCGCGCACGTCCACGAGCAGCTCCACGTCGAGCGCGGCGTACACGAGCCATGCCCGGGAGCGGTGGGTACCCGTCGGGCCGTGGAGTGCTCCTTCGCCAGGTGGATCCCGAGCAGCTCCTCGACGACCGTGCCGAGGCCGACGCGGGCAGGCCAGCAGGCGGAGGCGAGCTCGGTGTCGAAGATGCGCCGGGGGTTGAGGCCGACCTCCCGGAGGCAGGCGAGGTCCTGGCTGGCCGCGTGCAGGACCGCATCCACGTCGCGGATGACCTCGTCGAGCTCGGAGAAGCCGCCGACGGCGGGCGGGTCGAACAGGAAGGTGCCCGCGCCGCGACGGAACACCTGGATGAGGTAGGCGCGCTGGCTGTAGCGGAAGCCGGATGCCTGCTCGGCGTCGACGGCGATGACGGTGCCCTGGGCGATGGCCTCGACGGCGCGCAGGTACTCCTCGCGCGTGTCGATGACGGTGAGGTCGCCGGTGGCCGCCGCCTCGCGCAGCGGCGCGCGTCCGTCCGCGGGCTCCGCAGCGGGAGACGGCTCCGGTGCCGTCGCCGGCGCCTGCGCTCGGGCGACGGGGTCCGGGACGATCGGCGCCTCCGGACGCCGTGCGCGGGGGCGCGTCCGGGCGACGACCGCGTCGGTGGCGGTGGATCCCGGGACGTCGGAGAACAGCGAGGCGCCCATGGCCGGGCGGCCGAGCCGGGGTGCGGCCGCCGGGGATGCGGGGGTCGCGTCGGGGTCGGGGGTGTCGGACGGGGCGTTCACGTCCGGGTGCGTCGCGCTGATAGCAGTGTCACTCCTTCGCCCGGAGGCAGTCCGGCGAGCATGCACAGTAGTTCCCCCCAGCCTTCCACATGGGCGGTCACGTCGCTGTCCGCCGGGGTCCAGGAGGCCCGGAGCTCGATCTTGGCGCCGCTGCCCTGCCGGGCCAGCTCGCCGTAGCCGGTGGAGATGATGCGCGTCGCCGTCCCCGACGGCGCGGAGTACCGGGCGCCGCGCGATGCCAGGCCGTCCACGAGCCAGGGCCAGGCGACGTCCGCGAGGAACGGGTCGGTGCCCATGTCGGTCTCCAGCGGCGCCTGGGCGAAGCAGACGATGCGGAAGGCGCCGCCCCAGGCGTCCGGCTCCTCCGGGTCGTGCAGCAGGATGAACCGGCCCGTGCCGAGCTCGGAGTCGGCGGCATGCCCCGAGGGGGACACGTCGGCGGCCAGCGCCACGGCGTACGGGGCCAGCCCGCCGGCGGGCGAGGGGATCTCGGTGAGCACCAGCTCGGACCGGGTGGTCGCGCGCCGGAGCGCGTCGAGCGCCGCGCGGAACTCGGGCGGATCCTCGGCGCTGTCACGGGTGTCTACCACGGGCAGGCGACCGGTTCCGCCGTCCCGGGCCGGGAGCCACGCCGGAGGCGCGACCGGCCGCCGATCCTGCTGCGACCAGGGGATCAGCCGCGGCGACGCTCCAGCGGGCGTAGGTGCGGTGGTCGTCGTCCACGAGGAGCTGCGCGAGGCGCATCCGCGCGTCCACGCCGGAGCCGGCGGGGACGAGCGGGATGCGCGGGGTGACGAGCTCCGGGACGCTGGTCAGGCACAGCTCGTCCACGCGGCCCGCCGTCAGCAATGCGGCGGCGAGGGCGGGTCCGCCCTCGCAGACGATGCTCGTCAGGCCGAGGCCACGGAGCGCGTCGACGACGTCGTCGCCCCCGAGGCGCCCGTCCGCCGCGGCGCCGAGGGGCACGGGTACGAGCTCCGCGGGACGCCCGCGAGCGTCGCGAGGGCGCGATCGCGCGCCTCGGGCGGGCACAGCACCACGAGCCGGCCGTCGGCCTGCGCGGGGTCGAAGCGGTGGCCGGAGAGGTCGCCCGAGGACGTGGCGACCGCCAGCGGCGTGCGCCGGGGGAGCACGTACCGCTCCGTGCGGACGGTGCCGGCGCCGACGAGGACCACGTCCGCGAGCTCGCGGACGACCCGAGGATCCGGCGGTCGACGACGCTGCTGAGGCTGTCGGAGGCCGTCGGCTCCGATGACGCTCCCGTCGACGGACGCGACGAAGTTCAGGCGCACGTGCTCGACGGAGGCCGGGCGGTAGAGGCCCTCGAGCCAGTCGCGCGTGCCCTCGTCGTCGAGCCCGCGAGGACCCGGGTCCTCGCCCGGTCCCGCGACGGGCAGGACCCGCGTGATCCTCACCCCGCGAGCCGCTCGCGCGCCTGGCGCTTCACGCGGCCGAGCATCGCGGTCATGCCGCGCATGCGCAGCGGCGACACCGCCGCGTCCAGCCCGATCGTGGACGGGTAGTCGTCGGGGACCGCCTCCTCGGCCCGGAGCCCCTCGAGGCCCTGGGCGAGGATGGACGCGAAGCCCCGGCTCGTCGGCGCCTCGGCGGGCGCCTGGGCGTGGACGTGCACGTCGCCGTCGACGACCTCCACGAACATGAACACCGGCGACTGGCACTCCTCCACCCGCTCCAGCAGGTCCGGGTGCTCGGCGTAGCGCTCGGGCAGGGCCGGGAGCTCGTTGCTGAAGTCGAGCAGCAGGAGGAGCCGGTCACGCTGCCCGAGCGCGAGGAAGTCGTCCCGGATCTCGGCGAGCGCGGCGGGCAGCGCGGGGGAGCCGGTCATCGGGAGGGCAGCTCCCGGCTCGGCGCCCTGCACGATGGGGACGCGCACGGCGGAGCCCCGCTCGGTCCAGGACCCGTCGTAGTTGCGGACGCCGTCGAAGCCGAGGAGGTGCGTGAGCACGAACCACGTGTGGCTCAGCGCTCGCCGATGCGGCAGATGCAATTCACCACGTCGTCGCCGTTTGTCGGTGGCCTTCGCGGTAGACGGCGTCGAGCTCGGCGCGGGTCCGGAACGAGCCGTCCTCGGCCGCCGCCTTCGCCCAGGGGACGTTGCGGGAGGTGGGGATGTGGCCCGCGCGGAGCGCGCCCTCCTCCGGGTAGGCCGGCGCCGTCGTGCGCTGGCCCGTGTACTCCTCGGGCTGCGGACGTCGATCAGCGGGTTGCCCAGGTGCGCGAGCACGTCGTCCTTGTACGCGCGGATCTCCTCGTCGCGGCGCTCCACCACGGGGTACTCCACGGGGGCGACCTCGGTGGCGTCGGTGGTGAGCGGTCGACCCTCGGCGACCCACTTGTCGCGCCCGCCGTCGAGCAGGCGCACGTCCTCGTGGCCGAACCGGGCGAGGAGATCGCCGCGCACCTCGTGCCCGCCGCGGCAGTTCGACGAGGCCCGCTCACACTTACCGGCCGGACCCCGAGTACGACACGCAGGCGCAGGCGGTCGAGGCTCCGCGCGTTCTCCGGCGGCGCCGGGTTCCGCGGCGGGCTCTCTCCCGCCGGAAGGCGCCGGCGCCGAAGCCCTGGCGTGTACCTCGACGGCGGGTTCGGCGTCGGCAGAGCCCACCTGCTCGCTCGCTCTGGCACGCCATGCCGGGACCCAAGTGCTTCGGCACCTTCATCGAGTACACGGCGCTCGCGCCTCCGGCTACCAGGGCGCCGTCGGGGTCTTTTCCGCGGGGCCTGATCGACGAGTTCGGAGCTCGACGACCCGGCCACGATGACGCGCCTGCTCTCGGACCTCGTCCAGACGGCACGCGCATCGCGGCGACTGGAGCAACACCCCGCCGACGCCCTGGGAGGGCCGCTTCGCCGCCGCCGACTTCCTGCGCGAGATCCAGGCCATGAGCGACGGGTTCGAGACTGACCGCATTGACGGCCTCGACTACCGCCGTCGCGCCTTCGAGGGCCACGCGTCACGGTCGAGGCCCATGACGACGCGCGCGCCGACGCGGCGCGACAGGGCGGGGCGGCCGTCCTCCCGAGCTCGTCGCGCACCTGGCGCGGCTGCACCCTCCAAGTACGAAGGTCATCGAGGGCGTCGATGTTATCGCGCTTCGCGACGTGACCCAGCTGCAGGGGCAGGCGCTCCGCTTCGTCGCGTTCGTCGACCGCGTGTGCTCAGCTGCTGGCGTCCGGCACGCCGTTCGACGAGGCGTTCTCGGCGGAGATGCTGGCGGGCGGATACCGCAAGACTCTCTTCTGGCTCATCTCGCTCACCGCCGCCGGGCGCGACGCGTAGCGCCATAGCCACCGGGGCTCCGGCGCAGCTGGGCCGGCGGCACCGCTCGAGCATCCCGACGGGTCCGAAACACGCGATGTTGACACCTTGCCGTGTGCCGTGTACGCGCCCGAACAGGTCCCGGTGAGCCCGTTAAACCTTCGCCCCCGGACACTGGATGCGTACCCGGCACCCGGTCTTGCAACCCCCGACCAGCGGCGTCCCGCCTCCAGTCCGGTGCGACCCCTGCACGATGAGAAGGTGAAACACCAGGATCAAGGCAACACCGCCTTCCTCCTGATCGCCGCGGCGCTGGTCCTCCTGATGACGCGGTCTTGGCGTTCTTCTACGGCGGGCTCGTCAAGGCCAAGAGCGTCAGCATGATGATGATGAGCTTCGGGGCCATGGGCCTCATCGGGCTCCTCTGGGGTGCTCTACGGGCTACGCGGTCACAGCTTTGGGAACGGACCACGGGCGCCGCGGGCAGCCGTGCTTCGTCGGCATCGACGGCATCCTCGGCGTCGACCTCGGCCAGCTCGGCTCGGCGACGCCTACACGGCGGCCCTCGGCGAGCAGGTACGAGCGCACCCGATGCTTGCCTTCGCCGCGTTCCAGGCCGATGTTTGCGATCATCACCGTGGCCCTCATCTCCGGCGCCATCTCCCGACCGCGCCAAGTTCGGCGTGGATGGTGTTCGCGGCGTCTGGGGCGGACGATCGTCTACTTCCCGTCGCGAGCTGGTCTTCAACTTCACGATCGCCGACGGCTCGACGGTCGACGGCGGCTGGATCGCCTACAACGTCGGCGCCATCGACTTCGCCGGCGGCACGGCCGTCCAAGCGCGGGTGCCGCGGCCCTCGCCCTGTCGCTCGTCCTGGCAGCGTCGGTTTGCCGAGGGCAATGCCACGTGCCGCACAACCCGCCGTTCTCTTGGCGCCGGGACTCCTGTGGTTCGGCTGGTTCGGCTTCGACGCCGGCTCGGAGCTCGCGGCGGACGGCATCGCGGCCATTCGCGTTCCTCATCGCCGCTCCCGCCGCCGCGATCCTTGGCTGGCTCGTCGTCGAGAAGATCCGCGACGGCAAGCCACCTCGGTGGGCGCCGCATCCGGTGCCGTCGCGGTCGTCGCCATCACCCGGCGTGCGCCGCCCTCGCCGATCTGGGCCATCGTCCTCGGCATCGTCGCCGGCGCCGGCGCTGTTGCGATCCGGCTGAAGTTGAAGTTCGGCTTCGACGACTCGCTCGACGTGGTTGGCATCCACCTCGTCGGTGGCCTCATCGGCACGCTGTACATCGGGCTCTTCGCCACCGATGCTTCGGCGATCTACCGGGCTCGCTCGAGACGGCAAGCAGGCCCTCGCCGCGTTCGCGGTGCTGATCTACTCCTTCGTCCTTCCTCGTAGGTCATCGGCACGATCATCCAGAAGACCATGGGCTTCCGGGGTGAAGAACGAGGACGAGATTGCTGATCGACACGATCGTCCACGGCGAGGAGGGGCTACGTGCTGGAGACCTCCGGCCGCTGACCCGCACCACCGGTCGACCACGACGGGCGCCGCACCTCGCGAGAGGGCGGCGCCGTCTGTCGTGTTCGGGCGGGAGAATGGCCTGCGCGGGGAAGCGCGCCGCCGCCCTTGGCATGCGCCCGCCGTGGCGGCGTTCACTCGAGGGCATGGACTTCAGCGCCGAGAAGAGCGATCATCACCGGTGCCGTCCACCGCCGTGGCCCTCGCGAAGGCGGGCCTCGACGTGGGCATCACCGCAGCGACGACGAGGCGGGCGCGGAGGCCGCACCGCCGAGGAGGCGCGCTCCCACGGCGTGCGCGCCGTCACGACCCGTCTCGACACGGCGGGCACCTCGAGCTCCTGCAGGTTGTCACCCGCCTCGCCGCCGCAGCCTCGGCGGCGTGCTCGTCGGCAACGCCGGGACGGGCGATTCCACGCTGTTCCTCGACACCGACCTCGCCAGCTGGCAGCACGTGATCTCGCCGTCGACCTGACGGCGGTCAGGTCGACGGCGATCACGTGCTGCCAGCTGGCGAGGTCGGTGTCGAGGAACGGCGTGGAGTCGCCCGTCCCGGCGTTGCCGACGAGCACGTCGACCCCGCCGAGCTCGGCGGCGAGGCGGGTGACGACCTCCCCGGCGGACTCGAGGTCCGCCGTGTCGAGACGGGTCGTGACGGCGCGCACGCCGTGGGAGCGCGCCTCCTCGGCGGTGGCCTCCGCGCCCGCCTCGTCGTCGTGCCAGGTGATGCCCACGTCGAGGCCCGCCTTCGCGAGGGCCACGGCGGTGGAACGGCCGATGCCGGAGTCGGCGCCGGTGATGATCGCTCTTCTCGGTGTGAAGTCCATGCCCTCGAGTGAACGCCGCCACGGCGGGCGCTGCCAAGGGCGGCGGCGCGCTTCCCCGCGCAGGCGATTCTCCCGCTGACGACGGACGGGCGCCGCCCTCTCGCGAGGTGCGGCGCCCGTCGTGGTCGACCGGTGGTGCGGGTCAGCGGCCGGAGGTCTCCAGCACGTAGCCCTCCTCGCCGTGGACGATCGTGTCGATGCCGGCGATCTCGTCCTCGTTCTTCACCCGGAAGCCCATGGTCTTCTGGATGATCGTGCCGATGACGTACGAGAGGACGAAGGAGTAGATCAGCACCGCGAACGCGGCGAGGGCCTGCTTGCCGAGCTGCTCGAGCGAGCCCGAGTAGATGAGGCCGACGTCGGTGGCGAAGAGCCCGATGTACAGCGTGCCGATGAGGCCGCCGATGAGGTGGATGCCCACCACGTCGAGCGAGTCGTCGAAGCCGAGCTTGAACTTCAGCTCGATCGCGACGGCGCAGACGGCGCCGGCGACGATGCCGAGGACGATGGCCCAGATCGGCGAGAGGGCGGCGCACGCCGGGGTGATGGCGACGAGGCCCGCGACGGCACCGGATGCGGCGCCCACCGAGGTGGGCTTGCCGTCGCGGATCTTCTCGACGACGAGCCAGCCGAGGATCGCGGCGGCGGGAGCGGCGATGGTGTTGAGGAACGCGATGGCCGCGATGCCGTCCGCGGCGAGCTCCGAGCCGGCGTTGAAGCCGAACCAGCCGAACCACAGGAGTCCGGCGCCGAGGAGCACGAACGGCGGGTTGTGCGGCACGTGCATGCCCTTGGCGAACCCGACGCGCTTGCCGAGGACGAGCGACAGGGCGAGGGCCGCGGCACCCGCGTTGATGTGGACGGCCGTGCCGCCGGCGAAGTCGATGGCGCCGACGTTGTAGGCGATCCAGCCGCCGTCGACGGTCGAGCCGTCGGCGATCGTGAAGTTGAAGACCCAGCTCGCGACCGGGAAGTAGACGATCGTCGCCCAGACGCCGGCGAACACCATCCACGCGCCGAACTTGGCGCGGTCGGCGATGGCGCCGGAGATGAGGGCCACGGTGATGATCGCGAACGTCGCCTGGAACGCGGCGAAGGCGAGCGTCGGGTAGGCGCTCGTCTGCTCGCCGAGGGCCGCCGTGTAGGCGTCGCCGAGGCCGAGCTGGCCGAGGTCGACGCCGAGGATGCCGTCGATGCCGACGAAGCGCGGGTTGCCCGCGGCGCCGTCCGGTCCGTTCCCGAACGTGACCGCGTAGCCGTAGAGCACCCAGAGGAGCCCGATGAGGCCCATGGCCCCGAAGCTCATCATCATCATGCTGATGACGCTCTTGGCCTTGACGAGCCCGCCGTAGAAGAACGCCAGACCCGGCGTCATCAGGAGGACCAGCGCCGCGGCGATCAGGAGGAAGGCGGTGTTGCCTTGATCCATGGTGTTTCACCTCTCGTAGATCGTGCAGGGGTCGCACCGGACTGGAGGCGGGACGCCGCCCGTGTGGTCGGGGGGTTCGGCGAGAGCCGGGTGCCGGGTACGCATCCAGTGTCCGGGCGAGGTTTCACGGGCTCGCCGGACGTGTTTCGGGCGCGTTACACGGGCACCGCGCGTGTGAACATCGTGTTTCCGGACCCGTCGGGGATGCTCGACGGTGCCGCCGGCCCAGCTGCGCCGGAGCCCGGTGGGCTATGCGGGGACGGCTACGCGTCGCGCCCGGCGGCGGTGAGCGAGATGAGCCGGGAGATGGCGCGGAGGTACTTCTCGCGGTATCCGCCCGCCAGCATCTCCGCCGAGAACGCCTCGTCGAACGGCGTGCCGGACGCCAGCAGCGGGATCTGGGCGTCGTACACGCGGTCGACGAACGCGACGAAGCGGAGCGCGTCCGTCTGCCCCTGCAGCTGGGTCACGTCGCGGAGCGCGATGACGTCGACGCCCTCGATGACCTTGACGTACTTGGAGGGGTGCAGCCGCGCCAGGTGCGCGACGAGCTCGGGGAAGCCGTCGAGGGTGACGGCCGCCCCGCCCTGTCGCGCCGCGTCGGCGCGCGCGTCGAGGTCGTGGGCCTCGACCGTGACGGCGTGGCCCTCGAAGGCGCGACGGCGGTAGTCGAGGCCGTCGATGCGGATCGTGTCGAACCGGTCGCTCATGGCCTGGATCTCGCGCAGGAAGTCGGCGGCGGCGAAGCGGCCCTCCCCCAGGGCGTTCGGCGGGGTGTTGCTCGTCGCCGCGATGCGCGTGCCCGTCTGGACGAGGTCCGAGAGCAGGCGCGTCATCATCATGGTGTCGCCCGGGTCGTCGAGCTCGAACTCGTCGATCGCCACGAGCGTCGCCCCGCGGAGGATCCCGACGGCGCCCTGGTAGCCGAGCGCCCCGACGAGCGCGGTGTACTCGATGAAGGTGCCGAAGTACTTGGGTCCCGGCATGGCGTGCCAGAGCGACGCGAGCAGGTGGGTCTTGCCGACGCCGAACCCGCCGTCGAGGTACACGCCGGGCTTCGGCGCGGGCGCCTTCCGGCGGGAGAAGAGCCCGCCGCGGGACCCGGCGCGGTCGCCGGAGAACGCGCGGAGCACCTCGACCGCCTGCGCCTGCGTGTCGTACTCGGGGTCCGGCCGGTAGGTGTCGAAGCGGGCCTCGTCGAACTGCCGCGGCGGCACGAGGTGCGCGGCGATCTCCTCGCCCGTGATGCTCGGCGAGCGGCCGACGAGCGCGCCCACCCCCGCGCCCTGCGCGTCGTGGCTCCGCGATCCGATGTCGGCGTTCGTCACAGGTGGGTCTCCGGCTGTCATCGGGAAGGTCCCGCGCAGCGCGAACCGTTACCGTGGATGGTGGTCGACGCGGTGCCCTGGGCGCCCGCGGAACACCCACCAGACTAGACCGCGTCCCACCGAGCGCGGCCCCCGCGGCCGCGAGATCAAGGAGAGCCCCATGGCCGTCGAGCCGGACACCACCCCCAGGTTCGCCGAGTACGCCCACCCGGAGCGCCTCGTCAGCGGCGACTGGCTCCAGGAGCGCCTCGCCGACGGAGCCCTGACCCCGGGCCTCGTGGTCGTCGAGTCGGACGAGGACGTGCTGCTGTACGAGACGGGCCACATCCCCGGCGCCGTCAAGGTCGACTGGCACACGGACCTCAACGACCCGGTGCAGCGCGACTACGTCGACGGCGAGCGGTTCGCCGAGCTCATGTCGGAGCGCGGCATCTCGCGCGACAGCACCGTCGTCATCTACGGGGACAAGAGCAACTGGTGGGCCGCCTACGCGCTCTGGGTGTTCACGCTGTTCGGCCACGAGGACGTGCGCCTGCTCGACGGCGGGCGCGACAAGTGGGTCGCCGAGGGTCGACCGCTCACCACCGACGCCACCGAGGTCGCCCCCGTGGAGTACCCCGTGGTGGAGCGCCGCGACGAGGAGATCCGCGCGTACAAGGACGACGTGCTCGCGCACCTGGGCAACCCGCTGATCGACGTCCGCAGCCCCGAGGAGTACACGGGCCAGCGCACGACGGCGCCGGCCTACCCGGAGGAGGGCGCGCTCCGCGCGGGCCACATCCCCACCTCCCGCAACGTCCCCTGGGCGAAGGCGGCGGCCGAGGACGGCTCGTTCCGGACCCGCGCCGAGCTCGACGCCGTCTACCGCGAGGGCGCCGGCCTCGGCGACGGCGACGACGTGGTGGTCCTCTGCCGCATCGGCGAGCGCTCGAGCCACACGTGGTTCGTGCTCACGCACCTCCTCGGCTTCGACGGCGTCCGCAACTACGACGGGTCCTGGACCGAGCGGGGCTCCGCCGTGCGCGTCCCCATCGTGCAGGGCGCCGAGCCCGGGGAGCTGCCCTCCCGATGACCGGCTCCCCCGCGCTGCCCGCCGCGCTCGCCGAGATCCGGGACGACTTCCTCGCGCTCGGGCAGCGTGACCGGCTCCTCCTGCTGCTCGACTTCAGCAACGAGCTCCCGGCCCTGCCCGAGCGCTACGCCGAGCACCCGGACCTGCTGGAGCGGGTGGAGGAGTGCCAGTCGCCGGTGTTCATGTTCGTGGAGGTCGTCGACGGCGACGTGCACGTCCACGCCCAGGCGCCCGCCGAGGCGCCGACGAGCCGGGGCTTCGCGTCCATCCTCGCCCAGGGCCTCGAGGGGCTCCGGGCCGAGGAGGTGCTGGCGGTCCCCGACGACTACCCGTCCACGATCGGGCTGGACGCGGCGGTGTCGCCGCTGCGCATGCGCGGCATGACCGCGATGCTCGGCCGCGTGAAGCGCCAGGTGCGCGAGCGGCTCGCGGGGTGAGGATCACGCGGGTCCTGCCCGTCGCGGGACCGGGCGAGGACCCGGGTCCTCGCGGGCTCGACGACGAGGGCACGCGCGACTGGCTCGAGGGCCTCTACCGCCCGGCCTCCGTCGAGCACGTGCGCCTGAACTTCGTCGCGTCCGTCGACGGGAGCGTCATCGGAGCCGACGGGTCCTCCGACAGCCTCAGCAGCGTCGTCGACCGCCGGATCCTCGGGGTCGTCCGCGAGCTCGCGGACGTGGTCCTCGTCGGCGCCGGCACCGTCCGCACGGAGCGGTACGTGCTCCCCCGGCGCACGCCGCTGGCGGTCGCCACGTCCTCGGGCGACCTCTCCGGCCACCGCTTCGACCCCGCGCAGGCCGACGGCCGGCTCGTGGTGCTGTGCCCGCCCGAGGCGCGCGATCGCGCCCTCGCGACGCTCGCGGGCGTCCCCGCGGAGCTCGTACCCGTGCCCCTCGGCGCCGCGGCGGACGGGCGCCTCGGGGGCGACGACGTCGTCGACGCGCTCCGTGGCCTCGGCCTGACGAGCGTCGTCTGCGAGGGCGGACCCGCCCTCGCCGCCGCATTGCTGACGGCGGGCCGCGTGGACGAGCTGTGCCTGACCACGTCCCCGGAGCTCGTCACCCCGCGCATCCCGCTCGTCCCCGCCGGCTCCGGCGTGGACGCGCGGATGCGCCTCGCGCAGCTCCTCGTGGACGACGACCACCGCACCTACGCCCGCTGGAGCGTCGCCCGCGGCTGATCCCCTGGTCGCTGGCGGGATCGGCGGCCGGTCGCGCCTCCGGCGTGGCTCCTGGCCGCCGGGACGGCGGACCGAGTCTGCCCCCGTGGTAGACACCCGTGACAGCGCCGAGGATCCGCCCGAGTTCCGCGCGGCGCTCGACGCGCTCCGGCGCGCGACCACCCGGTCCGAGCTGGTGCTCACCGAGATCCCCTCGCCCGCCGGCGGGCTGGCCCCGTACGCCGTGGCGCTGGCCGCCGACGTGTCCCCCTCGGGCATGCCGCCGACTCCGAGCTCGGCACGGGCCGGTTCATCCTGCTGCACGACCCGGAGGAGCCGGACGCCTGGGGCGGCGCCTTCCGCATCGTCTGCTTCGCCCAGGCGCCGCTGGAGACCGACATGGGCACCGACCCGTTCCTCGCGGACGTCGCCTGGCTCCTGGCTCGTGGACGGCCTGGCATCGCGCGGCGCCCGGTACTCCGCGCCGTCGGGGACGGCGACGCGCATCATCTCCACCGGCTACGGCGAGCTGGCCCGGCAGGGCAGCGGCGCCAAGATCGAGCTCCGGGCCTCCTGGACCCCGGCGGACAGCGACGTGACCGCCCATGTGGAAGGCTGGGGGGAACTACTGTGCATGCTCGCCGGACTGCCTCCCGCGGGCGAAGGAGTGACACTGCTATCAGCGCGACGCACCCGGACGTGAACGCCCCGTCCGACACCCCCGACCCCGACGCGACCCCCGCATCCCCGGCGGCCGCACCCCGGCTCGGCCGCCCGGCCATGGGCGCCTCGCTGTTCTCCGACGTCCCGGGATCCACCGCCACCGACGCGGTCGTCGCCCGGACGCGCCCCCGCGCACGGCGTCCGGAGGCGCCGATCGTCCCGGACCCCGTCGCCCGAGCGCAGGCGCCGGCGACGGCACCGGAGCCGTCTCCCGCTGCGGAGCCCGCGGACGGACGCGCGCCGCTGCGCGAGGCGGCGGCCACCGGCGACCTCACCGTCATCGACACGCGCGAGGAGTACCTGCGCGCCGTCGAGGCCATCGCCCAGGGCACCGGTCCCATCGCCGTCGACGCCGAGCGGGCGTCCGGCTTCCGCTACAGCCAGCGCGCCTACCTCATCCAGGTGTTCCGTCGCGGCGCGGGCACCTTCCTGTTCGACCCGCCCGCCGTCGGCGGCTTCTCCGAGCTCGACGAGGTCATCCGCGACGTGGAGTGGGTCCTGCACGCGGCCAGCCAGGACCTCGCCTGCCTCCGGGAGGTCGGCCTCGACCCCCGGCGCATCTTCGACACCGAGCTCGCCTCCCGCCTGCTCGGCCTGCCCCGCGTCGGCCTCGGCACGGTCGTCGAGGAGCTGCTCGGGATCCACCTGGCGAAGGAGCACTCCGCGGCCGACGGTCGACCCGCCCGCTCCCGCGGGCATGGCTCGTGTACGCCGCGCTCGACGTGGAGCTGCTCGTGGACGTGCGCGACGAGATCGCCCGCCGCCTCGAGGAGCAGGGCAAGACGGCCATCGCCGAGCAGGAGTTCCAGGCGACCATCGCCAAGGAGGCCAAGCCCGCCCGGGTCGAGCCGTGGCGCCGCCTCAGCGGCCTGCACGGGATCCGCGGCGGTCGCAACCTGGCCGTCGCCAAGGAGCTGTGGGAGGCCCGCGACGCGTACGCGCGCGAGGTCGACACCAGCCCCGGCCGCCTGGTCCCCGACGGGTCCCTCGTCGCCGTGGCGCGCGTCCTGCCGCAGTCCAAGCGCGACCTCGCCGCCGTGCGCGAGTTCTCGGGCCGCGCGAGCCGGAGCGAGATCGACCGCTGGTGGGCCGCCGTCGAGCGGGGCCTCGCCGCCACCGAGTTCCCGCAGCTGCGCGGCACGGGCGAGTCGATGCCGCCGCCGAAGGCCTGGGCCGACAAGGACCCCGCGGCCGACCGGCGCCTCAAGCGCGCCCGCGTCGCCGTGCAGGAGGTCGCGACCGCGATGGGCGTCCCCCAGGAGAACGTGCTGACGCCCGAGGTGCTGCGCCGCGTCGCGTGGACGCCGCCCGCCGACCTCGCTCCCGCCTCCGTGGCGACGGCGCTCGAGTCGTGGGGCGCGCGGCCCTGGCAGATCGAGGCGACGGCCGCCGCGGTCGCCTCCGCCTTTGTGGATGCCGACCAAGCCGACGACGCGACGGACGACGGGGCCTCGTAGGAACAGTCAACGGATTCGGCTCCCCACCGGCCTCTCCCTAGGGTGGGGAAATCGATGCGAGGAGGCGTCAGTGGTCGAGAGAGCCGAAGTCCATTTCGTGGACGGGGTCCGCACCCCGTTCGGACGAGCGGGTGAGAAGGGCATGTACTGGCGGACCCGCGCCGACGACCTGGTGGTCAAGGCCATGATCGGGTTGCTGGAGCGGAACCCGCAGGTGCCGAAGGACCGGATCGACGAGGTCGCCATCGCGGCCACGACCCAGACGGGCGACCAGGGCCTCACCCTCGGCCGCACCGCCGCGCTGCTGGCGGGTCTCCCCCGCTCCGTCCCGGGCTACGCCATCGACCGCATGTGCGCCGGCGCCATGACGAGCGTCACGGCCACCGCGGGCGGCATCGCGTTCGGCGCGTACGACCTCGCCATCGCGGGCGGGGTCGAGCACATGGGCCGCCACCCGATGGGCTTCGACGCGGATCCGAACCCGCGGTTCCTCGCCGAGCGCCTGGTGAGCGAGGACGCCCTCAACATGGGCCGCACGGCGGAGCGCATCCACGACCGCTTCCCGTCCCTCACCCGTGAGCGCGCAGACAGGTACGCCCTGGCCAGCCAGCAGAAGACGGCGCTCGCCTACGCCGCGGGGCACATCCAGCCGGACCTCGTGCCCGTCGCCACGCGGAACGACGACGGCTGGGGCCTCGCGACCCGCGACGAGGCCATGCGGCCCGAGACGACGCTCGAGGGCCTCGCCGGGCTGCGCACCCCGTTCCGCCCCCACGGGCGCGTGACGGCCGGCAACTCGTCGGGACTGAACGACGGCGCCACCGCGGCGCTGCTCGCGAGCGGCGACGCGGTGAAGGAGCTCGGGCTCGCGCCGAAGATGACGCTGGTGTCGTTCGCCTTCGCGGGCGTCGAGCCGGAGATCATGGGCATCGGGCCCGTCCCGAGCACGGAGAAGGCGCTGCGCAAGGCCGGGCTGACCATCGACGACATCGGGCTGTTCGAGCTCAACGAGGCGTTCGCCATCCAGGTGCTCAGCCTCCTCGACCACTTCGGCATCGACGACGCCGACCCGCGCGTGAACGAGTACGGCGGCGCGATCGCCGTCGGCCACCCGCTCGCGTCGAGCGGCGTTCGGCTCATGAACCAGCTCGCGCGCCAGTTCGAGCAGCACCCCGAGGTCCGCTACGGCCTCACCGCCATGTGCGTCGGCCTCGGCCAGGGCGGCAGCGTCATCTGGGAGAACCCGCACTTCACCGGCAAGAGGAAGAAGAGGAACAAGTGACCGACACCAGCCGCTTCCGGGAGCTCGTGGCGCTCGATCCCGACGAGGTCGTCACGCACTCGCACGTCCGCGACGTGCCGCTGCCCTCCGGCGGCGTCCTCGCGCTCGTCACGCTCGACAACGGGCGCGACCACACGCGGCCCTCGACGCTGGGTCCCGCGACCCTGCTGGAGCTCGCGGAGGCGCTCGACGGGCTCGCCGGCCGCGCCGCCCGGGGCGAGATCGCCGGGGTGGCGATCACGGGTAAGCCGTTCATCCTCGCCGCCGGCGCCGACCTCAGCAAGGTGGGCGAGATCCCGAGCCGCGAGGTGGGCCGGCAGATGGCGCAGCTCGGCCACGACACGCTCGGGCGGCTCCACCGCCTCGGCGTGCCGTCGTTCACGTTCATCAACGGGCTGGCGCTCGGCGGCGGCCTGGAGATCGGGTTGAACTCCGACTACCGCACGGTCGACGCGTCCGTGCCGGCCGTCGCGCTCCCCGAGGTGTTCCTCGGGATCATCCCCGGCTGGGGCGGCGCCTGGCTGCTCCCGAACCTCATCGGCATCGAGAACGCCCTCAAGGTCATCATCGAGAACCCGCTGAAGAACAACCGCACCCTGAAGGCGGCCGAAGTGATGGAGCTCGGCATCGCCGACGCGTCCTTCCCCTCGGCGTCGTTCCTGGAGCAGTCGATCCGGTGGGCCGACGGCGTCATCTCCGGCGCCGTCGAGGTGAAGCGCCCGAACGCGCCCGGCCGGCTCGAGCGCCTGGCCAAGTGGGACGTCGCCATCGGCATCGCCCGCAAGTCCCTCGAGCAGCGCATCGGCACGGTCGCGCAGTCGCCGTACCGCGCGCTCGACCTGCTGAAGGCGGCGAAGGGCAGCACCCGCGAGGAGGGCTTCGCCGCGGAGGACGAGGCCCTCGCCGACCTCATCTCGGGTGACCAGTTCCGGGCGAGCATCTACGCGTTCGACCTGGTGCAGAAGCGCGCCAAGCGCCCGGCGGGAGCTCCGGACAAGGATCTCGCCCGTCCCGTCACGAAGGTGGGGGTCGTCGGCGCCGGGCTCATGGCATCGCAGTTCGCGCTCCTGTTCGTGCGCCGCCTCCAGGTGCCGGTGGTCATCACCGACCTCGACCAGGCGCGGGTGGATGCGGGCGTCGCCGGCATCCACGGCGAGATCCGCAAGCTCGCCGAGAAAAGGGGCGCATCTCCCCCGACGAGGCCAACCGGCTCACCGCCCTCGTCACGGGCACGACCGACAAGGCCGACTTCGCCGACGCGGACTGGGGTCATCGAGGCCGTGTTCGAGGAGCTGGGCGTGAAGCAGGCGGTGTTCGCGGAGATCGAGCAGCACGTCTCCGAGACGGCGATCCTCGCCACGAACACCTCGAGCCTGTCGGTGGAGCGCATCGCCGAGCGCCTCGCGCACCCGGAGCGCGTCGTGGGGTTCCACTTCTTCAACCCCGTCGCCGTGATGCCGCTCATCGAGGTCGTGCGGGACGCCGCACACCACCGACGAGGCGCTGTCCACCGCTATGCAGGTCGCGCGGAAGCTCAAGAAGAACGCGGTCATCACCCGCGACACCCCGGGCTTCGTCGTGAACCGGATCCTCGCCAAGGTCCTCGGCGAGGCGATGCACGCGGTGGACACGGGCACCCCGTTCGAGGTCGTCGACCGCTCGCTCGCGCCGTTCGGCCTGCCGATGACGCCGTTCGAGCTGCTCGAGCTCGTGGGGCTCAAGGTCGGCGCCCACGTGCTGGACACGCACCACGCGGCGTTCCCGGATCCGCTTCTTCCAGAGTCCTCGAGCCTCCGCCTGGCTCGCGGACCTCGGGCGCATCTACTCGCGGGACTCCAAGGGCCGCCCGACGGGCTTCGACAAGGAGGCGCTGCGGATCGTGAAGGGCGGCACCTGATCCGATGACGGCCGACCAGATCCGGGAGCGCGTCGAGACGGGCCTCGCCGATGAGGTGCGCCGCATGCTGGAGGACGACGTCGTGCACGCGGCGGAGGACATCGACCTCTGCCTCATCCTCGGCGCCGGATACCCGTTCCAGATGGGTGGGCTGACCCCCTACCTGGACCGCGTCGGAGCGAGCGAGCGCGCGTTCGGCGACACGTTCCACCACCCGCCCATCCGCGGCGTGGCGTAGCAGCGCCGCACGACGAGGAGGGCCCGGCCGCATCGCGACCGGGCCCTCCTCCGCGAGCGGCGTGCGTCAGGCCTGCTCGTCGTCCTCGCCGGGGATGGAGACGCGCTCCCCGCTCCGCGGGAAGGGGCCGCGCCGACGGAACGCGGCTGCCGAGCACCTGGGCGACCACGTCGCGCGCGATGTGCTGCGGGCTGAAGGCCCACGCGCTCGAGGATCTCCGAGCGCGTGCCGTGGCCGAGGAACTCGTCCGGCAGACCCAGCTCGGTCACCCCCGTGTCGATGCCCGCCTCGCGGAGGTCCTGCCTGGATCCCGGCGCCGATGCCGCCGACGACGACGCCGTCCTCGATGGTCACGACCAGACGGTGCGTGCCGCCGAGCTCCACGACGCTGCGCGGCACGGGCACGACCCAGCGCGGATCGACGACCGTGGCACCGATGCCCTGGGCCGCGAGCCGCTCGGCGACCTCGATGCCCATGGACGCCATCGGCCCGACGGTGACGATCAGCACGTCTTGCGCATCCGCGGCGTAGAGCACGTCGACGCCGTCGTCGAGACGGCGGACGGCCTCGATCTCGTCGCCCACGCTGCCCTTGGAGAAGCGCACGACGGTGGGCGCGTCGTCGACCTTCACGGCCTCGGCCCAGCTCCTCGCGGAGGCGCGTGGCGTCGCGCGGCGCGCTGAGCCGGATGTGCGGCACGATCTGCAGCAGCGCCAGGTCCCACATGCCGTGGTGGCTGGGACCGTCCGGCCCGGTGACGCCCGCCCGGTCGAGCACGAAGGTCACGCCCGCCCGGTGCAGCGCCACGTCCATGAGCACCTGGTCGAAGGCGCGGTTGACGAAGGTCGCGTAGAGGGCGACCACGGGGTGCAGGCCGCCGTACGCGAGGCCGGCTGCGCTCGTCACGGCGTGCTGCTCGGCGATGCCCACGTCGTGCACGCGGTCGGGGTGCTTCTCGGCGAAGCGGTGGAGGCCCACGGGCCGCAGCATCGCCGCGGTGATGCCCACGATGCGCGGATCCTCGTCGGCGAGGGCGAGGATCTCGTCGGCGAAGACGCTGGTCCAGCTCACCGCCTGCGACGGGTCGATCGGCTCGCCCGTCTCGGGGTCGATCTGGCCGACCGCGTGGAACTGGTCCGCGACGTCGCGACGGGCCGGCTCGTAGCCCCGGCCCTTCTCGGCGATGGCGTGCACGATGACGGGGGCCCCGTAGTCGCGCGCCTGCTCGGAGCGCCTCCTCCATGGCCTGCTGGTCGTGGCCGTCGATGGGCCCCAGGTACTTGATGTCGAGGTTCGAGTACAGCGCCTCGTTGTCGGTGACGCGGGTGAGGAACCCGTGCAGACCGCCGCGCAGCCCGCGGTAGCAGGCTGTCCCCGGGCGCCCCGAACACGCCGAAGACGCGCTGGCTGGTCTCGTAGAGCCCGCGGTAGGTGCGCCGCGTCCGCACGGTGTTGAGGAACCGCGCCATGCCTCCGATGGTCGGCGCGTAGGAGCGGCCGTTGTCGTTGACGACGATGATCAGCTTCCGCGTGTTGTCGTCGGAGATGTTGTTCAGCGCCTCCCACGTCATGCCGCCGGTGAGGGCGCCGTCGCCCACGACCGCGACGACATGGCGGTCGGTCTGGCCGGTGATGCCGAAGGCGCGGGAGATCCCGTCCGCCCAGCTCAGCGAGCTCGACGCGTGCGAGCTCTCCACGATGTCGTGCTCGGACTCGGCGCGCTGCGGGTAGCCGGCGAGCCCGCCGGACTCGCGGAGCCGCGAGAAGTCCTGCCGCCCGGTGAGCAGCTTGTGGACGTACGACTGGTGGCCGGTGTCGAAGACGATGGGGTCGCGGGGCGAGTCGAAGACGCGGTGGATCGCGAGCGTCGTCTCCACGACGCCGAGGTTCGGCCCGAGATGGCCGCCCGTCTTGGAGACCTCCGCGACGAGGAACTGCCGGATCTCCACCGCGAGCTCGAGCATCTGCTCGTGGCTCAGCCGGTCGAGGTCCCGGGGTCCCGTGATCGTCTCCAGGATCTCCCATGCTGACCGCCTTCCCTCGGACGCCATGTCGCGACGTCCGCCTCATCGAGTGTACGCAGGGCCCTGCATGCACGAAGGAGGCCGGGCGTCGTCGCCCGGCCTCCTCTAGCCTCCTGTTACGCGACGAGGCTGCGCAGCACGTACTCGCAGGATCCCGCCGTTGCGGTAGTAGTCCGCCTCGCCGGGGGTGTCGATGCGCACGACCGCGTCGAACTCCACCGTCTCCTTGCCCGCGGGCGAGTCGGAGGTGGGCGCGGCGACGACGCGCACGGTGCGGGGCGTGGTGCCCTGGTTCAGCTCCTCGAGCCCCTGGATGCTGATCTCCTCGGTGCCGTCGAGGCCGAGGGTGTCCCAGGTCTCGCCGGCGGGGAACTGCAGCGGGACGACGCCCATGCCGATGAGGTTGGAGCGGTGGATGCGCTCGAAGCTCTCGGTGATGACCGCCTTGACGCCGAGGAGGCTCGTGCCCTTCGCCGCCCAGTCGCGCGACGAGCCGGAACCGTACTCCTTGCCGCCGAGGATCACGAGCGGGGTGCCCGCGGCCTGGTAGTTCTGCGCCGCGTCGTAGATGAACGACTGCGGGCCGTCGGCCTGGGCGAAGTCGCGCGTGTAGCCGCCCTCCACGCCGTCGAGCAGCTGGTTGCGGAGCCGGATGTCTTCGCGAACGTGCCGCGGATCATGACCTCGTGGTTGCCGCGACGCGAGCCGTAGGAGTTGTAGTCCTTCCGGCCGACGCCGTGCTCGTCGAGGTAGTGGCCCGCGGGGCTGTCCGCCTTGATGGAGCCGGCGGGGCTGATGTGGTCGGTCGTGACCGAGTCGCCGAGCTTCGCGAGGACGCGGGCGCCCTGGATGTCGGTGACCGGCGTGATCTCCATCGTGAGCCCCTCGAAGTACGGGGGCTTCCGCACGTACGTGGACTCGGCGTCCCACTCGAACGTCGCGCCCGTGGGCGTCGGGAGCGAGCGCCAGCGCTCGTCGCCGTCGAAGACGCCCGCGTACTGGTGCGTGAACATCCCGGTGTCGATCGAGCTGTCGATGGTCGACTGGACCTCGTCGGCGTCCGGCCAGATGTCCTTGAGGAACACGTCGTTGCCCTCGGTGTCGGTGCCGAGCGCGTCGGAGTCGAAGTCGAAGTTCATCGACCCGGCCAGGGCGTACGCGATGACGAGCGGCGGGCTCGCGAGGTAGTTCATCTTCACGTCGGGGTTGATGCGGCCCTCGAAGTTCCGGTTGCCCGAGAGGACGGCCGTGACGGCGAGGTCGTTGTCCTGCACCGCGGTCGAGATCTCGTCCAGCAGCGGGCCGGAGTTGCCGATGCAGGTGGTGCAGCCGTAGCCGACCGTGTAGAAGCCGAGGTCCTCGAGGTACGTGGTGAGGCCGGACTTCTCGTAGTAGTCGGTGACGACCTTGGAGCCGGGCGCGAGCGTCGTCTTGACCCACGGCTTCGCCTTGAGGCCCTTCTTGCTGGCGTTGCGCGCGAGGAGCCCCGCCGCGAGCATGACCGAGGGGTTCGACGTGTTCGTGCACGACGTGATGGCCGCGATGGCGACGGCGCCGTGGTCGAGCGTGAAGTCGCGGCCGTCCTCGAGGGTGACGCGCGTGGGCTTCGTGACGGAGGTCGGGCTCTGCGACGCGTGGTGGTGCTCGTGCGTCGAGTGCGCGTCCTCGGGCTGCAGCTCCCCGGGGTCGGACGCGGGGAAGCTCATCGCCGACGCGAGGTCCACGATGTCGTGGTCGACCTGCGCGTAATCGTTGAGGTCGCGCTCGAACTGCGACTTCGCGTCGGTCAGCTCGATGCGGTCCTGGGGCGCTTCGGGCCGGCGATTGAAGGGACGACCGTGGACAGGTCGAGCTCGAGGTACTCGCTGAACGACGGCTCGACGGACGCGTCGTGCCAGAGGCCCTGCGCCTGGGCGTAGGCCTCGACGAGGGCGACCTGCTCCTCGCTGCGGCCGGTGAGGCGCAGGTACTCGAGCGTCACGTCGTCGATGGGGAACACCGCGGCCGTCGAGCCGAACTCGGGGCTCATGTTGCCGATGGTGGCCCGGTTCGCGAGCGGGACGGCGCCGACGCCGGATCCGTAGAACTCGACGAACTTGCCGACGACGCCGTGCTTGCGGAGCATCTGCGTGATGGTGAGCACCACGTCGGTCGCGGCGACCCCCGTGGGGATCTCGCCCGCCAGCTTGAAGCCGACGACCTTGGGGATGAGCATCGAGACGGGCTGGCCGAGCATGGCCGCCTCGGCCTCGATGCCGCCGACGCCCCAGCCCAGCACGCCCAGGCCGTTGACCATGGTGGTGTGCGAGTCGGTGCCGACGCAGGTGTCGGGATAGGCCTGGAGGACGCCGCCCACCTCGCGCGTCATGGTGACGCGGGCGAGGTGCTCGATGTTGACCTGGTGGACGATGCCGGTGCCCGGCGGGACGACCTTGAAGTCCTCGAACGCCGTCTGGCCCCAGCGGAGGAACTGGTACCGCTCGCCGTTGCGCTCGTACTCGATGTCGACGTTGCGCTCGAGCGCGTCCTCGGAGCCGAAGAGATCGGCGATGACGGAGTGGTCGATGACCAGCTCGGCGGGCGCGAGCGGGTTGATCTTGGTGGGATCGCCGCCCAGCTCGCCGACCGCCTCGCGCATGGTGGCGAGGTCGACGATGCAGGGCACGCCCGTGAAGTCCTGCATCACGACGCGCGCGGGCGTGAACTGGATCTCGGTGTCGGGCTCGGCCTCGGGCACCCAGTCGCCGAGGGCGCTGATCTGGCTCCCCGTGACGTTCTTCCCGTCCTCCGTGCGGAGCAGGTTCTCGAGCAGCACCTTGAGGCTGAACGGGAGGCGCTCGTGGCCCGCCACGGTGTCGATGCGGTAGATCTCGTAGTCGGTGTCCCCGACGCGGAGTGTGTCCTTCGCGCCGAAGCTGTTGATTGCAGACACGTGGCCCTCTTCCCTCGCTGGATGGGCGCGGAACTCGAATTCCGCCCGTCATCCGATCTTGGTCGCCCGCCGCGGCCGGGTCCAGTAAGGCGACCCTGAACGGGGTGCCCGGCGCGGGGCGGGGACGTCGCCGATGTATCTCGACGTCGAGATGAATCTACCATCGGGCGCGACGGTCCCGTGCCCGGCGCGCGGCCGACGCACCCGCCATCGGGTCCGGCGGCAGTCGAGGCGCCGCGTCAGGCGGCGGAGGGACCGGCCGGAGGCGCGGCGGGGTCCTTCGCGTACACCGCCCGGACGAACAGCCACGAGAGCACCAGGAGCACGCCGTAGAGCGGCGTCCCCATGACCAGGCGCGCGACGCCCAGGGCGTCGATGGAGTCGGCGAGGTAGAGCGGGAGCTGCACCGCGAGACGGAGCGCGAAGAAGCCGACCCAGACGAGGGTGAGGAGCCGGAGCGCACGCGCCTTCCTGCGGTCCGCGCGCCACGCCGTCCCGTCGCCCATGAGGAAGCCCACCGCGACGCCGACGAGCGGCCAGCCGACGACGACCGAGACCAGCAGCACCGCGAAGTACGCGCCGTTCGTCCAGAGGCCGAGCGCGTAGAAGTCGCGCCCCTCGCCCGAGCGGAGCGCGAGGAGCGCGGAGATGACGATGCCGACGAGCCCGCCCACCGCGGGAGCGACGGCGGAGCGCTGCACGAGCCGGGCGACGACGGCGACGACCGCGACCGCCACCGGCACCGCGACCGAGAGGACGATGTCGCGCGTGACGGTGAAGGCGACGAGGAACAGGAGGCCCGGCACGATCGCCTCGAGCACGCCGCGGATGCCGCCCATGGCCTGCAGCAGGGCCGCCGCGGTCATCGTCTCGCCGCGCGCCGCCTGTCCGAGCCCCGCCCGTTCGGCGGCCTGCGCCATGCTGGCGCCGAGGGCGTCGCCCGCCGCCGGCGACCGGGGCGCGGACCCGGGCGCCGAGTGATCACGACCAGGCGCCGCGCCGTCGGCGTCGGCGTCGGGCCCCGCGGGATCCCGGTCGGTCGGGCCGTCGCCCGTCATGCTCAGGAGCCCAGGACGGGGGCCGGGGCATCGCCGACGGGAGCGGCACCGGAGGTGGTGCCCACCTGCGCGGCGGGCATCTTCAGCGGGATGAGGTCCGCGGGGCATCGGGGAGGCGCCGCGCACGACCACGACGCTGCGGAAGAGGTCCTCGACGGCGGCGGCGGCATCGGGGTCGGACACCGCGCGGCCGGTGATCACGCCGCGCAGGAACCAGCGGGGACCGTCGACGCCGATGAAGCGCGCGTCGCGCGTGGCTGCCGCGGGCTGGCCGGGCTGCTGCACGACGGGGATGACGGCGTGCAGCTCCGGGCCGAACGGCCCGTCGGCGAGGCGCGTCGTGCCGCCCTGCCGCTGGATCTGCTCGCCGATGGTCGTGCGGATCTCGTGCCACAGCCCGCTCGAGCGCGGCGCGGCGAACGGCTGCACCTGGAGGCTGGACTCCGCGTAGTCGAGGCCGACGGCGACGACCTGCTGCGTGCCCTCCGCCACCTCGAGGCGGAGGTGCAGGCCCTCGCGCGGCAGGATCTTGATCCCGCCGAGGTCGACGTACGGCCGCACGGGGTTCGCCTCGGTCTCGTCCAGGGGCCCCTGGTCGGCGCGGTCGTCGGGGGCGGACTTGGCGTCCTGCACGTGCTCGGCGTCGTCGTCGGTGACGGCGGCGTCGTCCGGCTGGTTCGCGTTCTCGTCGCTCATGTTCGGTCTCCTGGGTCTCGGACGGGGAGGGCGCCGGTGCCCGTGGAGCCGAAGCCCCCCGAGCCGCGGTGGCTCCCGGGCAGCTTCTCGACGGGCACGAAGCGCACCCGGCTGACCGGCATGACGACGACCTGCGCGATGCGGTCGCCGACCGCGACATCGTACGCGGCCCGGGCGTCGGTGTTGAGGAGCGTCACGCGGATCTCGCCGCGGTACCCCGCGTCGATGGTGCCGGGGGCGTTCACGATCGTGATGCCGTGGCGCGCTGCCAGGCCGCTCCGGGGCAGCACGAACGCGGCGTAGCCGTCCGGCAGGGCGATGGACACCCCGGTGTCCACGGTCGCCCGCTCACCGGGCTCCAGGCGGATCGACTCCGCGCTCGTGAGGTCCGCGCCGGCGTCCCCGGGATGCGCGTAGGCCGGGATCGGGGCGTCGCCCGCGATGAGGACGTCGACGGGATCGGGCACGGTCCGAGGCTAGTGCAGGAATCTGATCGAATAGGCGCATGCAAGCGTCCCCCTACAGGGAGCGGCTGTGGCCGGCTCCCTGGCTCTTCGTCGCCACCGCCCTCGTCATCCCCGCGAGCCTGCTCGTGTTCCTGCCGATCAGCGTCCTCGCCGGCGTGGTCGTCGCGATCGTCCTCTACGCCGGCGTCGCGGCGACGCTCGTGCTCACGAGCCCGGTGATCGAGGTCGTCGACGGGCGCCTGCATGCCGGACGCGCGTCCATCGACGTCGCGCAGCTCGGCGAGCCCGAGGGCTTCCGCGGCGCGGAGGCGGTGGCGGAGCGCGGCGTCCGCCTGCATGCCCGGGCGTACCTCGTCATCCGCGGGTGGGTGGATCCGGTGGTGCGCGTGCCCCTGATGGACCCGACCGATCCCGCTCCCTACTGGCTCGTCTCGACGAGGTCCCCGGAACGACTGATCGCCGCGATCCGAGGACCACGGCGATCATGACGTGCGGGGAGGCGTCGGGCCTCCGGGGCTCTCGCCCGGCGTCGCTCTAGGCGGCGCACTCCTGGCAGATGGGACCGAGCTTCTCCTGGTGGTCGATCTGCGAACGGTGCTTCACGAGGAAGCAGCTCACGCAGGTGAACTCGTCGGCCTGGGGCGGGAGCACGACCGTCTCGAGCTCGAGGTCGGAGAGGTCGGCGCCGGCGAGGTCGAAGCTCCCGGGGTTGTCGGCATCGTCGACGTCCACGACCCCGGACATGCGGTCCGGGACGCGCTCCTTGAGAGCCTCGATCGAGTCGGAGTCGTCCTCCGTCTTGCGCGGGGCGTCGTAATCAGTTGCCATTCCTGTCCACTTCTCGAATAACCGCCGAACGGAATCGGCGGGCACAGTTTGCATGAATCGCATCCGGATAGCAAACCGCTCCAGAGGCCCTCGCGAGGCGCCTGACCGGCTGTTTCCGATGCGGAGCACCGGCCCGTGCCCGGGCCGCAGATGCGGACTCACACGGTACACCGTTCGCGCACTAACAACCTGCGCCCGGAGGCCGTGATCCCGCCTCCCGGCGCTCTCGTCCGACACAAGTCACGGCGCGCCACGCGTATTCCCCGGAAGAGGGGCCGACTCGTGGCATCGTGAATCGTCCAGTGAGCGCGAGAGGCGTGGAACCCATGCAGGATCTGAAAATCGTCGGAGTCGAGGACGGCGCCCTCGTCGTCGAGACCGCGGGCGGTGAACGGCACCGCCTCGTCATGGACGACTCCTTCCGTCAGGCGCTGCGCCGCCAGTCGGACGCCGGGACGACGACGCGCAAGGCCGCCCCGCGCATCATCCAGTCCTTCATCCGCCAGGGCATGAGCGCCGAGGACGTCGCCCGGGAGACCGGAGCGTCCGTCGACTACGTCCGGAAGTTCGAGGGACCGGTCGTCGCGGAGCGCGAGCACGTGGTGCGCAGCGCGATGAAGGTTCCCGTGCACACGGCCATCGAGGTCGACCCGATGGGCCAGGGCACGCTCTTCGGGCAGGTCATCGAGGAGCGCCTCGAGTCGCTCGGCGCGCAGGACGTGCGCTGGAGCAGCTGGAAGGAGCAGCTCGGCGGATGGCTCGTCAAGGTGGCCTTCACGTCGGAGGAGATCGACCACGACGCCCGGTGGTCCTACGACGCCAAGAAGCACGCACTCTCCCCCGCCAACAACGAGGCGATCACGCTCTCGCAGCAGGGCGAGATCCGCGGCGCCCTCATCCCCCGCCTCCGCGCCCTGCCGCCCGAGGCCGCGGGCACGCACCAGGAGGACGGCGTCACCCGCTTCGACAGCGGTGCCTTCCGCCTCCCCGACCCCGCGTCCTCCGCCACCCAGGACACCGCGCCGCAGCCGTGGGAGACGGCACCCCGTCGCGACGAGGGCGCGGCCGTGTCGCACCTCGGCCGCCAGGGCAACCACCCCGCCGGCAGCCAGCAGCCGGCGCGCGTCGCGCAGGTGGAGCTCAACGAGACCGCCGACCTCCTCGAGGCGCTGCGTCGGCGACGGGGCGAGCGGGAGTCCCTGCCGCGCGACGACGAGGGCGACGACGCCGTCGACGACGGCCCCGCGGCGTCCCCCGCCGCTCCCGCCGCGCGTCGCGAGGAGCCGCTGTCCCGCCCGCGCGGCGGCCAGCGCCAGGCTCCTCCCCTGCGCTCCGCGGTGATCCCCGGCATCGGCCGCGTCGACTCGGGATCGGGACGCGACCGCCCGCGCGACGACGCCGACGACGAGGGCCTGCGCACGCCCGCCTCCGGCGAGGGCCGCGGGTCCGCGAAGCCGTCCGGTCGCCGCGGCCGCACGGCCATGCCGAGCTGGGACGAGATCGTGTTCGGCGCGCGCAGCGACGACGACCACCTGGCCTGAGCCGGGGTGACCCGGTCCGGCCGCGTGCGACCGGTGCCGGGTCAGCCGCGTGCGAAGGCGCCGGCCCGGATGAGGGGGACGAGGCGCTCCTCGTCCGAGAACGACCCGTGCTGGCCCACCATGCGCCGCGCGCCCTGGTCGCGCGGCCGTCCGTCGTAGTAGGCGATGAGCGCGCGGGTCGCGACGACGACGTCGCCGATGCGCGCCCCGACGCCCTCCCGCACCGGGCCGTACCAGTCCGCGTCCACGGCCTCCGCGCGCGTCGCCACGTGGGCGCGCACGCCCTCCGACGCCCGCCACGCCTCGGCCAGCGCGTCCGCATCCGCGCCCGGCTCCAGATGGAGGTGCAGGCACCGCGGCTCCCCTGCCACGTGGCGCACCCCGGCGACCAGCTCCGGCACCCGGTCGAACAGCACCTGCGACGCGGCCGGCACGTCGACGATGCCGTGGTCGGCGGTGATCAGCGCGCCCTCGCGAGGGCGGAGGCGGTCGAGGAACGGGCCGGCGGCCGCGTCGAGCTCCTCCAGGATGCGCAGCCAGCGGTCCGACTGCCAGCCGTGCGCGTGCGCCGCCTGGTCGAGCTCGGGGACGTAGAGGTAGACGAGCGCGCGCGGCTCACGGTCGAGGAGCGCGCGCGTCGCGGCGAACCGGTCGGCGATCGACTCCGCCGGGACGAAGACCGCCCCGCGGAGGGCCGCGCGGGAGAAGCCGGACCCGGCGTACCGCGAGGACCCGACGACGAAGGCCGGCACCCCCGCTGCCGTCGCGCGCTCGAAGGCGGTCGGCACGGGCTGCCACTGCTCGGGGACGCTCCGTGCGTCCCACCCGGACAGCAGCTTGAGGATGCGGTCGTGGGCGGGGTCGAGCGCGCTGTAGCCCAAGAGGCCGTGCTCCCCGGCGCGGACGCCGGTCGTGAGCGACGTGATGCTCGCGGCGGTGGTCGTGGGGAAGCCGACGTCCACCACGTCGCGCTTGCGCCACCCCTGCACGAGATGTCGGGCGTGGCCGGCGCGGGAGCGGAGGGCGGCGGACCCGAGCCCGTCGACGAGGACGACAACCGCGCGGTCCACCGGCGGGAGGCCGGCCTCCGACTCCTCCCCCGCGAGGGCGGCGAGGCAGCCGGGCATAACCGCGGTGAGGCTCATCCGGCCGGATCCGGGCGCCGGTAGCATGGGGGCCATCCGGCCCAGTCTGCCACAGCAGCCCCGCGCGCATCCGCGCCGCGACGCCGATCCCGACCCAGAGAGTCCATGAGTCCCTCCACCACGAACACCACGCCCGACGATCCCGCGGAGCGGATCGAGGACGTCGACGTCTCCACCGAGATGGAGAACTCGTTCCTCGAGTACGCGTACTCCGTCATCTACTCGCGGGCCCTGCCCGACGCACGCGACGGCCTGAAGCCCGTCCAGCGCCGCATCCTCTACCAGATGAGCGAGATGGGCCTCCGCCCTGACCGCGGGCACGTGAAGTCGGCCCGCGTCACCGGCGAGGTGATGGGCAAGCTCCACCCGCACGGCGACACCGCCATCTACGACGCCATGGTGCGCATGGCGCAGCCGTTCACGCTGCGCGTCCCCCTCATCGACGGCCACGGCAACTTCGGCTCCCTCGACGACGGGCCCGCCGCGCCCCGCTACACGGAGGCGCGCCTCGCGGCGTCCGCCCTCGCGATGGTGGAGGGGCTCGACGAGGACGTCGTCGACTTCGTCCCGAACTACGACAACGCCTTCATGCAGCCCGCCGTCCTGCCGGCGGCGTTCCCCGAGCTGCTGGTCAACGGCGCGAGCGGCATCGCCGTCGGCATGGCGACGAACATGGTGCCGCACAACCTCATCGAGGTCGTCGGCGCGGCACGCCACCTCATCGACCACCCGGACGCGTCGCTCGACGACCTGATGGCGTTCGTGCCCGGGCCCGACCTCCCCACGGGCGGCACCATCATCGGCCTCCAGGGCGTCAAGGACGCGTACCTCACGGGCCGGGGCAGCTTCAAGACCCGCGCGCGCGTCTCGGTCGAGAGCCTCACGCCCCGGAAGTCGGGTCTCGTCGTCACCGAGCTGCCGTACCTCGTGGGGCCCGAGAAGGTCATCGAGAAGATCAAGGACGGCGTCCAGAACAAGAAGCTGTCCGGCATCACCAACGTGACCGACCTCACCGACCGCACGCACGGGCTCCGGCTGGTCATCGAGATCAAGACGGGCTTCAACCCCGAGGCGGTGCTCGAGCAGCTGTACCGCTACACGCCGCTCGAGGACGGGTTCAGCATCAACAACGTCGCGCTCGTCGACGGCAGCCCGCAGACCCTGGGCCTGAAGGAGCTCCTCCAGGTCTACGTGGCGCACCGGCTCGACGTCGTCACGCGGCGCACGCGCTACCGCCTGGCGCGCCGGCAGGAGCGCCTGCACCTCGTGCTGGGGCTCCTCATCGCCATCCTCGACATCGACGAGGTCATCCAGGTCATCCGCGGCAGCGACGACACCGAGCAGGCGCGCGCCCGCCTCATGGACGTCTTCGACCTGTCGACGCTGCAGGCCGACTACATCCTGGAGCTCCGCCTCCGCCGGCTCACGCGGTTCAGCCGCATCGAGCTCGAGGAGGAGCGCGACCGGCTCCAGGCCGAGATCGCGGAGCTGGAGGCGATCCTCGCCGACCCGCGTCGCCTCCGCTCACTCGTCTCGACCGAGCTCCAGGAGGTCGCGGACCGCTTCGGCACGCCGCGGCGGACCCTCCTCACGGAGGCGGCGCCGAGCGTCGCCGGCGCGTCCAGCCGGCGGTCCGCGCCGGTGCTCGAGATCGCCGACGTGCCGTGCCGGGTGCTGCTCTCGACGACGGGCCGGGCCGTGCGGGTCGACCTCCCGACGGACGCGCCGGGCACGCCGCTCCAGGCCGTCCGCCGGAGCTCGCACGACGCGGTGCTCACCGCGATCGAGACGACGAGCCGCACGCGGATCGGGGCGATCACGAGCACGGGACGCTTGGTGACCATGACGCCGGTCGATCTGCCCGTGGTCCCGGTGGCGAGCGTGCAGCTCGGCGCGGGCGTCCGCATCCGGGACTACCTCGGGCTCACCGACAGGAAGGAGCGCGTCGTGGCGCTCGTGGCGCTCGGCACGGAGGAGGCGATCGCGATCGGCACCCGCCAGGGCGTCGTGAAGCGCGTCGCCCCGTCCGCCCTGCCCGCGAAGCCGGAGTACGAGGTGATCGCGCTCAAGAAGGGCGACGAGGTCGTCGGCGCGCGCCAGGGCGCGGAGACGGACGAGCTCGTGTTCGTCACCAGCGAGGCGCAGCTGCTGCACTTCCCGGCCGTCTCCGTCCGTCCGCAGGGCATCCAGGCCGGCGGCGTCGCCGGCGTGAACCTCGGCGCGGGCGCCCGCGTGGTGTTCTTCTCCTCCGTCGCGCCCGAGGGAGCGCAGGTCGTCACGATCTCGGCGTCGTCCGCCACCATCTCCGGCGTCGACCCGGGCCGCGCGAAGGTCTCCGCCTTCGCGGACTTCCCGCGGAAGGGCCGCGCCACGGGCGGGGTGCGCGCGCACGCGTACCTGAAGGGCGAGGACCACCTGGCGCTCGCCTGGGTCGGCCCGGGCCCTGCCCTCGCGGTCGGCCCCGCCGGCGAGGTGCGGCAGCTGCCGCCCACGGGCATGAAGCGCGACGGCTCGGGCATCCCGCTCGAGAAGTCCGTCGGCAGCGTCGGCCAGGCCGTCACGCCCGCGGAGGCGCCGGATGCGGCGTCCGGCGCGGCCGTGGGCGTCGTCGAGTCCGCGGCGGAGGACGGGTCCGCGCCCCTCGACACCTGACGCGCCGATCGGCATCGACGCGGACGGCCGCGGACCCATGGGTCCGCGGCCGGCCGCGCGTCCGGCGTTGCCGCGCCTCCCGTCACACGTCGATGCGGTCGCGCACCGTTCCCGCGCCGTCGATGATGAACTCCTTGCGCGGGGCCACGTCGTTGCCCATGAGCAGCTCGAACATGCGGGTGGCCGCCTCCGCGTCGTCCACCCGCACGCGGCGCAGGGTGCGGTTCCGCCGGTCCATGGTCGTCGTCGCGAGCTGGTCGGCGTCCATCTCCCCGAGGCCCTTGTAGCGCTGGATCGGGTCCTGGTAGCGCTTGCCCTGCCTCTTGGCCTGCGCCAGCACCGCCGCCAGCTCGCGCTCGGAGTACGTGTAGACGACCTCGTTGGGCTTCGAGCCGGGTTCATGATCACGACGCGGTGCAGCGGCGGCACGGCGGCGAAGACGCGCCCCTCGTCGATCATGGGCCGCATGTAGCGGAAGAAGAGGGTGAGCAGCAGCGTGCGGATGTGGGCGCCGTCGACGTCCGCGTCGCTCATGATGATGATCTTCCCGTAGCGTGCTGCCGACAGGTCGAACGTGCGCCCGGAACCGGCACCCAGCACCTGGATGATCGACGCGCACTCGGTGTTCGAGAGCATGTCGGGCAGCGATGCCTTCTGCACGTTGAGGATCTTGCCCCGGATCGGCAGGAGCGCCTGGTACTCGCTGTCCCGCGCCAGCTTCGCCGTCCCGAGCGCGGAGTCGCCCTCGACGATGAAGAGCTCGCTGTTGGCGACGTCGTTGGAGCGGCAGTCCACGAGCTTCGCCGGGAGGGACGAGGACTCCAGGGCGTTCTTGCGGCGCTGCGTCTCCTTGTGCGTGCGCGCGGAGATCCGCGACTTCATCTCCCCGACGACCTTCTCGAGCAGCACGGCGGTCTGCGCCCTGTCCTCGCGGCGCGGCGACGCGAAGCGCTCCGCCATGGCCTTCTGGACGACCTGGGAGACGATCGCGCGGACGGCGGGCGTGCCGAGGACCTCCTTGGTCTGCCCCTCGAACTGCGGCTCCGGGAACCGCACGGTGAGCACGGCGGTGAGCCCCGCGAGCACGTCGTCCTTCTCGAGCTTGTCGGTGCCGACCTTCAGCCGTCGGGCGTTGGCCTCCACCTGCGCGCGGACGTACTTCAGCAGCCCCGCCTCGAACCCGGCCTGGTGCGTGCCGCCCTTGGGCGTGGCGATGATGTTCACGAAGGACTTGAACCGGGTGTCGTAGCCCGTGCCCCAGCGCAGGGCGATGTCGACCGCGCACTCGCGGGTGAGCTCCGTCGGCACCATGGCGCCGCCGTCGGTGAGGACGGGGACCGTCTCGGTGAACGTGCCGGACCCCTCGAGCCGCCAGGTGTCGGTGAGCGGCGCGTCGACGGCGAGGTGGTCGACGAACTCGGCGATGCCCCCGTCGAAGCGGAAGGACTCCCGAACCGGCTGCTCCCCGCGGAGGTCCTCGATGTCGATGCTGAGCCCCGGCACCAGGAAGGCGGTCTGCCGCGCGCGGCCGAGGAGCTCCTCGGTGAGGAACGACGCCCCGCGGGTGAAGATCTGCCGGTCGGCCCAGTAGCGGATCCGCGTGCCGGTGACGCCCTTGCGGACCTTGCCCACCACCCGCAGCTCGCTGCCGGATGTGAAGGGCCGGAAGGGGGCGTCGGGGCTCGGCTCGCCCTGGTCGTCGAAGATCCCGGGCTCGCCGCGTCGGAACGACATGGCGTGGGTGCGCCCGCCGCGGTCCACCTCCACGTCCAGGCGCTCCGACAGCGCGTTCACGACGGAGGCGCCCACTCCATGGAGGCCGCCGGACGACGCGTAGGAGCCGGACCCGAACTTGCCGCCCGCGTGGAGCTTCGTGAAGACGACCTCGACGCCCGACAACCCGGTCTTCGGGCTCGATGTCGACGGGGACGCCGCGTGCGGTGTCCCGCACCTCGACGCTGCCGTCCGCATGCAGCCGGACGTCGATCCGGTCGCCGTGCCCGCCGAGCGCCTCGTCGACGCTGTTGTCGATGATCTCCCACAGGCAGTGCATGAGCCCGCGCGAGTCGGTGGATCCGATGTACATGCCGGGCCGCTTGCGCACCGCCTCGAGCCCCTCGAGGACGGAGAGATGGCGGGCGGAATAATCGGATGCTGCCACGTGCTGTCCTCCATGTGCGTCCGGCGATCGCCGGACGCGAGCCGGTGTCGATCTTAACCGCCACCCGGTGCCTCCCCCTCCGACCCGCCGTCCCCGGCCTGCGCCTACGCGCAGAGCGAAACGGCGGCCGCAGGGTGAGCCGGCACCCGGGAGCACGTGGTGTACTTGACGCATTCGGCTCGACCCAGACCCGACCCGGAGGGGAGCATCACATGACACCGACCGCCACCGAGCGTCCCGTGGACGAGCTCGACAACCACCAGCTCACCGCCAACGACCGCTGCGACAGCTGCGGCGCGCAGGCCTACATCCGAGTCGAGGTCAACAGCTCCGAGCTCCTCTTCTGCGCCCACCACGGGCAAGAAGTACCAGGAGAAGCTGTCGGCCATCGCCACGAGCTGGCACGACGAGTCGAGCCGCCTGCTCGACGAGCGCGCCTAGGGCGCCACGCGCCGAGGCTCACGCCGACGCACGACGAAGGGCGCGTCCCCCGCGGGGGACGCGCCCTTCTGCATGTCCTGCCTCGACCGGCCGACGCGCCTCAGTAGTGCGCGGGACGGGCCGCGACCGTGGCGCGCGCCTCGCGCGCCCACCCGTCGAGGCGGTCCAGCACGCCGGAGATGTCCGCCGACAGCTCGCGTCCATGCCGCGCGAGCGCCGCAGCGAGGAGCTCGTCGGCGAGCCGCGGGTTGAGCGCCAGCACGGGCCCGCCCAGGTGCGTGCCGATCGACGCGCCGACGCGCACGCCCTCGCCGCCGCCCGGCCCCGAGTTGCCGAACCCCGCGCGGACGGTGCCGAGGGGCGGATGATCCCCGATGTCGAGCGTGGATCCGTGGTTCTCGTAGCCGACGAGCTCGCCGTCCGGGGTGTCGAGGACGAGGTCGCCCACCCGGCGCTCGGCAGTGAGCGTCGTCCGCACCGGGAGGACTCCGGCACCGACCAGCTCGCCGCCGTCCGGGAGCCGCACCGACTCCCCCAGCAGCTGGAGCCCGCCGCCCACGGCGAGGACGGGGACGCCGGAGCCCTGCAGCGCGATCAGGTGCGATGCGTGGGAGACGAGGTCCGGGAGCACGGCGCGCTGCGCCGTCAGCGGCCCGGATCCCACGACGACGAGGTCCGCGCCGCCGGGGTGGCCGCCTCCCGGAGCGTGCCGCACGACCTCCGTGCGGATGCCGCGGATGCGCGCCCGCTCCACCAGCACCGTCACGTTGCCCCGGTCGCCGTTGATCCCGAGCTCGTCGGGATAGAGGTGCAGGATGCGCAGGGCGTCGCTCACGCGGGTCCTCCCTCGAGGTCCGTGTAGCCGAGGATGCGGCGGATGGCCATCATCTGCTCGTAGTTGACGATCATGGTCTTGACCCCGCGCGACGGCCTCTCCATGGCGAGGAACGTCTGGACCGCACGGCGCAGGTCGGGCTCGACGCGCCCCACCTCGAGGCCCTCGTAGCCGAAGCGGACGGCGAGCTGGTAGCCCTTCGTGCCGGAGACGACGTCGGCGTGGGTCAGCGCGGACAGGTCGGTGTCGTAGATCCACGACGGGTCGGGCGTGCCGTCGTCCACGGCGAGCAGCACCTGCTCGGGCGGATCGCCCAGCGCGTCGAGGTTCATCTGCAGGCTCGCGGGGTTCTTCATCATGATGATCTCGATGTCCTCGTCGCCCGCGCGCAGCATCTCGCCGCGCCCGTAGACGGCGGCGACGGACCCAGCCCCTCGGCGGCGAGCAGCGGGTCGAAGCGCTCCCCGAGCACGCGGCGCGCGGTCGCGAGCGCGCCCGCGGCGTCCACGGCGTAGTGCAGGCCGCGGGACGGGAGCGTGACGGGGATGTCGCCGGACGGCAGCCGGAACACCGCGTCGCGTCCGGTGAGCGCGACGGCCTCGACGCCCGCGGCCACCTGGACGAGGTCCGGTGCCTCGGATCCGAACCGCGGGGCGGAGGCCAGCCCGTGCTTGCTGTCGCCGAGCAGCTCCTCGGACACGCCGAACCAGTCGACCGCAGCGGCACCGGACCGTGCCGTCTGCGCCGCGAGGGCGTTGACGTGCGCGTCGTCGCGGTTCGCGACGACCGCCTCCGTCGCGGTGGCCGCGATCCGCTCGAGCATGCCGACGACGCGGTCGGGCTCGTGGAAGCGGTTCAGCTGGTCGATCTGGATGTTGAGGAGCAGGACCGTCCGCGGCGTGAGCAGCGCTGAGAGCGCGACGCCGTAGGCCTCGTCGACCTCGAGCACGGCCACGTCGGCGTCGAGCCGGCCGGAGGCGTCGGCGTCGGCGAGCACGGCCGACGCGATGCCCTGCGGCAGGTTCCCGCCGGAGGGGTTCGTGAACACCCGGAGCCCGTGCGCACGGAGGATCCCGGTGAGCATGTGGGTGGTCGTGGACTTGCCGTTCGATCCCGTGACGGCGACGACGCCGTGCGGGAGGCCGGCGATCGTCCGCTCGAGGAAGCGGGGCTCGAGGCGGAGGGCGACGACGCCGGGCACGGCGGAACCGCCGCCGCGGAGACGAGCGGCCCAGCGGGCGGCCCGTCCTGCGGCGACGGCGAGGCGCAGCGGCACGGCCTACTCGAGGTAGTCGCGCAGCGACTGCGAGCGCGACGGGTGGCGGAGCTTGGCCATGGTCTTCGATTCGATCTGGCGGATGCGCTCGCGCGTGACGCCGAACGTGTCGCCGATCTGGTCGAGCGTCTTCGGCATGCCGTCCCCCAGGCCGAAGCGCATGCGGATGACGCCCGCCTCGCGCTCGGAGAGGGAGTCGAGCAGCGACTCCAGCTGCTTCTGCAGCATGGTGAAGCCGACAGCGTCCGCGGGGACCACGGCCTCGGTGTCCTCGATCAGGTCGCCGAACTCGCTGTCGCCGTCCTCGCCGAGCGGCGTGTGCAGCGAGATGGGCTCGCGGCCGTACTTCTGGACCTCGATGACCTTCTCGGGCGTCATGTCGAGCTCGCGCGACAGCTCCTCGGGCGTGGGCTCGCGGCCCAGGTCCTGGAGCATCTGCCGCTGGACGCGGGCGAGCTTGTTGATGACCTCGACCATGTGCACGGGGATGCGGATGGTGCGGGCCTGGTCGGCCATGGCGCGGGTGATGGCCTGGCGGATCCACCACGTGGCGTACGTGGAGAACTTGAAGCCCTTGGTGTAGTCGAACTTCTCGACCGCGCGGATGAGGCCGAGGTTGCCCTCCTGGATGAGGTCGAGGAACTGCATCCCGCGACCCGTGTAGCGCTTCGCGAGGCTGACCACCAGGCGGAGGTTGGCGCCGAGGAGGTGGCTCTTGGCGCGCTGCCCGTCGCGGGCGACCCAGCGGAGCTCGCGCTCGAGCTCCCGCGAGATGCCCGGGGTGTTCGCCAGCTTGTCCTCGGCGAACAGGCCGGCCTCGATGCGCATGGCGAGCTCGACCTCCTCGGCCGCGTTGAGCAGCGCCACCTTGCCGATCTGCTTCAGGTAGTCCTTGACCGGGTCGGCGGTGGCGCCCGTGATGGTCGTCGAGTAGACGGGGACGTCCTCGTCCTCCTCCTTGTTCGACAGCACCATGGCACCGGTCGGCAGGGGCTCGAGCACGACGGGCGGGGTGACGGCGCCGCCCTCCTCGACGGCCTCGTCCTCCGAGTCGTCCTCGGCCACGGGGACCACGACGTCGTCGCCCTCGTCGTCGGACGCCTCGCCGGGACCCGCGGCGGCGGTCTTCTTCGCTGCGGTCTTGCGCGGCGCCTTGGCGGGTGCGGCTTCGCCGGCTGCGGCGGAGGCCTTCTTGGCGGCGGCGGCCTTGGCGCGGGCGGTCGGCGCCTTCGCGGGTGCCGTGGCGTCCGCGGAATCGGTCTCAGCGTCGGACTCGGCAGCGGCAGCAGCTGCGGCCTTCGCCGCGGCGGCCTTGGTGGGCGCCTTGGCGGCCGCCGTCTTGGGGGCGGCGGCCTTGCGGGCGGGGGCGCGCTTCGCGGGTGCCTTCGCCTCACCCGTCGCGGCGTCGTCGGCCGTGCTGGTCGCGGCAGCCGCGTCCAGGGTGGCGGACGGGGTGGAGGGGGTGGCCATGCGAACACCTTTCGTCCCCACGACGACCGGTCGCGCGCTCCGCGTTCTCGCTGCGGGGTGACCTGCCGGAGGTGGGTCGGGGTTGTTTTCGGACATTACTAGGACCCATGTCAAGTCCGCGGCTCGTGCACCACCTGGGCGGTGCGAGATGCAGGACATGAACGGGTCCGTACCTGATTATTGCACGGATGGGCGCGCGGACGAGCCACGGCTGCCCTGTGACGGGCGATGTCACGCGCGGCGTCGGCGTCGCCTGTCGATGTAGGCAACCCACAGCGGCCCCACGCGTATTCCCTCGTCGGCGAGCACCCGGCGCGTGCGCCGTCGCGTGCGGACGAGCATGACGGCCCCGAAGCCCACGATCAGGTACTGCACGGCGAAGGCGATGCGGAACGAGTCGAACGAGTAGAGGTCGCTGGGGGCTCCGCCGGCCACGCGGATCCCGTCCTGCACGTCGAGGGCGATGCCGATCAGCAGCATCATCGTGAAGCTCGCGGTGAAGCCCGCGACGTTGACGATCCCGGATGCCGCCCCGAGGCTCCGCGGCGGGTTGAAGGTCCGGGCGAAGTCGAGCCCCACCTGGGAACCGGGCCCGCCGATGCCGATGGCGACGACGACGAGCACCACGACCGCGAGCGGCGGCACCCCCGGCCAGAGCAGCAGCACGGCCCAGGCGGCGCCCATCATGGCGACGATGCCGAGCACCAGGTTCGAGCGCCGGAAGGGGAAGCGCCCCGTGAGGATCCCGATGACGGGCCCGACGACCATGCCCGACGCCACGATGACGATCAGGAGCCCGGAGGCGAGCGCCGGGCTGTATCCCAAGCCGCCGACGAGGAACGGGAATCCCCAGAGCAGGCTGAACATGACGCCGGACGACTGCGTGACGAAATGGGACCAGAAGCCCAGCTGCGTCCCCGGCCGACGGAGGCTCCTCCCGAGCTCGCGCATGGAGTCGCCCCAGGGGACGCGTGCGGGCGGCGCGTCGCCGGCGGGGCGGTCGCGGACGGCGACCACGACGGCGATGAACGCGACGACGGCCACGGACGCGGAGCCGAGGAAGGCGGAAGTCCACCCCGCCGTGTGCAGCACCAGGGAGAGGGGCACGGCGGACAGGACCTGGCCGAGCTGGCCGACGTTCGCGAACCACTGGGAGAGCACGGGCACCCGGGGTCCGGAGAACCACGAGTTGATGAGGCGGAGCCCTGACACGAAGGTCATCGCGTCCCCCGCCCCGACCAGTATGCGCCCGAGCACGGCCACCTCGAGGGACGTCGAGAGCGCCAGGGTCGCCTGGCCCGCCACCATCAGCAGCGCGCCGCTCGCCAGCAGCGCCCGTGGGCCGACGCGGTCGATCAGCACGCCCACCGGGATCTGCAGCGCCGCGTACACCACGAGCTGCGTCACGGCCAGCGTCGACAGGAGCGAGGCCGACGCGTGGAACCGCTCCCCTGCCTCGACGGATGCGATCCCGAGGGAACCGCGCTGGAGCACGGAGGAGAGGTACGCCACCATCGCGACGCCGAGGACAATCCGGGCGCGACGTGTGCTGCTCATCGGGACGACGATACCGCCGCCGCCGCCGCCGCCGCCGCAGCTGACGCTGCCGCTGCCGCCACTGTCACTGCCGCCGGGCCCGCCGCTCTTCCCCACGCGGCCACGGCGAGCACGCGACCGCGTCCGCGCGCGATCGGCTCCGCGCCTCAGGGAGCCGGGATCAGGCGGGGTCGCCGTCGGCCGGACGCCGGCGCGCGAGGAACTTCTCGAGCTCGGCGGCGATCTCGTCCGCCGTCGGCAGGGCCCCGTCCTCGTCGGTCAGGGGGGACTTCAGGGGCGTGTCCTCCATGTAGCTGTCGTAGCGCTCCTCCAGCGTCGTCACCAGGCGCGCGAGCTCCTGGTTGCCGGCGACCTGCTCGTCGATCCGGCCCACGAAGTCGCGGCCCTCCTCCCGGAGGCGGTCGGTGGGGAAGATCAGGCCCGTGGCCGCGCTGATGCTCTCGAGCGCGGCGACCGCGGCGAGGGGGAACTCCGTGTCGGCGAGGTAGTGCGGCACGAGGAGCACGAAGCCCGCGACGGGGTGACCCGCGTCGTGCAGGCGGTGCTCCACCAGGTGCAGGGCGTTCGCCGGCACCTGCGTGTGCGGCTTCCAGACGCTGAGCGCGTCGATGAGCTCGGAGCGGTTCCCGCTGACGGTGACGTTGATGTCCCGCGTGTGCGGTACCGGCATCGGGATGCTGTGAACCCAGGTGGTGGTGGAGATGCGGTACCTGTCGACGATGCCGAGCACCGCAGCCGTGAACGCCTCCCAGCGGAAGTCGGGCTCGAAGCCCGTGAGGAGGAGGAACGGCTGGCCGATCTCGTCGTGCGCGAGGTACAGGGCGAGGCGGGCCGGCCGGTAGTCGGCCAGGTGGTCCTGGTCGAAGTAGATGGTGGGGCGGCGGGCGCGGTAGTCGAGCAGCGTGTCGGTGTCGAAGCGCAGGACGTCGCGGTGGCTGAGCGTGCTCAGCAGGTACTCGCTGACCTGCGAGACCCCGGAGCCGGCATCGGAGAAGCCGGTCAGGCCGGCGACCAGCGGCAGCCCGGTCGGCACCTCGCCGATGTCCGTGTCGATCTCGTACAGTCCGTCCGCGTCAGCCATGCACCGATCCTAAAGCCGCCCTTCGATCGACCCCGGCCCGACGGCACCCGGTGCGTGGTGCCCAGAGCGAACACGCCGGCCCATCGGACGAGGGGCTCCCGGGGCTCCGCGGGACCACCGCGGACGGCGCCCCGCGCGGAGCGGCGGACGCGCCCGCCGTGCGTCGGTAGGCTCGGCGCCCATGACCCTCCCCACCCTCTCCGTGTCCCCCGACCGTGCCGCCGACATGGAGGCGGACGTCCTCGTCGTCGCCGTCTCCAGCGAGAGGGACGGGATCCGCGTGCACGTGCCCGAGGGCGTGGAGCTCGACGCCGAGGGCCTGTCCGCCATCGGCGTGACGGGAGCCCGCGACGAGGTCGTGCGCGTGCCGGGCACGGAGACCGCGGCGCGCGCGATCGCCCTCGTGGGCGTCGGCTCGGCTCCCCTCGACGCGATCGTGCTGCGGTACGCCGCGGGCACCGCTCTGCGGCAGCTGCGCGGAGTCGGGCGCGTCGCCGTGGCGGTCCCCGTCGCGTCGCTCGCGGAGCTCACCGCCGTCCTCGAGGGCGCCGCCCTCGGCGTCTACTCCTTCGACGCGTACCGCCGCGACTCGCTGGCCGGGCAGAAGCCGCGGGCCTCCGCCGTCGTCGTCCTCGCCGACGGCGCGACCTGGACCACCGAGGACGCCGACGAGGCGGTGGCCCGCGCCATCGCCGTCGCCGGGGCGGTCGCCGGCACCAAGGACCTGGTCAACACCCCGCCCATCGACCTGTACCCCGCGACGTTCGTGGACGCGGTCCACCAGCGCACGGCCGGGCTGCCCGTCGACGTCCGCGTCTGGGACGAGGAAGCGCTCGCGGCGGACGGCTTCGGCGGCATCCTCGGCGTCGGGCAGGGGTCGACCCGTCCGCCCCGGCTCGTGAAGGTCGCCTACTCCCCCGCCGGTGCCACGCGGCACCTCGCGCTCGTCGGCAAGGGCATCACCTACGACACCGGCGGCATCTCGCTGAAGCCGGCGGTGCCCATGATCGGCATGAAGTACGACATGACCGGCGCCGCCACGATCCTCGAGGTCGTCGTCGCCGCGGCCCGGCTCCAGCTCCCCGTCCGGCTCACCGCCTGGCTCTGCATCGCCGAGAACATGCCCTCGGGCTCCGCCATCCGCCCGGACGACGTCCTCCGGATGCGCGGCGGCACGACCGTCGAGGTGCTGAACACCGATGCCGAGGGCCGGCTGGTCATGGCCGACGGCATCGTCGCGGCGAGCGAGGAGCACCCCGACGCCATCGTCGACATCGCCACCCTCACGGGCGCGCAGGTCGTGGCGCTCGGCGAGCGGTACTCGGCCGTGATGGGGGACGACGCGCTCGTCGCCCGGCTCCTCGACGCCGCACGCGACCAGGGCGAGAGCATGTGGGGGATGCCGCTGCCGGAGGAGATGCGGGCGCTCCTCAACTCGGACATCGCGGACATCGCCAACGTCAAGCCGGGGAACCCGGCCGGCGGCATGCTCGTCGCGGGCGTGTTCCTGCAGGAGTTCGTCGGCCGGACCGGCGACGCGGAGGGATCGCCGCGCATCCCGTGGGCGCACATCGACATCGCGGGTCCGTCGCACAACAAGGGCGGCGGGCACGGCTTCACGGGCAAGGGCCCGACCGGTGTCGCGGTGCGGACGCTCCTCGCCCTGGCCTCCGGTTTTTCCCGCGCGTAGTAGGCTCGGAGAGGCCTCCTGAGGGGGTCCCGCGCCTGCCCGGTCGGGCGGTCGCAAGAGACGACCTTGATGCATACGAGGGAGATCCTGGGTGTCGGAACAGAACTTTGACGTGGTGGTGCTCGGCGGCGGGAGCGGTGGCTACGCGGCCGCCCTCCGCGCGGTTCAGCTGGGCAAGACCGTGGGCCTCGTGGAGAAGGGCAAGCTCGGCGGCACCTGCCTCCACCGCGGCTGCATCCCCACCAAGGCGCTCCTGCACTCGGCCGAGGTGGCCGACGTCTCGCGGGAGTCGGAGAAGTACGGCGTCAACGTCACCTTCGACGGCGTGGACATCGCGCGCGTCACCGCGTACCGCGAGGCCATCGTCGCCAGCAAGTACAAGGGCCTGCAGGGCCTCATCAAGGCACGCGGCATCACCGTGATCGAGGGTGAGGGGCGCCTGACCTCCGGCACCACCGTCCAGGTCGGCGACCAGACCATCACCGGCACGAGCATCGTCCTCGCGACGGGCTCGTACTCCCGCACGCTCCCCGGCCTCGAGATCGGCGGCCGCGTCATCACCAGCGAGCAGGCGCTCGAGCTCGACTACATCCCGAAGAAGGTCGCCATCCTGGGCGGCGGCGTCATCGGCGTCGAGTTCGCGTCCGTGTGGCGCTCGTTCGGCGTGGACGTGCAGATCATCGAGGCCCTCCCCCACCTCGTCCCGAACGAGGAGGAGTCGATCAGCAAGCAGTTCGAGCGTGCCTTCCGCAAGCGCGGCATCGCCTTCTCGCTCGGTGTGCGCTTCAAGTCGGTCACGCAGGACGACCAGGGCGTCCAGGTGACGCTCGAGGACGGCACCTCCTACGACGCCGACATCCTGCTCGTCGCGGTGGGCCGAGGCCCCGCGACGCAGGGCCTCGGCTTCGAGGAGGCCGGCGTGCGCACCGACCGCGGCTTCGTGCTGACGGACGAGCGCCTCCAGACCAGCGTCCCCGGCGTCTACGCCGTCGGCGACATCGTGCCCGGACTGCAGCTCGCGCACCGCGGCTTCCAGCAGGGCATCTTCGTCGCGGAGGAGATCGCGGGCAACAAGCCCGTGGTCGTCGAGGACATCAACATCCCCAAGGTCACCTACTCGGACCCCGAGGTCGCGAGCGTCGGGTACAGCGAGGCGAAGGCGGCCGAGAAGTTCGGCGCCGACAAGGTGTCGAGCTACGAGTACAACCTCGGCGGCAACGGCAAGAGCTCGATCATCGGCACCGCCGGATCCGTCAAGGTCGTGCGCGTCCAGGACGGCCCGGTCGTCGGCATCCACATGATCGGCGCGCGCGTGGGCGAGCTCATCGGCGAGGGCCAGCTCATCGTGAACTGGGAGGCCTACCCCGAGGACGTCGCCGCCCTGGTGCACGCCCACCCCACCCAGAACGAGGCGCTCGGCGAGGCCCACCTGGCACTCGCCGGCACCCCGCTGCACGCCCTCTAGCACCCCGTCAACACCGACACACGAGCCGGGTCCGGAGCCGGACCTGAAGGAGACAACCCCATGAGCGAATCCGTCAACCTCCCCGCACTCGGCGAGAGCGTCACCGAGGGCACGGTGACCCGCTGGCTGAAGAACGTCGGCGACCACGTCGAGGTCGACGAGCCCCTCCTCGAGGTGTCGACCGACAAGGTCGACACCGAGATCCCCTCGCCCGTCGCGGGGATCATCGAGGAGATCCTCGTCCAGGAGGACGAGACCGTCGAGGTGGGCGCCGTCCTCGTGCGCATCGGCGATGGATCGGGTGGCGGCGACGCACCCGCGGAGGAGCCCGCTGCCGCTGCCGAGGAGCAGCAGAGCGAGGCCCCGGCCGAGGAGGCGGTCGAGGACCAGGTGACGCCGTCCACGGAGGCGGACGACGACGCAGAGGCTCCCGCGCCTGTCGAGCCGGAGCCCGCTCCGGCCGCCGAGCAGCAGGCGCCGGCCCCCGAGGAGACCCCGGCCCCCGCCCCGGCCGCTCCGGCTCCCTCCCCTGCCGCTGCTCCCGCGCCGGCCGCTCCGGCCACGGCTCCCGCACCCGCCTCCGGCAACGCCGGCTACGTGACGCCGCTCGTGCGCAAGCTCGCGAACGAGCGCGGCGTCGACATCTCCGCCGTGACCGGCACCGGTGTCGGTGGGCGCATCCGCAAGGAGGACGTGCTCGCTGCCGCGGAGGCGGCAGCCGCCAAGTCCAGCGCCCCGGCGGCGTCGGCACCGGCGACCCCGGCGGCGGCTCCCCTGGAGACCTCGCCGCTGCGCGGCACGACGGCCAAGATGTCCCGCATGCGCAGGCTCATCGCCGACCGCGCCGTGGTCTCGATGCAGTCCACCGCGCAGCTCACGTCCGTGGTGGAGGTGGACGTGACCAAGGTCGCCCGCTTCCGCGACCGGGTCAAGGGCGACTTCCTCGAGAAGACCGGCGTGAAGCTCTCCTTCCTGCCGTTCTTCGCGCTGGCCGCCGCTGAGGCCCTCAAGGCGTACCCCGTCGTGAACGCCACGGTCGACGGTGACAGCATCGTCTACCCCGACCACGAGAACATCAGCATCGCGGTCGACACCGAGCGCGGCCTGCTGACCCCCGTGGTCAAGAACGCCGAGGGCAAGAACCTCGCGCAGTTCGCCGCCGAGATCGCCGACCTCGCCGCCCGGACGCGCGACAACAAGCTCTCCCCGGACGAGCTCGCGGGCGGGACGTTCACGCTCACCAACACGGGTTCGCGGGGTGCGCTCTTCGACACCCCCGTCGTGTTCCTGCCGCAGTCGGCCATCCTCGGCACGGGCATCGTCACCAAGCGTCCCGTGGTCATCACGGCGGACGGCCAGGACACCATCGCCATCCGGTCGACCGTGTACCTCGCCCTGTCGTACGACCACCGTATCGTGGACGGCGCGGACGCCTCGCGGTTCCTCGTGGCCGTGAAGAACCGACTCGAGGCGGGCGCCTTCGACGCCGACCTCGGCATCTAGCCACCTGCTCGGGACACGAGCGACCGCCTCACCGGTTGTCCATCAGGTCCCGGATCCGCCACCCGGCCTCCCCCCTGACGATCAGGAGGGAGGCCGGTCGGCGTTCCGGCTCCGGCGGTCCCGCCTCCTGGGGCTCCGCCGAACCCGTCTCCGGGAGGAGCTGGACGAGCACGGTGTCGCCCATCCGCTGCGTGCCTCCCACCCTGTCGTCCTCGTGCGACGACGCGGCGCCGGGGCCCGCGCCCCCGGCGACGAGCGCCTGATCCGCATCCTCCGCGGCGGATCCGAGTTGATCCGCTCCCGCGAGGCAGGACACGTCGCGGTCCTGCACGCACGTGGCACGGATCCGGAGGAGGGCCGAGGCCGCCAGCGCAGGGTCGTCGCCGGCGACGGCGGCGATGTCCCCGTCCGTCACGGGGGGTGTCGTCGCCGCTGCGGACGGTGCCGTGTCCGACGGCACGTCCTCGGACGCCCCATCGACCCGCGCGTCCGCCGGATCGGCCGATCCGCCACGGGCGGAGCTCGCCATGGTCGGCAGGGCGGAGGCGACGAGCGCCACCAGCAGGAGAGCAGCGCCGCCCAGGACCCAGACCCGCGGTCGGACCTCGGCCAGCCCGCGACGCACCCCGTGACGCAGCGCACCGAGGCACCCGGCCGCCCGCACCGCCGCGCGGTCGGGCGTCGCCCGGTGCCGTCGCACCGAGGCCGTCGGGGTGGCTCCACGTCGGCGCGGGGCGCGGGCGTCGCGGAAGTCGTCGTCCGCACGCGGTTGCGTGCCTCCCGGCCCGAGCCGTGCGACGTCCGGCAGGCGGACCGCGCACCCCGCCAGCCCGTCGCCGCCGTGCGTCGACGCCTCGGCCAGCGGAGCCGCGTCCGCGACCTCGAGAAGGCGGTCCGCGAGCTCGTGCGCCGACAGGTCGGACTCCCCGTGGATGACGGCATCGAGGAGCTCCTCCCAGGCGTCCCACCGCTGGTCGGAGACGCGCGGGCGTCCGATCGCCGGATCCCGCAGGGCCTCGGCGATCCGCGCGACCCGGACGAGGTCCTGCCCGACCGGGTCTCCGTCCTGGCCGTCCGCCTCGTCCCTGCCGGTCGACGGACGCGATGATCCCAGGCCGCACAGGAGCGGACGTCCCGACGCGTCGATCAGCACATGGCCGAGGTCGAGCGCGCCGTGGGCGAGACCGGCGTCGTGCAGGTCCCCGAGGCCGCGCAGGATGGACGCCACGAGGGTCACCGTCTCCCCCGGTGTGATTCCGCCCCTCCTCGCCACGAGCGAGGCCGCCGTGCCACGCGCGGCGAGCGTCTGCACGAGGCAGACGCCGCCGTCCGCGAGGGTCGCGACGTCGACGAGGCCGACCACGTGATCCGACTCCACGGACTGCAGGGCGAGGATCTCCGCCTCGCCCCGGCTGCGCTCCGTCGGGGGCACGATCTTCACGGCGACGCTCTCCGCCCGTGCCTCCGGCACCGCCCCCCGATGCGCCGGTCGGGCGAGGAACACCTGGCAGCCGCCACCCGTCCCGACGAGCCGCACGAGCCGGTACCCCGCCACCGTGGTGCCCGCCTCCGCGGGGGCGTCCCTCCGGCGCCTCCGGACGCTGCCGGCGCGCTCGTCGAGTCGAGCGTCCCCCGCCTCCGCCCGGTCCCCGGACATCCTCCGGCCCGACCCCGGATACCGCTCGCGTCGTCCGTGCATCGCTCCTCGTCCTCTCCTCCCCGGACCGTGGGCGTCCTCGGCTGGACGGCGCGGGGTCGCGGCGAGGGCAGTGTGCAGCGGGCGCGGCCCGGCCGCCGGGCTCGCGCGCGCACCCGGGGCGGGCGCGCGTGACCGTGCCCTGTGAGGGGGCCGGGCGGATGGACCGTCGCGCACGTCCCGGCAGGGGCCCCGGCACCGGTATCGTGGGGATCATGGCCCGCAAGACAGCCTCTCCGAAGGCACCCAAGGAACCCGGCCGCATCAAGCAGATGTGGCAGGTCTTCCAGATGACCCGGCGCTACGACAAGAGCTCGGTCTGGTGGATGCTCCTGGCGCTGGTCGGCCCCATCGTGGTGGGCATCCTGCTCGCGGTCTTCGCGACCGGCGGCAGCTGGCTCACCGCCATCCTGTTCGTCATCGCGGGCGTGTTCGCCGGCATCCTCGCGTTCCTCATCGTCCTGGGGCGGAAGGCGGAGCGTGCCGCCTACCTGCAGATCAAGGGCCAGCCGGGCGCTGTCGGCGTCGTCCTCCGCAGCTCGTTGAAGCGCGGATGGGTGGGCAGCGAGATGCCGGTCGCCGTGAACGGCAAGTCGCAGGACGCCGTGTACCCGCGCGGTGGGGCGCCCCGGGGTGGCTCTCATCGGCGAGGGTCCGAAGAGCCGCACCACGCGCATGCTCGAGGACGAGCGTCGCAAGATCGCCCGCGTGCTCCCCAACGTGGCGGTGCACTTCGTCTTCGTCGGTCCGGACGCGGACTCGGTGGAGCTCCACAAGCTGGCGGGGCGTCTCCAGCGGTTCCCCCGCACGATCACCAAGGCGGAGGTCATGGCCGTGAACAACCGCCTGACCTCCCTCGGCCAGAACAGCATGCCCATCCCGAAGGGCGTCGACCCGTTCAAGGTCCGCCCGTCGCGGGCACGCTGATCCAGGTCCGATCGGCCGTTTGCGCGGGCTCCTCGCCCGGCGCAGGCTGAGCCCATGGATCCGGCCTCCGCTGCGGCGCTGCTCGGCGTCGACGCGGACGCCGACCGTCCGACCATCAGCCGCGCGTATGCGCGACGTGCACGGGAGACGCATCCGGACCGGCTGCCCGGTGCCACCCCGCAGCAGCTGCGGGCGGCGCACGAGCGGTTCGTCCAGTTGACGCTGGCGCGTGACGCGCTGCTGCTGCGTCGGCGTATGCGCGACGGGGCGTCCCCGTCGGCCGGGACGGCGCCTTCGGCGGCTCCATCCGCATCTCCTCCCCCGCCATCCGCCTCCGCATCGGCCGAGCGGCTCTCGCCATACGGGCGCTCCCGCCGTGAGCGCGCCCGACGAGGCCTGGGACCGTCGATCGCCGCGGTCTGCGCCCTGGCGGGCGTGCTCGTCGTGCTCGTGAGCTTCCAGGACTCCTCGCGCGCCCGGTTCACGACCGTCGGTGCCGACCTCACGCAGGGCGCCACCGTCGTCGCGGTCCTCGATCCCGCCAGCCGGGCCAGCGAGTGCGTGGACACGACCTCCTGCACCCTCCTCGACATGATCGCCCCCGAGGACTGCAGCGCGGCCCTCGTCCGCTTCGAGGTCACGACCGGGCGGTCCGACGACGGCCGGGAGATGGAGAGCCGGGAGCTCGGCGCGGTCCGCGCCGGGTCCCCGGCCCGTGTGGTCCTCGGCGGGGTCGACCCGGAGCTCGTCTACCTGGGGTGCGAGCCCGGCTGATGCGGTGGCCGACCTTCGGGGTCCTTCGGGCGCGTACGCGGTTCCGTGCGACGGCCAGCCGGTCGCACGAGCGCTCCGACGGTCAGGAGGTGCGGACGAGGACAGTCCCGGAGAAGACATCGTGGAGGCCGCGCTGGTCGGCGTTCCACACGACGGCGGGCAGGACGAGGCAGACGAGGACGGTGCGCACGGCGGGCCGCCACAGCGACACGTACCCGCCGCCCAGCGGCCGGACGCGCATGCCGAGGACCACGTGCCCCACGCTCCCGCCGAGGGTGACGATCAGCACGTACTGCATGACCGCGAAGATCGCGAGCGTCGCCGTGGCGTCGTAGGCGAAGAAGGCCCAGGAGACGAGCACCGCGAGGGCCCAGTCGATGCAGATGCCCACGATGCGGCGGCCGGCACGGGCGACCGAGCCGCGTCCTCGCTCCGGGAGCCCGACGCTCCCCCGGCCAGCGGTTGCGGGACGGATCGCCGAGTTCGGGGTACGTGGGAGTCGCGGGCACCTGCCGATCCTAGGCGCGCATCCCGCGGATCCCCTGATCCGCCGGGGGTGGCAGCGGCTCGCGACGCGCCCGGGGTCCGTCCTGCGTAACATCGCGGAAACACGGCGGTTATGGCGAGGTAACCCCTTCCCCCTAGGGTCGGAGGGGCTGAATCCGTCAGTCCCATCCGCTCCGGCCCCCCTTTTGGAGACACCACATGTTCAGAGACTCATCCGAGGTGCTCGCGTTCATCAAGGACACCGACGTCAAGTTCCTCGATATCCGGTTCACCGACCTCCCCGGGGTGCAGCAGCACTTCAACATCCCCGCGTCGACCGTCGACGAGGAGTTCTTCTCCGTCGGCCAGCTCTTCGACGGCTCCTCGATCCGCGGCTTCGCGAGCATCCACGAGTCCGACATGCAGCTCATCCCGGACGTCACGACGGCGTACGTGGACCCGTTCCGCATCGAGCGCACGCTCATCATGGTGTTCGACATCTACAACCCCCGCAACGGCGAGATCTACGCCCGCGACCCCGCGCCAGGTGGCCAAGAAGGCCGAGAAGTTCCTCGCCGCGTCCGGCATCGCCGACACCGCGTTCTTCGCCCCCGAGGCCGAGTTCTACATCTTCGACGACGTCCGATACGAGGTGAACCAGCACACGAGCTTCTACTCCGTCGACTCCGAGGAGGGCGCCTGGAACTCGGGACGCGAGGAGGAGGGCGGCAACCTCGGCAACAAGACGCCGTACAAGGGCGGCTACTTCCCGGTCAGCCCCGTCGACAAGCAGGCCGACCTGCGCGACGACATCTCCTCAAGCTCATCGACGCCGGCCTGATCCTCGAGCGCGCGCACCACGAGGTGGGCACGGGCGGCCAGGCCGAGATCAACTACCGCTTCGACACGATGGTGCACGCGGCGGACGACATCCTGAAGTTCAAGTACATCGTCAAGAACACGGCCGAGCAGTGGGGCAAGACGGCCACCTTCATGCCGAAGCCGCTGTTCGGCGACAACGGCTCGGGCATGCACACGCACCAGTCCCTGTGGAACGACGGCAAGCCGCTGTTCTACGACGAGGCCGGCTACGGCGGGCTCTCCGACCTCGCGCGCTGGTACATCGGCGGCATCCTGAAGCACGCGCCGGCGATCCTGGCGTTCACGAACCCGACGGTGAACTCCTATCACCGCCTGGTCCCCGGCTTCGAGGCGCCCGTCAACCTGGTCTACTCGGCGGGCAACCGCTCGGCGTCGATCCGCATCCCGATCACGGGCACGAACCCGAAGGCCAAGCGCATCGAGTTCCGCGCGCCCGATGCCTCGAGCAACCCGTACCTCGCGTTCGCGGCGCAGCTCATGGCCGGCATCGACGGGATCAAGAACCGCATCGAGCCGCACGAGCCCGTCGACAAGGACCTCTACGAGCTCCCGCCCGAGGAGGCCAAGAACATCCCGCAGGTCCCCGCGTCGCTCGGTGCCGCGCTCGACGCCCTCGAGGCCGACCACGACTTTCCTGACGGCCGGCAACGTGTTCACGCCCGACCTCATCGAGACGTGGATCGAGTACAAGCGCGAGAAGGAGATCAAGCCCCTCGCGCAGCGCCCGCACCCGTTCGAGTTCGAGCTGTACTACGGCGTCTGACCGCCACCCGGGCGTGCCCTGACCGGCCGTCCGCAGCACGGGCCGTCCTCCTCCGGGAGGGCGGCCCGTCGTCGTCGGGCAGGCACGGGCTGGGAGCGAGCGGTGCCGGTCGGCGGAGGCGTCAGGCGCCGCGGGGATCCGGGCGGTCGTCGATGCCGTAGAAGAGCCGCTCGAACACGGCGCGGGAGCGGCGCGTGACGCCGAGGTACTCCTCCTCGAGCACGGACGCGGAGCCCGGCGGGTACTCCAGGAGGCGGGCGATCGCGTCGAGGGCCGCGCGATCGGCGGGGAGTACATCGGCGGTGCGGTTGGTCCACAGCGTCATCGCGGAGCGGACGCGGGAGGCGAGCACCCACGCGTCCCGCAGGCGACCGGCGTCCTCCGCCTCCATGAGGCCCGCCTCCACGGCGGCGTCGAGTGCCCCTGTCGTCGTCGGCGTACGCAGGGCGGGATGGTCGTGGGCGTGCTGCAGCTGGATCAGCTGCACCAGCCACTCCACGTCGCTCAGAGAACCGCGACCGAGCTTCAGATGGCGCGTGGGGTCGGCGCCCTGCGGCAGCCGCTCGTTCTCCACCCGTGCCTTGATCCGCTTGATCTCGCGGACGTCGGCGTCGCCGATGCCGGCCGGGTAGCGGAAGCGGTCCGCGAGGGCGGTGAAGTCCGCGATGAGGCCGCTGTCGCCGACGACGCCGCGCGCCCGCAGGAGCGCCTGGGCCTCCCACGTCAGCGACCAGCGCTCGTAGTAGGCGCGGTAGGAGGCGAAGGAGCGCGCGACCGGTCCGTTGCGCCCCTCGGGACGGAGGCCGGTGTCGAGGTCGAGGGGCAGGCGCGAGTCCTCGGTGAGGCGCGTCAGCTCGGAGACGATGAGCTGCGCACGGCGCTGGGCGAGCTCGGGATCCATGCCCGCGATGGGGCGGAACACGTACATGACGTCGGCGTCGGATCCGAAGCCGAGCTCGGCCCCGCCGTAGCGGCCCATGGCGACCACGGCGAACTCCGGCCACGGCCCGTCCTCGCGGCGGATGGCGCGCATGACGCCGCGGAGGGTGGCGGTCGTGATGTCGGCGAGCGATGGACCGAGGGTCTCGACGTGGGTGACCCCCACGATCGCGCCGATGGCGAGCCGCAGGATCTCCCGGCGGCGCAGGGTCCGGAGGGCGGCCGCGGCCGCGTCGGCCGTGGGATGCCGGTTGACCGTGGCGACGGCCTCCTCCTCGAGCGCGGCCCAGGTGCGCGGGCGGAGGTCCTCGTCGCGGGCGAGCCAGGCGGCGGCCTCGGGGACGCGGTCGAGGAGCTCGGAGACGTAGCGGGAACCGGAGAGCACCTGCGCCAGGCGCTGGGCGGCGCCCGCGGAGTCCCGCAGCATGCGGAGGAACCACGTGGCCTCCCCCAGGGCCTCGCTGAGGCGGCGGAACGCGAGCAGGCCATGATCGGGATCCGGCCCGTCGGCGAACCACTGCAGGAGCACGGGCAGCAGGTGGCGCTGGATGGCGGAGCTGCGCGACACGCCCTGCGTCAGCGCCCGGATGTGCCCGAGGGCGCCGCGCGCGTCCACGAACCCGATCGCGGACAGGCGGGCCGCGGCCTGGTCGCTCGTGAGCGCGAGCGTCTCCTCGGGGAGCGACGCGACCGCCGCGAGGAGCGGCCGGTAGAACAGCCGCTCGTGGAGGGTGCGGACGCGCGTCTTCGTCGTGGTCCAGCGCGCGACGAGCTCCTCCGCGCGTGCGTCGAGCCCGGTGCTCCGCGCGAGCACGCGGAGCCGCTCCTCGTCCGTGGGCATCAGGTGCGTGCGGTGCAGGCGCTCCAGCTGCAGACGGTGCTCGAGCAGCCGGAGGTAGCGGTAGTCCCGGGCGAAGTCCCCGGCCTCGGTGCGCCCGATGTATCCGGCGTCGGCGAGGGCCACCAGCGCGGGAAGCGTGCCGCGGTGCCGGACCTCCTCGTCGGTCTGCCCGTGCACGAGCTGCAGCAGCTGCACGGTGAACTCGATGTCCCGGATCCCGCCCGGCCCGAGCTTGATCTGCTGGTGCAGCTGGTCGGCGGGGATGTTGTCGGTCACGCGCGTGCGCATGCGCTGCACCTGGCCGACGAAGCCCTCCCGGCTCGCGCTCGACCAGACGAGGGGCGCGACGGCCTCCGCGTAGCGCCGGCCCAGCTCCGCGTCGCCGGCGAGCGGCCGGGCCTTGAGGAGCGCCTGGAACTCCCAGTCCTTCGCCCAGCGGTCGTAGTAGGCGAGGTGCGAGTCCAGCGTCCGGACGAGCGCCCCGGCCTTGCCCTCCGGGCGGAGGTTGGCGTCCACCTCCCAGAGCGCCGGCTCGACCTCGTGCTCGTCGATCCCGCGCATCGTGAGGACCGCGAGCCGCGTGGCGAGCTCGACGGCGCGGTGCGGTTCGATGACGGGATCGCCGTCGGCGTCCGTGGCGGCCTCGGCGACGAAGATGACGTCGACGTCGCTCACGTAGTTGAGCTCGCGGGCCCCCGCCTTGCCCATCCCGATCACCGCGAGCCGGGTCGCCCGGATCTCCTCGGACCGGGCCCGGCCGAAGGCGCCCGGAGCCGACAGCTCGGCGCGCGCGACCGCGAGCGAGGCCTCGAGGGCCGCGCCGGCGAGGTCGGCCAGTGCCGCCGTGACCGGGCGGACGGCGACGAGGGGATCCGGGTGCACGAGGTCCCAGGCGGCCACGCGCGCCACGAGCGCGCGGTACCGCACGCGCAACGCCGCCCGGGCCGGGGTGCCCGTGAGGGCGGCGACGCCGTGCTCGTCCGCACCGACCGCGGCGAGCAGCAGCTCCCTCACGTCGTCCGGCGCCGGTGCGTGGCCGAGCGGACGGGCGAACGCGTCGAGCTCGGCGGGGTGCCGGACCAGGAACTCGGCCAGGCCCTCCGACGAGCCGAGGACGCGGGCGAGACGGTGCCGGGCGTCGCCGTCGTCCAGGACGGCGCGCGTCCGGTCCGGGTCGGTCCGCAGCAGCCGCACCAGGGCATCGAGGGCGCCGTCGGGGTCCGCGCTCGGGGTGAGCGCGTCGACCAGATCCGCCTCCGCCCACCCCGACAGCTCGGCCGCCTCCGCGAGGGTCGCCCCGACCTCGCTCAGGTGGGCGAACCCGGCGCGGGCGAGCGCGCCGGTCAGTGTCTGTCCGCGTCTCATCGGGTGCTCCGGACTCGTCGGATGCCGCCCGGGGTGCCGGTCGGCCGGTGGGTGGACCGGGTCAGAGCATCTCGAGGTTGGAGCGCAGCTCGTACGGCGTCACCTGGGCGCGGTAGTCGCGCCACTCCTGCCGCTTGTTGAGCAGGACGTAGTTGAACACCTGCTCCCCCAGGGTCTCCGCGACCAGCTCGGAGCGCTCCATGAGCTGGATGGCGTGGTCGAGGCTCGAAGGCAACGGCGAGTACCCGAGGGCACGCCGCTCGGCGTCGCTGAGGCTCCACACGTTGTCCTCGGCCTCGGCCGGGAGCTCGTAGCCCTCCTCGATGCCCTCTGAGGCCGGCGGCCAGCATGAGCGAGAACGAGAGGTAGGGGTTCGCCGCGGAGTCGATGGCCCGGTACTCGACCCGGGAGCTGTTGCCCTTGTTCGGCTTGTACAGCGGCACGCGCACGAGCGCGGACCGGTTGTTGTGCCCCCACGTGACGAAGCTCGGGGCCTCGCCCCCGCCCCAGAGCCGCTTGTAGGAGTTCACGAACTGGTTCGTGACGGCCGTGATCTCGGGAGCGTGTCGGAGGAGGCCCGCGATGAACTGGCGCCCGATGGTGGAGAGCTGGTACTCGGCACCCGAGGCGTAGAAGGCGTTGACGTCGCCCTCGAAGAGGGACATGTGCGTGTGCATGCCGCTTCCGGGCTGCGCCGCCAGCGGCTTCGGCATGAACGTCGCGTAGACGCCCTGCTCGATCGCCACCTCCTTGATGACCGTGCGGAAGGTCATGATGTTGTCGGCGGTGGTGAGGGCGTCCGCGTAGCGGAGGTCGATCTCGTTCTGGCCCGGACCCGCCTCGTGGTGGCTGAACTCCACCGAGATGCCGAGGTCCTCGAGCATGCGCACGGAGCGGCGTCGGAAGTCGTGCGCCGTGCCGCCCGGCACGTTGTCGAAGTAGCCCGCGGCATCGACCGGCTCGGGCCCGTCGACGCCGAACTCCGACGACTTGAGGAGGTAGAACTCGATCTCCGGGTGCGTGTAGAAGGTGAAGCCGCGGTCGGCGGCCTTCTCCAGCGTGCGCTTCAGGACGTTGCGCGGATCCGCGATGGCGGGCTGGCCGTCGGGCGTCGAGATGTCGCAGAACATCCGCGCGGTCGGGTCGATCTCGCCGCGCCACGGCAGGATCTGGAAGGTCGTCGGATCCGGGTGGGCCAGCATGTCGGCCTCGTACGAGCGGGTGAGGCCCTCGATGGCCGAGCCGTCGAACCCGAGGCCCTCGGCGAACGCCCCCTCGACCTCGGCCGGGGCGATGGCCACCGACTTCAGGGTGCCGGTCACGTCGGTGAACCAGAGGCGCACGAACTTGATCCCGCGCTCCTCGATCGTCCGCAGGACGAAGTCACGCTGCTTGTCCATCCACCTGCCCTCTCGTCGGTCTCCAACCTACCGGCTGACCAGGGGCCCGACGGCCCGCCACGGGGGCCCGCCGTAGACTGCCGGACATGCAGAGACCCGACGCTGCCGTCACCCCGCCCGAGCCCGCCCGCCTCCCCTCGGAGCCCGCCGGGCCGCCGAAGAGGGTGCGCATCCGGCACTTCGCGCGGGCCAAGGAGCAGGGCCTCAAGATCACGGGGCTCACCAGCTACGACATGCTCACGGCGGGGGTGTTCGACGAGGCCGGGATCGACTTCCTGCTCGTCGGCGACTCGGCCGGGAACACCGTGCTCGGCTACGACACGACGGTCCCCGTCACGGTCGACGAGCTGATCCCGCTCGCCCGCGCCGTCGCGGCCTCCGCCCAGCGTGCGCTCGTCGTCGCGGACCTGCCGTTCGGCTCCTACGAGTCGGGTCCGGACCAGGCGCTCGCCACCGCGGTGCGCTTCATGAAGGAGGCGCGCGCCCACGCCGTGAAGCTCGAGGGGGGGGTGCGGAGCGCGGAGCAGATCCGCCGCGTGGTCTCGTCCGGGATCCCGGTCATGGGCCACGTCGGCTTCACCCCGCAGAGCGAGCACGGTCTGGGCGGGCACATCATCCAGGGACGCGGGGACGCCGCCGAGGCCCTGCTCGCCGACGCCCGCGCCGTCGAGGACGCCGGTGCCTTCGCCGTCGTCCTCGAGATGGTCCCGCAGGAGATCGCGCGCCGCGTCAGCGCGGAGCTGAGGATCCCGACCATCGGCATCGGCGCCGGCAACGGGACCGACGGGCAGATCCTCGTCTGGACGGACTTCGCGGGCCTCACCTCGGGACGCGTGCCGCGGTTCGTCCGCCGCTACGCGGACATGCGGGCGGTCCTGCTGGACGCGGCCACGCGCTACCGGGACGACGTCACCAGCGGCGCGTTCCCCGCCGAGGCGGAGAGCTACTCCGACTGACGTCGCGTCGGCCGCCGGCACCTCTTCGGCGGCGTCAGCCGCTAGTCGTCGTCGCGCTCCTCGGCGGCCCACTGGTCCGCGCGCTCGCGCAGCCTCTGCGGCGCCCGTGCCGCCTCCTCGGCGGTGGCGAAGGGGCCGATCCGGTGGGCGGCCGGGGACAGCATCCCCTTCTCCACCTCGCCCGTGCGGTCGTCGTACCAGTACTGCTCGTCGGTGTCGCTCATGCTGCCGATCGTAGGCCCGTCCGACGGCCGCGCGGAGGGCGGACCGGGGTCGGCCAGCCGGTAGGGTCGCTCTCATGAGCGACGACGCGACGACCGCAATCGGCATCGACATCGGCGGGACGGGCATCAAGGGCGCCATCGTCGACGTCGCGACCGGAGAGCTGCGCAGCGAGCGCGTCAAGCTGCCGACGCCGCAGGGCGGCGAGCCGGAGGACATCGTGGCCACCGTGAAGCAGATCATCGAGGCACTCGGGGAGGTCCCCGCGGGCACCCCGCTCGGTGTGTGCTTCCCCGCCGCGATCGTGCACGGCACGACCATGTCGGCCGCCAACGTCTCGCCGACCTGGATCGGGCTCGAGGCGGAGAAGCTGTTCGAGGAGCGCCTCGGGCTCGAGATCACGTTCGTCAACGACGCGGATGCGGCCGGCTACGCCGAGGCGCGGTACGGCGCCGCGAAGGACGTCCGGGGCCTGGTGATCATGACCACGCTGGGCACCGGGATCGGGACCGCGCTGATCCACGACGGGGTCCTCATCCCGAACGCCGAGCTCGGCCACATGGACGTCGCCGGACGCCGCGACTTCGAGCGCCGGGCCTCGTATGCCGCGAAGGAGCGCGCCCACCTCAACTGGAAGCGCTGGGCCGCGCGGCTGCAGGTGTACTACGGGCAGCTCGAGAAGCTCATGTGGCCGGAGCTGTTCATCGTGGGCGGAGGCGTGTCCAAGAACCACAAGCACTTCCTGCCGCTTCTCCGACTCCGCACCCCGATCGTCCCGGCGGAGCTCCGCAACAACGCGGGCATCATGGGCGCCGCGGCCCTCGCGGCGCACGCCGTGGGCGCGAGCACCCACGCGCCGGCGTCCGACCTGGTCGACAAGACGAAGCCCGAGGACTGAACGCACACGGCCACGGGCCGGATGCACGACGAGACGGCCGGGACCCTGAGGGTCCCGGCCGTCTCGTCGTGATGCGCGAGGTGCGGATGGGCCGGCTGATACGCCGGGTTCTGTCCCGGTGCCGGAGCACCATGGACGGCCATCTATCTCGGAGCTGCGTCACCGCAGCCCTCCAGCGGTCTACCCGGGGACTGGACGAGCAGCCTGTGCGTCCCCTGTTCGACCTTGCTCCGGGCGAGGTTTGCATAGCCGACCCGATCACTCGGGCCGCTGGTGGTCTCTTACACCGCCGTTTCACCCTCACCCGCCGCTCGCGCGACGGGCGGTCTGCTCTCTGTTGCACTGTCTCGCGGGTCGCCCCGGGTGGGTGTTACCCACCGCCCTGCTCTGTGGAGCCCGGACGTTCCTCGACGCGGTCGGTGTCCCGGAGGATCGACCGCGGCGCGACCGTCTTGCCGACCCATCCGCGACATCGAGTCTAGGGGCGCGCGCGGCGCCCGGAGCGCGGAGGCGCCTAGAGGCCCGACTCGTCCGTGCGCACGAGGATCGCGCTGGACTCGGGATCCAGCACCACGTCGTCCGGGGCGAGCTTCCGCAGGGCGTCGAGGTCGCTCTGGTTCAGCGTGATGTTGCTGCCGAGCGAGATGCCGCGGTGCAGCATCGCGGCCCCGACGCCGTAGCGCGCGCGCTGCTTCTCGTAGAGGGCGATGAGGTCCGCCGGGAACCGGGGCGCGAGCGCGTCGCGGTCCTTCTGCGCCTGCTCGGCCTGGACCCGCAGCTCCGCGGCCGCCGCATCCCGCTCCGCCTCGGCCCGGGCGATGCGCTCCGCCAGCCCGTCGCGCTCGACGACGACCTCGGACTGCGCGGCCTGCGCCTCCTCGAGCCGCTGCATGACCTCGAGCTGGACCTCCTCCAGGGTGTCGCGACGGCGCAGCAGCGACTCGAGCTCGCGCTCGAGCGCCTGCACGTCCTTCGAGCTGCCGCCCGACGCGATGCGGGTGCGGTCGCGGTCCATGCGCGCCTGGACGACGGCGACGTCGGACTCGATGCGCGAGAGCTCCGTCCGCGCGTCCTCGACGACGCCCGTCCGCTCCCCGAGCCGCCGGCGGACCAGCTCCATCTCCCGCTGCAGGGCGTCGATCTCCTTCAGCTGCGGGAGCTGCCCGAGCTGCCGCTTCAGGTGCGTGAGCCGGGTGTCGATCTCCTGCAGGTCGAGGAGCTCCTTCTGGATGCTCGGGTCTGCCTTCATGCTCTCCCTCTCGTGGTGCGGCGCTGCCGGCCGGTGCGTGCGCGCGGTGCGTGTCGTGGCATGCGCGCCCGCGGGCGCGCGGTGGGCGGTCACTGCGTGACGACGAAGTCCCAGGGGTCGGTGCGGATGTCGCTGACCGTGATCTCGACGTCCGGCAGGGCCGACCGCAGGGTGTCCGCGGCCTGGTCGAGCCAGAGCCACTCGCTCGCCCAGTGGGAGGTGTCGACGAGGTAGGGCGCGCCGCCGCGGAGGATCGCCGACTCGCGCGCCTCGCTCGCGGGATGGTGCCGCAGGTCCGAGGTGATGTACACGTCCGCCCCGGTCACCCCGGCCGACCCGAGGAGGGAGTCGCCCGCTCCCCCGCAGAGCGCGACGCGCGTCACGGGAGCGTCGTAGGGGCCGGAGACCCGGATCCCCGTGGCGGTCGGGGGCAGGATGCGGGCGAGCTCCCCGGCCAGGCGGCCGAGCGTCGTGGGCGCGGGCAGGTCGCCGACGCGTCCGATGCCGCGCACGCCGCCCTCGGCGGGCTCGAGCGGGCGGACGGTCTCCGGGACGAGGCCGAGGAGTGCCGCGAGCCGTCCCGAGGTCCGCCCTCCACCACGTCCGCGGTCGTGTGCGCGGCATACAGGGCGCAGCCGCCGCGGATCAGGTCGGCGAGGAGCGCGCCCTTGTAGCCGGTCTCGGCCACGGAGGTGACGCCGCGGAGGAGGAGCGGGTGGTGGACCAGCAGCAGGTCGGCGTCGACGGCCAGCGCCTCGTCGACGGTCGCGCGGACGGCGTCGACGGCGAGGTGGATCCGCCGCACGGGGCGGCGCAGGTCGCCGGACACGAGCCCCGACGAGTCCCAGTCGGCGGCGCCGGACGGCGGCCAGGCGTCCTCGACGGCACGGACGACGTCGGCGAGGGTGGGGATCACGGTCCCATCGTAACGACGGCGGGGTCCCGGCCCGTCACGGTGCGGGTGCGGTCAGCCGCGTCGCGCGGAGCGGCGGGACGCGTCGTCGCCGTCGGAGACGGCATCGCCGTCCGCGGAGTCGGAGGACCGCGCGGGCGTCGGGACGAGCGGCTCGAGGGGCCAGAGGCTCCGCTGGGCCGACCCGCGGTGCGTGCTGGATCCGTGCGTCGCGGCGTCGACGACCGACCAGGCGGCGGCGGCGTCGGCCGTGTCGGAGCTCATGGGGCCGATGCTACCGCGACACGCCCGCGGCGACACGGGTGGCGCCGCGGGCGGACACGCCGTCGCCGGCCGCGCCGAAGCCCGTCGAGCGGCGACGGCTCGGGGAGGTGGGTTCGGGAGGACTCAGCGCACGCCGCGGGCGGTGAGCGCGTCGCCGAGCTCGTCGGCGTGCTTCAGGGCGACGACGAGGAAGGGCACGACGAAGGTGCGGAGGCCCGCGCGGGCGCCACGGGCCCGCTGGGCCTGGCGGACGTCCCCGGCGAGCCGGCCGAGCACCGGGACGGTCCCCGCGGTCACCGTGAGAAGCAGCGACACCCGCTCGGTGTCGACGCCGAGACGCCGGAGGGGACGCAGCCCGCGCTCGATGCCGTCCAGGAGCTCCGTCATGGTGGTGGTGAGCACGAGCAGGCCCGCGATCGCGATCGCCGCCGTGACGCGTGCGGTGTTCGCCACCGCGGGCTCCGGTCCCAGCAGGACGAGCTGGCTGACGAGGGTGAGGAGCATCACCCAGCGCACGGCCCGCACCTGGCCGACCAGCCGCCGGAGGCCGAACGCACCATCTCCGAGCTGAGCGACCGCGTAGGCGACCACGGCCACGACGGCTGCCGTGCCGGCCGCCCACCAGGTCGAGGGCAGGAGCGAGACGCCCAGCACGACGGCCATGAGAAGGAGGAGCTCGCGTCCCGCGGGCATGCGCCCGAGACGACCGCGCCGCGCATCGCCGGGGGTCAACCGAGCGCCGTCTCGTACGCGGCGATGACCTCCCCCGGCTCCCCGCGCCGGATCACCCGCCCGTCGGCGAAGAGCACGGCGGCGTCGCACCGGGCGGCCGCGGCGAGGTCGTGCGTGACGAGCACGAGCCGGTGCCCCTCCTCGAAGAGGTGGTCGGCCACCCGGCGCGCGTTCCGGGCATCGAGGTACGCCGTCGGCTCGTCGGCCACCACCAGCTCGGGTCGCCGGACGAAGGCCCCCGCGAGGGCGAGCAGCTGCTTCTGCCCGCCGGAGAGCTCGTGCGAGGAGCGGTCGGCCAGATGCGAGATGCCGAAGCGCCGTAGCGCCTCGGCGACCCGTGCCGCGGACTCGGCGCGGGGCAGCCGCTCCGGACGGAGCGAGAAGGCGACGTCCTCCGCCACGGTGGGCATGACGATCTGCGCGTCGGGGTTGCTGAAGACCAGCGCGACGCGGCGCCGGAGGTCGCGCGAGCCGCCGGCCGGATCGATGCCGAGGACGCGCAGCTCGCCCGAGCTGCGGTCGACGAGGCCGCCGACGAGCCGGGCGAACGTGCTCTTGCCCGAGCCGTTCTCGCCGATGACCGCCAGGGTGCGCGCATCGACGTCGAGCGTCACATCGCGGAGCGCCTCGAGCTCGCCGAGGCGGACGCCGACGCCGTCCAGGTGCAGCGCCGCCGGAGGTGCGCCGTCGGGCGCGATCACCGCGCCGCGGTCGTGCCGACGGACGGCCGGGAGGAGCGCCAGCCGCCCGCACGGCGGAACGCGCGCGGGTACCCGCGGACGAGCGTCATGACGATGCCGGTGGCGATGGCCGCCTTGACGAGGTCCCCCGGGAGGAAGACGAGGCTCGTGAGCGCGGTCTCGGCCAGCGGCAGGCGCGTGACGAGGCTCTGCACGGGGATGCCGACGGCGTAGATGACCGCGATCCCGCCGGCCAGCATCGCGAGAGCGGTGCGCCAGGCCGTCGGGCGCCGTCCACCCAGGTGCACGACGAGCCCGACGACGGCCGCGCCGAGGATCCACCCGACGAGGTAGCCCCCGAGGGCCCGAGGAACACGCCCAGGCCGCCGGTGCCTCCCGAGAGCAGTGGAAGACCGACCGCCACGAGCGCGAGGAGGACGGTGAGCGCGAGCGCACCGAGGACGGGCCCGAGCACCGCACCGGCGAGCATGACGCCGAGGGTCTGCGCGGTGATGGGGACGCCGCCCATGACGCTGATGCTGCCGGGCAGTCCCAGCACGGCGACGACCGCGGCCATCACGGCGACCCGGGCGAGGTCGGTGGCGTCGAGCCGTGCCGCGCGCTCGGAGCCGGCGGCGAGGGGGCGGGTCGTGGTCATGGGCGTCCTTCGGTAGGAGGCGAGGAGGCGGGCCTGAACGGCGTTCACCTGAACGCCGTTCACTATAGTGGGGGCATGGTTCGACAGGGCGACCGGGAGGCACACGCGCGACGACGTCGCGCGGACCGCCCTGCGGATCCTCGACGAGCACGGCCTCCCCGACTTCACCATGCGGCGTCTCGGCGCCGCCCTCGACGTGCAGCCGAGCGCCCTCTACTGGCACTTCCCCGACAAGCAGAGCCTGCTGGCGGAGCTGGCCGACCGGATCGTCGCCGAGGCGACTGCGTCGATCACGGACGCCTCACCGTCGGCCGGTCCCGGCGGCGTGTGGGGCGAGCGCGTCCGAGAGCAGGCTGCCGCCCTCCGACGGGCGCTCCTCGCCCACCGCGACGGTGCCGAGGTCGTGGCCAGCACGACCGCGCTCGGGCTGGGCGCCACGGCGGCCCGTGACGCGCTCTCCGCGGCCGTCGCGGCGGCGGCGTCGGCGAGCGGGAGGCCGCGCGGGCGGCGTCGGCCGTCCTGCACTTCGTGCTGGGGCACGTGACGCACGAGCAGCAGCGGATCGGGCTCCGGCGCCTGGGTCTGCTCCCGGCAGGGACGGGCGGCGAGGATCCGGACGAGGACTTCGCGTTCGGACTCGACATGCTGGTCCGGGGGCTGTCGACGCTGGCATGACGCGACGCGCCGGGCGGATCGGCGAGCCGTCGAGGCGGTCAGGACGCCGCCGGGACCGGCGGTCCCGAGCGAGGTGGGCCCTGCCGGGCTCGAACCGACGACATCCACGGTGTAAACGTGGCGCTCTACCAACTGAGCTAAAGGCCCTGGCGTCCGGTGACCCGGCGCCTGGCAATGGTAGCCGAGCGCATCGGCGTGCCCGCGCTCCGACGCGCAGGCCCGACGCAGCCTCTCCCCCGTGCCCATCCATCCGTCCCGCCGCACCGTCGCGGAGCCCCGCTGGCCCGCCGCGGTCGGGCTGCTCATCGCGGTGGCCCTGTACGGCATCGCACCGACCGCAGTGCCCCTCGGCGTGCGTGCCGCGGTGGTGGTGATCGCGGTGGCCCTGCTCGTGCCGCTCGTCGTGCTCAATCCCGGCGGCTGACCCGGGAGACGGCGTGGTCGCGGGGTCTGGGGCTCGCGCTCGGCGGGCTGCTGCTCTGTCGCGAACCAGGTGTAGCCTCGTCGTGCTCGGCGAGGGCCCTGGTCGACGCCTCGGAGGCGGGGCCGGAGCTGCTCATGACGGCACTCCAGGTGTGGACGACCAACGTCCTGGTGTTCGCGCTCGGTGTTCTGGGAGCTCGACCGCGGGGGTCCCGTCGCGCGTCGCACGCACGCGCGGGCGGCTCTGGCGCCGGCCGACTTCCGGTTCCCGCAGGATGAGGACGCAGGCGCCGTCTCCGAGGTCGCGCGCCGCTCCTCCGAGCACGCGGACTGGGTGCCGGGCTTCGTCGACTACGCCTACTTCTCGCTCACGAACTCGATGGCGTACAGCCCCACCGACACCATGCCCCTCAGCCACCGCGCCAAGGCGCTGATGGCGCTGGAGGCGTTCGCGGGGTTCGTGATCCTCGCGCTGGTCATCGCCCGGGCCGTCAACATCCTGAGCTGAGGCGCCGGCCGTTCGCGCGCGTTCGCCCGATCAGGCCGGACGAGCGCCAGGTCGCGGATGGCGCTGCGGTACGCCTCGAGCTCGCGCGCCTCGCCCGGCGCCGTGATGAAGCTGCCGCGGATGATGCCGCGGGTGTCGATGAGGAAGGTCGCGCGGTTCGCGAACCCCTTCTCCTCGAGGAACACGCCGTACTCCTTCGCCACCTGGCCTGTGCGGCCAGAAGTCGGCGAGGAGCTGGAAGTCGATGCCCTGCTGCTGTGCCCACGCCCGCAGGGTGTGCTTGCTGTCGACGCTGATGCCGATGAGCTCCACGCGGCTGTCGGCGAACAGCGCGAGGTTCTCCTCGAGCTGGCACATCTCGCCGGTGCACGTCCCCGAGAAGGCCAGGGGGAAGAAGACGAGGGCGACCGCGCGGTGGCCGCGGTACTCGCCTGCAACCGGACCCGCTCGCCCAACCGGTCGGCGAGCTCGAAGTCGGGAGCCTGTGTGTCCTTGGCCAGGGCCATGGGGTGCGGACTCCTTCCGTGCCGGCGAGTGTCTCCTGTCTGGCACGAGCACCGATCCTACGCCGGGGATCCGCGATGTCCAGCGGCGGGCGGCCGGGGGCGCGTCGCGGGCGGTCGGCATCGGCCATGGCCCGTCGTCGTCCGTCGCGGTCGGTCGGCATGGGTAGGCTGGCTCTCGGCGTACGCGCGGCTCTCGCACCCTTCGAGCCCCGTGGCACCGAAGACGATGTCTGCACACCACAGGAAGAGGGTCGAGGGTGACTGTCAACGACCAGGATCCTGTACTCGGTGAACCACACCGACCAGGATCCGGAAGAGACCGCCGAATCGGACCGAGTCCCTCGACGGGCTCGTCGAGACGCAGGGCCGGGGTCGCGCGCGCGACGTCATGCTCAGCCTCCTCAAGCGCTCCAAGGAGCTGCACCTCAACGTGCCGATGGTCCCCACCACGGACTGACATCAACACCATCGCGCCGGAGAACGAGCCGGAGTTCCCGGGCGATGAGGACCTCGAGCGCCGATACCGCGCCTGGATCCGCTGGAACGCGGCCGTCACGCGGGCACCGGGCCCAGCGGCCCGGCATCGCGGTCGGCGGCCACATCGCGACGTACGCGTCGTCGGCCGCGCTCTACGAGGTCGGCTACAACCACTTGATCTTCTTCCGCGGACAGGACCACGCGGGCGGTGGCGACCAGATCTTCGTGCAGGGACACGCCTCCCCCGGCACCTATGCGCGCGCCTTCCTCGAGGGCCGCCTGAGCGAGCACCAGCTCGACGGCTTCCGCCAGGAGAAGAGCCACCAGGGCGGCGGCCTCTCGTCGTACCCGCACCCGCGTCTCATGCCGGAGTTCTGGCAGTTCCCCACGGTGTCGATGGGCCTCGGCCCGATCAACGCGATCTACCAGGCGCAGGCGAACAAGTACCTCACCAACCGCGGCATCAAGGACGCCTCCGACCAGCAGGTCTGGGCGTTCCTCGGCGACGGCGAGATGGACGAGGTCGAGAGCCGCGGCCGGCTGCAGGTCGCGGCGAACGAGAAGCTCGACAACCTGAACTTCGTCATCAACTGCAACCTCCAGCGCCTCGAACGGACCGGACCCGTCCGCGGCAACGGCAAGATGCATCCAGGAGCTCGAGAGCTTCTTCCGCGGCGCCGGCTGGAACGTCATCGAAGTCGTCTGGGGCCGCGAGTGGGACGACCTGCTCGCCCGCGACACCGAGGGCGCGCTGCTCGACCTCTATGAACCGCACGCCCGACGGCGACTACCAGACCTTCAAGGCCGAGAGCGGCGCCTACATCCGCGAGAACTTCTTCGGGCGCGACGAGCGCACCGCGAAGCTCGTCGAGGGCTACAGCGACGACCAGATCTGGACCCTCTGCAGCGCGGCGGCCACGACTACCGCAAGGTCTACGCGGCGTTCAAGGCGGCCAGCGAGCACACCGGGCAGCCGACGGTCATCCTCGCCAAGACCGTCAAGGGCTACGGACTCGGCCCGAGCTTCGAGGGCCGCAACGCGACCCACCAGATGAAGAAGCTCACGCTCGACAACCTCAAGCAGTTCCGCGACGAGATGCGCGTGCCGATCGACGGACGCCCAGCTCGAGCAGGACCCGTACCTGCCGCCGTAGTACTACCACCCCGGTCAGGACGACGAGGCGATCCAGTACATGCAGGAGCGCCGCCGTGCGCTCGGCGGGGTACTCCCCGGAGCGCCGCACGGCGCACACGGCCATCTCGCTGCCGGACGACTCGGCGTACCGCATCTCGAAGAAGGGATCCGGCACGCAGGAGATCGCCACGACCATGGCGTTCGTCCGCCTGCTCAAGGACCTCATCCGGTCGAAGGACTTCGGCAACCGCGTCGTCCCGATCATCCCGGACGAGGCCCGCACCTTCGGCATCGACGCCTTCTTCCCCACGGCGAAGATCTAGCAACCCGAACGGCCAGCACTACACGTCGGTCGACCGCGAGCTGCTGCTCTCCGACAAGGAGAGCCCGCAGGGCCAGATCGTGCACGTGGGCATCAACGAGGCGGGCGCCCTGGCGGCGTTCACCAACCTCGGCACCACGTACTCCACGCAGGGCGAGCCCCGCTGATCCCGATCTACGTCTTCTACTCGATGTTCCGGGTTCCAGCGCACGGGCGACGCGATCTGGGCCGCGGGCGACCAGATGGCGCGAGGCTTCCGCACTCCGGGCGCGACCGCGGGACGCACGACGCTGACGGGCGAGGGCCTGCAGCACGCCGACGGGCACTCGCTCGTCCTGTCGCAGACGAACCCGGCGGTGGTCTCGTACGACCCGGCGTACGCCTACGAGATCGGGCACATCGTCCGGTCCGGGCTCGAGCGCATGTACGGCGGGGACCACGAGGACCCGAACGTCATGTACTACATCACGGTCTACAACGAGCCGATCATCCACCCGGCCGAGCCGGAGGGCGTGGACGTGGACGGCATCGTCCGCGGCGTCTACAAGCTCAAGGACGGCTGGATCGACGGGCCGAAGGCGCAGCTGATGGCGTCCGGCGTCGCCGTGCCGTGGGCGCTCGAGGCGCTGAAGCGGCGCACGAAAAACGCGAAAGCGTTTCACGATAAATGCGAAAACATCTCTTGACACTGCACGAGGAACGGTTAATATCGGCTGCACAACCCAACGAAGTACAGGAACAT
>NZ_CEEDAR010000020.1:0-160067 GCF_979252985.1 Clavibacter sp. AC415 | reverse complement strand
TCCTCGACGCGACCTCGATGACCGCGCGCCAGGGCCTGCGCGATCGCGTCTACGACCTCGTGCTCGACATGCTGATGGATCGGCGCTCGAGCCCGGCTCCCGTCTCGCCATCGACCAGATCGCCCGGGACCTGCACGTCTCCCCCACGCCCGTCCGCGAGGCGCTCGTGCAGCTCGAGCGCACGGGGCTCGTCGCCCGCGAGGCGCACAAGGGCTACCGGGTCGCGCCGCCCATCGCCGGGGACCAGCTGGAGGCGCTGTTCGACGCGCGCCTCGTGCTCGAGGGCGGGGCGGCGGCGCTGGCCGCCCAGGATCCGGCCCGCCTCGTCCCCGCGCTCGAGGCGGCCCTCGCCGCCCATGAGGAGACCACCCGCCGGGTGCGCGCGGCAGCGGGCGACGGCGACATGCCCGTGGGCCTCATCCGCGAGTACTTCGTCGTCGACTGGGACTTCCATCACCGCATCTTCGAGGCGACGGGCAACCCGTTCCTGCTCGACATGTCGGAGTCCATCTCCACCCGCGTGCACCGCATGCGGCAGACGATGCGCACCGGCGTGCACGACGCCGACGACGCGGTGCACGAGCACCGGGCGATCATCGACGCGGTCGCCGAGGGCCCGGAGGCCGCCGCCGCCGCGATGCGCGCGCACATCGAAGCGGGTGCGCGAGCGCTCCCGGCGCGACGCGGCGGACGCGGCGGACGCGGACCGCTAGGGACGACGACCCGCAGGGCGTCGCGGGGACGCCCTCGTCGAACGCGGCGCGGGCGTCCGGCAGCCTGCCGCGATGTGCCGCTCCGCCCACTCGCCCAGCGCCGTCAGCGGCGCGCGGAGCGTGAGGCCGAGGGCCGTCAGCTCGTACTCGACCCGCGGCGGCATCTCGTCGTAGGAGGTGCGCGTGACGATGCCGTCGCGCTGCAGGTCGCGCAGGGTCTCCGTCAGCACCTTCCCGCTGATGCCGCCGACGGCGTCCCGCACGGCGCCGAAGCGGAGCGGTCCGTCGCTCAGCGCGATGACGATCATCGCCGTCCACTTGTTCGCGATCCGCGCGAGGGACGTGCGCGACGGGCACGTCGCGAGCATCACGTCCCAGACGGGTGCCTCGTCGTCCACGGCGCCTCCCGGTTACGTTGAGGTAACAGGTTACCGTCTGTGACCATGGGGCTCCGACCACGAAGGAGACACCATGTCCGACACCACCCCCACCGCCGTCGCCACCACGTACTTCGCGGCCCTCGGCCGCGGCGACATCCCCGCCGTGATGGCGCAGTTCGCCGACGACGTCGTCTGGCACCAGCCAGGGAGCCAACCGCTTCTCCGGGCAGCACCACGGGACCGCGGGGGTCGGCGCCCTGCTCGGCGGCATGATGGAGGCCAGCCAGGGCAGCTTCCAGCTCGCCGTCACGGGTACGCCCATGGTGAACGGCGAGCTCGTGGCCGTGCCCATCCGCTTCCACGCGTCGCGTGGCGACGCCGCCATGGACATGGCGGGCGTCGACCTGCTCACGGTGCGGGACGGCCGCATCGTCGAGGTCCGCCTGTTCTCCGAGGACGGCGCCGCCGAGGACGCCTTCTGGGGCGCCGCGGCCTAGCGCGCCGGTCCCCCGGACGGCGGCCCACCCCGTCCCGGCCCGGATGCCGATCCGGATGCCGGCCCCGGGTCGCGCATCCGGGGGCCACCCCGTATCCTGGACGGGAGCCACCGAGGAGGCCCATCGTGATGACCCGGGAGAGGGATCCGCGTGCTCCGCGGCGCCCTCACGGCCGCGGTCTCCATCCTCGTCGCGGCCCTCGCGCACTCCGCCGGCGGCGGGACGGCCCCCGGCCTCGTCGGGGTCGGCGCTGGCAGCCGCCTTCGCCGTGCCGGCCTGCATGGTGCTCGCGGGCCGCACCCTCTCCACCTGGCGCACGGCCGTGGCCGTCGCCGTCAGCCAGGGCGCCTTCCACCTCCTCTTCTCCGTCGGCGCCGCATCCGCGACCTCGGTGCACGGCGCCGGCGTCCACCACGGCATGGCGATGCGCGCCGTGATCACCCCCTCCGCCGACGCCGGAGCCGCCTCCTCCATGGCCGGCATGCACGACGGCCCGGGCATGTGGTCCGCCCACGTCCTCGCGGGCATCGTGACGCTCGTCGCCGTCCGCTACGGCGAGCAGGCGTTCTGGGACCTCGTCCGCCTCGCCCGGCACGGCCTCGCGGCGATCCGCCTCCTCCTGCCCGTGCCGCCCACGCCGCACCTCCGCCGCCCGCTCCCCCGCCTCGCGACCGTGGAGCGCACCGACCTCCGGGACCTCGGGCTCCGGCTGGCGGCGACGCCGCACCGGGGCCCTCCGGTCCTCGTCTGATCCGACCTCCCGCGCGGGCCGTCCGGCCCGCGACGGCGATGCGCCCGTCGCGCCCGCACCGCGGGGCGCGGGTCCCGCGTGCCCTGCCGCGGTGTCGATGACCCGGTGAGCGTCCCGGTCCCGTCCTGACGGCGGCCGGTGCGCCCGGCGGTCCGTCGTGCCGTGCCGGGATCGCGCGACCCGCCGACCAGCGCGTCCGCGCGCGGTCCTCGCGCCGCCGACGCACGCATCCGCGCATCCGCGCCCGCTCGCGTCGACCACCCTGCCTGCGCGCCCGGCCTCGCCGCGCCACCCCACCGCCCGCCGTGCCGCGCGCCCCGTCGCGTGTCGGACGCGCCGCGCACCCCGCACGCCGCGGCGCACCCGCCGCGCACCCTCGGACCCAGGACCTCCATGCCCCCCTCCGCTCCCTCCGCCCACCCGCCGACACCGGCGACGACCGACGACCTGCCCTTCACCCCGCGCGACCTGCGCCTGCCGCGGCTGCGCGTCGGCGAGGCCGTGCTCCTCGTGTGCCTGCCGCTCGCCGTCGTCGCCGCGCTCCTCGGCGTCGCCTTCACGGGCACGGCGGTGCAGTCGCTGCTCGTCGACCCCGGCGACCTCGTGACGTACGGCCTGATCGTGTCGCGCGTCGTGCACGACGCCGCGGCGTCGCTGACGATCGGCCTGCTCGTGATCGCCGCCTTCGCCCTCCCCGGCCAGGACCTCCGGCGCGGGATCGCGAGCTACGCCCAGTGGAAGGCCCTCCGCGGCTGGGCCGCGCGCGCGGCCGCCGCCTGGCTCGCCTCCAGCGTCGCCGTGCTCCTCCTCACGGGCGCGCAACGTCTATCGGCGTCCCGCTCACGGTACCCCGTCTGACCTCCGGCAGAGCCGGTACTTCATCACGGGCCTGGAGCTCGGCCAGACCCTGCTCGCGTCGGCGCTGTGCGTCGCCGCGGTGCTCGCCGTCACGCTGTGGACGCGGCGCGTGTCGTGGATCGGCATCGCCGCCGGCATCGCGATGCTCGCCCTCCTCCCGCTGTCGCTCTCCGGGCACGCGGCCGGCTCCTACGAGCACGCCAACGCCGTCAACAGCCTCGCGATCCACCTGCTCGGCGTCACGCTCTGGGCCGGCGGGCTCGTGGCGGGCCCTCCTGCTCCGCACGGTCAGCCGCGATGCGCTGGCCGTCGTGGTCCGCCGGTACTCCGCCCTCGCGGGCTGGGCGTTCGCCGCCGTCGCGCTCTCGGGGATCCTCAACGCCTCGCTGCGGCTCGAGCTCCCGGTGGAGCTCCTCACCACCGAGTACGGGGTCCTCCTCCTGCTCAAGACGCTCGTCCTCGTCGGGCTCGGGATCGCGGGCCGGGTGCACCGCACCCGGCTCATCCCTGCGGCTGGCGGGCACCGCCGGGGTCCGGACGGGCGTTCGCGCGCCTCGCCCTCGCGGAGGTGGTGGCGATGTCCATCGCCATGGGCATGTCCGTCGCCCTCTCCCGGAGCGCCCCGCCGGTGCCGCAGACCTCCATCGCGGACATCGACCCGCAGGCGTCCCTCATCGGCCTTCGCCTTCCCCGCGCCGGTCTCCCTCCCGCGGATGCTGACGTCGTTCCACCCCGACCACCTGTTCCTCGCCGTCGCGGCGGTGCTGGCGGGGCTCTACCTCCTCGGCGTCCGCCGGCTCCGGCGACGCGGCGACGCGTGGTCGGCCGGGCGCACGGTGCCGTGGCTGCTCGGATGCGCGGTGCTCGTGTACGCCACGAGCGGCGGGCCCGGGGTCTGACCGGGTCCGTGCGGTTCAGCACGCACATGGTCCAGCACATGCTGCTGATGATGTACGTGCCGCCGCTCCTGGCGCTCGGCGCGCCCGTGCTCCTCCTGCTCCGCGCCGTACCCGCCCGCACGGACCACAGCCGCGGCGTGCGGGAGTGGGTGCTCGTGGCCACGCACTCGCGGTACGCCCGCATCGTGACCCACCCGGTGGTCGCCGCCGTGGTGTTCGCGGGCAGCCTCGTCGCGTTCTACTACACGGGCTGGTTCGAGTGGTCGCTGCTGACCCACCAGGGCCACCTCATCATGGTCGTGCACTTCCTGATCAGCGGCTACGTGTTCTTCCTCGCGATCATCGGCGTGGATCCGGGCCCGCAGCGCCCGCCGCACGCGATCCGGCTGCTCATCCTGCTCGCGACGATGGCGTTCCACGCGTTCTTCGGCCTCGCGATCATGTCGGGCACTGGAGGTGCTCGCCGTCGACTGGTGGCGCGCCATCGGCGTCCTCGACGACGCGGGCCTCCTCGCCGACCAGGGGACGGGCGGCGGCATCGCCTGGGGCGCGGGCGAGCTCCCCGTCGTCCTCGTCGCGCTGATGGTGGTGCGGCAGCTGGTCCGCGTCCGAGCAGCGCGCCGCGACCCGCTACGACCGCGCCGCGCTGCGCGACGACGACGCGGCGCTCCGCGCCTACAACGACCTGGCTCGGTCGACTCGACCGGCACGACCACGACCACGACCCCCGGAGGACCTCATGACCCGCACGCGCACCCGCACCCGCACCCGCACCCGCGCCCGAGGGCCCGTCCGTCGCGCCCTCCTCGTCGCCGCCCTGGGCGCCGCCCTCGTACCGGCACTCGTGACCGCCGGGCCCGTCTCGGCCCACGACGACCTGGTGTCCACCGCTCCCGGCGACGGGAGCCGCGCGCCGACCGCGCCGGCGGAGGTCGCGATGGTCTTCACCGACGCGCTGATCGAGGTCGGCGCCGTGGTCGTGGTGGTGGACGAGCGCGGGGAGGACTGGGCGGAGGGTCCCGTCCTCCTGAACGGCGACACGGCCCGGCAGGCGCTGCGCCCGGGAGCGCCGGACGGCACCTTCCAGGCGCGCTGGCGCGTCGTCTCGAGCGACGGGCATCCCATCGCCGGCGCCTTCGACTTCGCCGTCGGGCCGGACGCCCCGACCACCATGCCCTCCGCGTCGGCCGCTCCCGCGGCGGCCTCGGGCAGCGCGCCGGCGACCCCCTCACCCTCGGCGACCTGATGCGCCGGAGGCCGATGCGCAGATCGCCGACCAGGGCGGGTACCCCGCCCGACCCGGGATCCCCGTCCCCGGCCCCGTCGTCGTCGGAGCGCTCGGCGCCCTGGTCGGCGTCGCGCTCTTCGTCGCCGTCGTCGGGATCCGCGGACGCCCCGCCGCCCGGACGGGAGCCCGGTCGTGAGCGACGACGACGCGCGCGTCCCCGCCGGCCGCCGGGTCAGCCGGCGGCACCTCCTGATGGGCGGCGCCGCCGGGACGCTGGGCGCCGCGGGCGCGATCGGCCTCGACGCCGCGCGCCGGGGAGCCGCAGGAACCGCCGGGGGCGCCGGGACGGGCGGGACGGGCGGGACGGGCGGGACGGGCGGGACGGGCGTCGGCGCCCCGGCCGCCGCCGCGCTCGACGTGGGCGCGGCGCGCGAGCCCTTCCACGGTGCGCGGCAGGCCGGCATCGACACCCCTCCGCAGGCGCACGCCGTGTTCCTCGCCCTCGACCTGCACCCCGGGACCGACCGGGCGGCGCTGCGGCGGATGATGTCGGTGCTCTCGGACGACGCGTCGCGGCTCACCCGGGGCGAGGCCGCGCTTGGCCGACTCCGAGCCGGAGCTCGCGGCCGTCGCCGCGCGCCTGACGGTGACGTTCGGGTTCGGCCCGGAGCTCGTCCGGCGCGCGGCGGGCCCGTCCGCCGCGCCGACGTGGCTCCGGCCGCTCCCCGCCTTCACGGATCCACCGGCCCCACCCGGCCTACTCGGACGGGGACCTGCTGGTCCACGTCGGCGCTGGACGACCCGCTGACCCTCGCCCACGCGACGCGCATGCTGCTGAAGGACGCCCGCTCGTTCGCCTCCCTCCGGTGGTCGCAGCCGGGCTTCCGCCGCGCCGCCGGATCCGAGGCCGCCGGCACGACCATGCGGAACCTGTTCCGCCAGGTGGACGGCACCGTCAACCTGCAGCCCGGGAGCCCGGACCACGAGCGCCTCGTCTGGGGCGGCGGCGGACCCGCGTGGCTCGAGGGCGGGACGGGCCTCGTGCTCCGCCGCATCTCCATGGACCTCGACGCGCTGGGACGGCCTCGACCGCTCCGGCCGCGAGCAGGCCGTCGGCCGCACGCTCGCCGAGGGCGCGCCGCTGACCGGCACCCGGGAGCACGACGAGCCCGACCTCGCGGCGACCACGCCCCTCGGCTTCCCCGCCATCCCGGAGTTCGCGCACATCCGCCGGGCCCGGTCGGACGACCCCGACGAGCGCATCTTCCGCCGCGGCTACAACTACGACCAGGCACCGGCCGCGGACGGGAGCGTCTCCGACTCCGGGCTCCTGTTCGTCTCGCTACCAGCGGGACGTCGATGCGCAGTTCGTCCCGCTGCAGCGCCGGCTGGACGAGCTCGACCTGCTGAACGAGTGGATCACGCCCGTCGGCTCCGCGGTCTTCGCCGTCCCGCCCGGCTGCGCGCCCGGCGGCTTCGTCGGGGACACCCTCCTGTGACCCCCGCACTGCGCCGCGCCGGTACCCGGCCGCCGCCCGGCTCCCGCGCATGCACCCGCACCCGCACCGACCACTTCCCGACCCCCACCCGACCCACGACAGAGCACGAGGACCACGCATGAGCACGAAGAGCACCGCCGACCGCGACCGCACCCGGGAGATCCGGGAGAAGGCGAACGCCGCCCGCCGCGAGGCCGAGCGGAGGGCCCGGCGCCGCCGCGTCCTGATGCAGCTGGGCGTCGGCGCCGCCGTCGTCGTCGTCATCGCCGGCATCGTCGGCGGGGTGAGCGCCCTCGGCGGGCAGGGGGCCGCCGACGCCGCGCCGCCCGTCGCCGACGCGTCGGTCGCCCTGGCATCCGGCGGCGAGGCCCGCGTGACGGCCGAGGCGGACGGCGTCGGCGTGGGCGACCCCGCCGCCCCGGTCACGCTCGACGTGTACGAGGACTACTCGTGCCCGCACTGCGCCGAGTACGAGGCGGCCAACGGCCCGCTCCTCGACCGGCTGGCGGCCTCCGGCCAGGTGCGCGTCGTGTACCACCCCATCCAGGTGGTCACGAACTACGGGCGCACGGCCGGGAACGCAGCCGTGCGTCCTGCAGTCCGACCCCTCCGCCTGGCCCGAGGTGCACTCCGCGCTCTTCGCGAACCACTCCGCCCGGACCGACTCCTGGACGGGCGCCGAGTTCGGCGCGTGGCTCGCCGACCAGGGCGTCGCCGACGAGGCCGTCCCGGCGTGCGCCGAGGACGGGCCCTTCGCCGGCCTGGATCGACGCGAACACCGACGCCGCCTTCGCGGCGGGCGTGAAGGGCACGCCGACGCTCCGCATCGACGGCGGCATCGTCGAGACGGTCGGCGGGGCGGAGCCCGTGGACGCCCTCCGCGGCGCCGGCGCGACCCTGCCGGACGAGATCGTGGCGGGCTGACGCCCCCGTGACGCGGCGAGGGAGGGCACGGGGGACGGAGGTCCCGGCGTCACGAGGGGCCCGCACGACGCGCGGCGCCCTCACCGCCGGGGCGTCCCTCCTCGTGGCCGCCCTCGCGCACCTGTCCGGCGGCGGGGCGGCGCCCGGGGTCCTGGGGCTCGCGCCGCGGCCGCGTTCGCCGTGCCCGCCAGCGCGCTCCTCGCCGGCCGGACGGTGAGCACCGTGCGCCTGGCCGCATCCGTCGTGATCAGCCAGGGCGCGTTCCACGCGCTCCTCTCCTTCGGCGCCGACTCGACGGCCGTCGTCCGCGTGACGGGAGGGCATCACGACCCGACGGTCCACGCGATGGCGTCGGTGCCGGCGGGCGCGCACGCCGGCATGCACGCGGGACCGGGATGTGGGTGGCGCACGCGGCGGCCGCCGCCGCGACCGCGCTCGCGCTCCGCCACGGCGAGCGGGCGCTCTGGGACGGTGCGGCTGGCCCGCGCCGGGATCCGCGCCCTCCGCCTCCGGGTCCCCGCCGCCGTCCTGCTGCGCGGGCCCCGGCACCACCGGGTCGCGTCCGCGGCGCACGTCGCGCCCCGCGACCTCGACCTCCTGCTCATCGGCGCACCCCGCCGCGGACCGCCCGGCACGGCACCGTCCCTCCCGGCCGGACGCTCGTCGAGCGTCCGCGCGGGCCGTCCCCGACGGCCCTCCCGCCGTCGCCGATCCCGGCGCCGGCCGAACGCGTGCACCACCTGACCAGAAGGAAGCAGCAATGCGCACCACCCTCACCTGGACCGCCTCCGCGGTCCTCCTCCTCGCCCTCACCGGGTGCTCCTCCCCCGCGACCGAGCCGGCCGCCGCCCCGGCGACCGCCACCGACGCGCCCACGAGCGGCACCGCCGCGACCGCCGTGGGGCCTGCCATCGCCGACGCGTGGGTGAAGGCCGAGGACAGCGGCATGTCCGCCGCCTTCGGGACGCTCGAGAACGCCTCCGACCGGGACGTGCGGGTCGTGTCCGCGGTGTCGAGCGCGTCGCCGATGATCGAGCTCCACGAGACGGTCCCGGACGACGCCGGCCAGATGATCATGAAGGAGAAGCAGGACGGGTTCACCATCCCGGCCGGCGGATCCTACGAGCTGGCTCCCGGCGGGAACCACCTGATGCTCATGGGCCTCGAGCAGCCGATCACCGCGGGCGACGCGGTCGACTTCACGCTGACCCTCGACGACGGCTCGGAGTACGCCTTCTCCGCGCCGGCGAAGGACTACTCGGGCGCGAACGAGACCTACGAGGGGATGGGATGCCCATGGAGCACGACGCACCGCCCCCCCCCCCCCGGTGGCGACCGGTCAGCATCCGCGGCATGGGTCAGCGGACGCCGACCATCGCCTCCCGCGTCGACGTGATGAACCGGCTCGGCCGCGCCATGGCCGATCCGACGCGCTCCCGCATCCTGCTCTCCCTGCTCCAGGGGCCCGGGTACCCCAGCCTGCTGGCCCGCGAGCTCGGGCTCACCCGCTCGAACGTGTCGAACCACCTCACCTGCCTCCGCGGCTGCGGGATCGTCGTCGCGGTGCCCGAGGGCCGGTCGACCCGCTACGAGATCACCGACGCGCACCTCGCCCGGGCCCTCGCCGCCCTCGTGGACGTGGTGCTCGCGGTGGACGACGGCGCCCCCTGCGCCGACGCCGACTGCGACGTGCCGCTCTGCTGCGAGCCCCGCGCGTGAGCGCCCTCCTCGCCCCCGCGGGACCGGCCCCCGCCCGACGCGCGCTCCTCCAGCGCCGCATCCGGTGGATCGTCGCGGCGACCATCGCCTACAACGTCGTCGAGGCGGTCGTCGCCATCTCCGCCGGCAAACCGCCGCGTCCTCCACGGCGCTCGTCGGCTTCGGCCTCGACTCGATCGTGGAGGTGCTGTCGGCGGCCGCGGTGGCATGGCAGTTCGCCGCCCCGACCGGAGGAGCGGGAGCGCGTCGCCCTCCGCGTCATCGCGGTCTCCTTCTTCGGCCTCGCCGCGTTCGTGAGCGTCGACGCCGTGCTCGCCCTCACGGGCATCCGCGAACCCGAGCACTCCCCCGTCGGCATCGTGCTCGCCGCGGTCAGCCTCGCGGTCATGCCGTTCCTCAGCCTCCTGGAGCGCCGCACCGGCACCGAGCTCGGCTCCGCGTCGGCGGTCGCGGACTCGAAGCAGACCCTCATCTGCAGCTACCTGTCCGCGGCCGTGCTCCTCGGGCTCGTCCTCTAACGTCACCCTCGGGGTGGACCTGGGCCGACCCCGTCGCCGGGCTCGTGATCGTCGTCTTCGCCATCCGCGAGGGCCTCGAGGCATGGCGCGGCGAGGCCTGCACCACACCCGTGTCCGCCCTCACCGGCCAACGCGAGGTCGCGGCCTGCGACTGCTGCTGAGCGACGGCCGCTGAGCGTCAGCCGACGGGCGCCGGGCCGAGGTCGTCCATGAGCTGCTTGATGGCCACGTACGCCTTGTTGCGGTACGCCACGAGTGCCGCGGTGCGCTCGCTCGGCACGTCGAGGTACCCGGATCCGGTCTTCGTGCCGTACTCGCCCGCGTCCACGTGCGCCTGCAGCGACGCGGGGGTCGCCAACCGCTCCGGCCAGCGGGTCTGCAGCGACGCGTAGCAGAACGCGTACACGTCGAGGCCGGCCATGTCGGCGATCGCGAACGGCCCGAACACCGGCAGGCGGAAGCCGAAGGTCGTGCGGACGATCGTGTCGATGTCCTCGGTGTCGTCGGCGCACGCCCTCCTCCACGATCTGCGTCGCCTCGTGGAAGAGCGCGTACTGCAGCCGGTTGAGCACGAAGCCGGTGCTGTCGGTCACGCGCGCGGTCTCCTTGCCGGTCGCCGCGACGATCGCCTCCGCGACGCCGGACGGCGGACTCGTCGGTGCCCGCGTGCGGGATGAGCTCCACGCCCGGGATGAAGGGCGCCGGGTTCGAGAAGTGCACGCCGAGGAACCGCTCCGGGGTCGGCGTCACGGCCTCCGCGAGCGAGCCGATGAGGATGGTGGAGGTGTTCGACCCGATGACGGCGTCTGGGACGCGCCGCCGCCGAGATGCGCCGGAGCGTCGCGGTGCTCGATCTCGAGCTTCTCCGGCACCGCCTCCTCGATGAAGTCGGCGCCGGCGACGGCCTCCTCGATGGACGCGGCGGGCGTGACGGCCGCGGCGATGCGCTCCACGGCGTCGGGCGGGAACAGCCCGTCCGCGACGAAGCGGGCGGCCTCCTCCAGGAGGCGGGCGTGGTTCGCGACCGCGATCTCCTCCGAGATGTCGGCGATGCGCACGCGCGCGCCCGCGAGCGCGAGCACCTGCGCGATGCCGCCGCCCATGTAGCCGGATCCGACGATGGCGATCTCCCGGCGACGCTGCCCGCGCTGTCCTGTGCGGTCATGATCGATCCCCTCCGTCCTCGTGCGCCCTGCGGGAGCAGGGTGCGGATGTAGTCTCCGGTTCTCCGCGCAGACGCCGAGGCTGTCGCCGCCGTACTGCTCGGTGAGGATGATCCCGTCGAAGCCGAGCTCGACCGCGTCGCGGATCACCTGCCGGTAGTCGATGAGCCCGGACCTCATGGTGGTGGGCACGCTGGTGGCCCAGCTGCCGTCGGCCGCCTCGTCGCGCATGTAGTTCTTCACGTGCCAGTAGTTCGCGTACGGCAGCGTCTTCGCGTACAGCTCGCGCCAGCTCTCGACCGGGCGGTGCAGGCGGATGAGGTTCGCCACGTCCGGGTTGAGGCCGACGTTGTCGAGGCCGATCTCCTGCACTGAGGCGCACGGCGCTGTCGGCGGTGCCGAGGTAGGTGTCCTCGTACATCTCGAGCGCCATGCGGAGGCCGAGGTCGGCGGCGTGCCGGCCGAGCTCGCGGAGGCGGGTGACGGCGGCATCCCACACCTCGGGGTCGTCCGGGTCCTTCGGGCCCTCCGCGGTCCAGAACCACAGCGCCTTCCGCTGCGCGTCGCTGAACGGCTGGTGCAGGCCCGTGGAGAAGACCTCCATGCCCGACTCCCTCGGCGATCGCGTCGATCGTGCGGTGCGCGTAGGCGAGGTTCCGCTCCTCGTGCCCCGGCATGATCACGCTCTGCCGCTGCAGGTGCACCGACGGGATGCCCACGCCGTGCGCGCGGGCGACGGCGACGAGCTCGTCCCGGCGGCCGGGCTCGAGGTCGGCGGGACGGATGTGGCTGTCCGCCAGCTCGGCGAGGGTGAAGCCCTCCCGCGCGATGTCGGCGAACATGCGGTCCCACACGGCGGTGTCCGCGTCGTGGAGGGCGGTGCCGTCGCGGCCGACGGTCGCGAACGCGTGCAGGCACGTGGCGATGGGCCAGTCCTCGGCGGTGAACGCGGGGGCGGGTGAGCTCCCCGTGGCGGCGGCGGCCCCGGATGCGGGGGTCGCTCCGGGTGCGGGGGTCGCGGGGGCGTCCGGCATGCTGCTCCATCGCGGTCGTCGGTCCCGGATGCCCGGGATCAAGATCCTATAGGAAATAGCATCCTGACGACCAGGGCCCGGGACCGCGCCCGTCCCGGCCTCAGCCGAGCAGCGGCCGCTGCGCCTTCCGCCTCTCCACGTACTCCGCATGCGCGGCCCGCGTCGACGCGGTCTCCGCGACGCCCGGCACCGGCACGTCCCACCAGCCCTCGCCGTCGGGGCCGTAGACGAGCGGGTCGCTCTCCACGTGGATCACCGTGGTGCGGTCCGACGCCTTCGCGCGCCGCACCGCGTCGCCGAGGTCGCGCGTCGCGTCGGGGCCGGGGGCGACCTCGATCACGTCGACGCCGTAGCTGCGGGCGTTGGCCGCGAGGTCGACGGGGAGCGGCTCGCGGCCCTCGAAGTTCCGCGTCGCCGGGTCGAGCGACCGGTACCGAGTCCCGAAGCGCTCCGTGCCGACCGTCTCGGAGAGGTGGCCGATGGACGCGTAGCCGTGGTTCTGGATCACGACGACGATGATCTTCAGCCCCTCGGCCACCGCGGTGACGAGCTCCGTGTGCAGCATGAAGGTACGAGCCGTCGCCGACCATGACGATCACGTCGCGGTCGTCGCCGAGCGCCTCCGCGCCGCGCTTGACGCCGAGCCCGCCCGGGATCTCGTAGCCCATGCACGAGAACGCGTACTCCACGTGGTAGCCGAGCGCGTCCCGCACCCGCCAGAGCTTGTGGAGGTCGCCCGGGAGGGAGCCGGCGGCCTGCACGACGACGTCACGAGGGTCGCTCGCGGCCTGCACGGCGCCGATGATCTCCGGCTGGCCGGGCAGCGCGCCGCCGGTGGGCGCGAGCGCGCGGTCGACGGCGGCGTCCCACTCGCGCTTCTCGCGGGCGATGCGGTCGGCGTACGCGGCGTCCACGCGCGTGCCGGCGAGCGCCGGGATGAGCGCCTCCAGCGTCTCCCGCGCGTCGGCCACGACGGGCAGCTGCGTGCCGTGCTTGTAGGCGTCGAAGGGCGCCACGTTGACGTTCACGAAGGTCACGTCCGGGCGCTGGAACGCCGTGCGGCTCGCGGTGGTGAAGTCGGAGTAGCGCGTGCCGATGCCGATGACGACGTCCGCGTCGGCGGCGAGGCGGTTCGCGGCCGTGGATCCGGTGGCGCCGATGCCGCCCAGGTACTGCGGGTGGTCCCAGACGAGGGCGCCGCCGCCGGCCTGCGTCGTGGCGACGGGGAAGCCCGTCTGCTCGGCGAAGCGGAGGAGGGCGTCCTCGGCCGCGCTGTAGATCACGCCGCCGCCCGCGACGATGAGCGGCGTGCGGGCGTCGCGCACGGCCTGCACGGCCCGGGCGAGCGGCCCGCGCTCCGGCACCGGGCGGCGCAGGTGCCACTCGCGGGGCGCGAGGAACGCGTGCGGCACGTCGAGGGCCTCCGCCTGCACGTCCTCCGGGAGCGCGATGGTGACGGCGCCCGTCTCGGCGGGGTCGGTGAGCACGCGCATGGCGGCGAGCGCGATCGAGTACAGCTGCTCGGGCCGCTGGACGCGGTCGAAGAAGCGCGACAGCGGGCGGAACGCGTCGTTCACGGTGATGCCGATGTCGTGGGGCAGCTCGAGCTGCTGCAGCACCGGATCCGCCACGCGCGTCGCGAAGGTGTCGCTCGGCAGGAGGAGCGCCGGCAGCCGGTTGGCGGTCGCGAGGGCGGCGCCCGTGAGCATGTTGGCGGCCCCGGGGCCGACGGACGCGGCGCTCGCGTAGGTCGCGAGGCGGCGGTGCATGCGCGCGAAGCCGACGGACTGGTGCACCATCGCCTGCTCGTTGCGGGCCTGGTGGTACGGCATGAGGTCCGGGTCCTGGGCGTTCGCCTGCATGAGCGCCTGCCCGATGCCGGCGACGTTGCCGTGGCCGAAGATCCCGAAGACGCCGGGGATGGTGCGCTCGCGGTGGTCGCCGTCGACCGTCCACTGCGCCGCGAGGAACGCGACGAGCGCCTGGCTGACGGTCATGCGGGTGGTGGGCTCGGTCATCGGGTGGGTGCTTCCTGGTCGGTGTCGGATGCGGGCGCGGGCGCGGGCGCCTCGAGCGCGGTGGACCCGGGCGCGGCGGACCCGGGGTCGGCGGACCCGGGGTCGGCGGCGAACGGCAGGCGCGGGTCGATTCCCTGCCCCTCCCACGTGCCGCGGATCCAGCCGTGCGCCGGGTGGTCGGTGATGAGCCAGGCGCGGTCGGCGCCCGGGCCCGCCATGACGTTGAGGTAGTAGAGGTCGTAGCCGGGCGCCGCGACCGCGGGTCCGTGGTACCCGAACGGCACGAGCGCGACGTCGCCCGTCCGCACGACCGCGTCGATCGCGATCTCGCCCGCGGGCGAGGAGGACGTGTGGAACAGGCCGAACGGGTCCGCCTCCGCGGGCGCGTCCAGGCCCCGGCCCGCCGCGGACTCGAAGTAGTAGATCTCCTCCAGCCGCGACTCGACGCCGGGCCGCTCCTCGTCGTGCTTGTGCGCGGGGTAGCTCGACCAGTTCTCGGCGGGCGTCAGGACCTCGCAGACGATGAGCCGCTCCGCGTCGAGGGACCCGGGCGTGCCCGGCGTGCCGAAGTTGTGCACCTGGCGGCTCGACCGGCCGGCGCCGCGGAGCTCGACGGACACGTCCTCGCGGGCGATGCGGCGGCTCGGCACGTGCCGGGTGGCGGGCGACTCGGCGACGGCCACGCGGCCGGATCCGGTGAGCACCGCGCTCGACGCGCACGACAGGTACAGCACGTCCGTGGGCCCGGCGAAGACCGACGCGCGGCCCTCGAGGTCGGCGACCCGCTCCTCGCTGTCGCCCTCGCGGTGCCGCACGGCGAAGGACCCGCGAGCGGCACGACCATGCGCTCGACGCCGGACGCGGGCAGCTCGAGCTCGTCGCCGTCGCCCAGCACCGCGACGCGGAGGCCCGTGTGCTCCCAGCCGGGGAGCGATCCGTCGACCACGCTCTCCCAGCCGTCCCGGCCGATGCTGCCGCGCGGGTGCAGCCACGCCTCGTCTGTCGTCATGCTCGTCTCCGTCGTCGTCGTCGGTGCCGGCCGTGCGGCGGGCGGTGGTGCGGGTCAGTTCTGCGGGAAGCCGAGGTCGACGCCGCCGTGGGACGGGTCGAGCCAGCGGCTGGTGATCGCCTTCTGCTGCGTGAAGAACCGCACCCCCTCGGCGCCGTGGGCCTTGGTGTCGCCGAACAGGCTCGACCGCCAGCCGCCGAACGAGAAGGTGGCGACGGGAACGGGGATGGGCACGTTCATCCCGATCATGCCGACCTGCACCTCGTTCTGGAAGCGGCGCGCGGCGCCGCCGTCGTTGGTGAAGATCGCCGTGCCGTTGCCGAACGCGCCGGCGTTGATCAGGGCCACGCCCTCCTCGTAGCTGCGCACCCGGACGACGCCGAGCACGGGCCCGAAGATCTCCTCCGTGTACGCCCGCGAGCTCGTGGGCAGCGCGTCGATGAGGGTCGGGCCGAGCCAGAAGCCGTCGGCCTCGCCGTCGACCTCGATGCCGCGGCCGTCGACGACGATGCGGGCGCCGTCCTCCTCGGCGACGGCGATGTAGGAGGCCACCTTGTCGCGGTGCGCCTCGGTCACGAGCGGGCCCATGTCGCAGCCGCGGCGGCCGTCGCCCACGCGGAGGCCCGCCATGCGGGAGGAGATGCGCTCGAGGAGCGCGTCTCGGCGACGGGCTCGACCGCGACGACCACGGAGATCGCCATGCAGCGCTCCCCCGCCGAGCCGAAGCCCGCGTTGACGGCGGAGTCGGCCACCAGGTCGAGGTCGGCGTCCGGCAGCACGAGCATGTGGTTCTTCGCGCCCCCCAGCGCCTGCACGCGCTTGCCGTGCCGGGTGCCCGTCTCGTAGACGTACTGCGCGATGGGCGTGGACCCCACGAACGAGATCGCCCGCACGTCGGGGTGCGTGAGCAGCCCGTCCACGGCCTCCTTGTCGCCGTTCAGCACCGTGAACACGCCGTCCGGCAGGCCCGCGCGCTTCCACAGCTCCGCGATCCAGATGGCCGCGCTCGGGTCCTTCTCGCTCGGCTTCAGCACCACGGTGTTGCCCGCCGCGATCGCGATGGGCAAGAACCACATCGGCACCATCGCCGGGAAGTTGAACGGCGAGATGACACCGACCACGCCGAGCGGCTGCTCCGTGGAGTACACGTCGACGCCCGTGGAGACCTGCTCCGAGTACTCGCCCTTGAGGTGGTGCGCGAGGCCGGTCGCGAACTCCACGACCTCCTGCCCGCGCGTGATCTCGCCCAGCGCGTCGCTCACGACCTTGCCGTGCTCCGACGTGATGATCTCGGCCAGCTCGCCCTTCTCGGCCTCCAGCAGCTCGCGGAAGCGGAACAGGATCGCCTGCCGCTTCGCGAGCGACAGGTCGCGCCAGGCCGGGAACGCGGCGTGCGCGGACGCGATGGCGCGCTCGATCTCGTCGCCGTCCGCGAGCGCGACCTCCTTCGTCACCACGCCGCGCGCGGGGTCGTAGACGGGCGCGGTGCGGCCGGAGGTCGAGGGCGAGCGCGCGCCGTCGATCCAGTGCGGGACGACGGGGAGCGGGGCGGTGTCGGTCATCGTTTCCTCTGGCGTTCTCAGGTGGCGGAGCGGGAGCGGTGCGGGAGCCGTGCGGGAGCGGTGCGGGTGCCTCAGGCGCGCGGACGCGAGCGGCCGTGCACGAGCGCGACGGCCTGGTCGACGGCGCGCGCGACGTCGCCGTCGGCGGGGTGGATGAGCGTGCGGCCGACCACGAGCCCGCGGACGCCGGGCAGGTCGAGCGCGGCCTCCCACGCCGACCAGGTGTCCTCGCCGCTGCCCTGCGGGTCGCCGCCGAGCAGCAGCGTGGGCAGCGTGGTGGCGGCCATGACGCGGGCCATGTCGTCGACGACGGGGAGCTTCATCCACGTGCGGGCGGAGGAGGAGCCGAGGCCGGACGCGATCGCGATGGACGTGATGACGGCGTCGGCCGACAGGTCGTTGACGATCCGTCCCTCGCGCCAGGCGCTGAGGAACGGCTCGAGCATGATCGGCAGGCCGGCGCGGACCGCGGCGTCGACCGCGCGGGCGTTCGCCTCGAGGGTGGGCGCGGTGCCGGCGTCGCCGAGGTTCACGCGCACGAGCGTCTTCGCGAAGTCGAGGCCGTCGCGGACGATGCCGTCCACGTCGTACGCGGTGAAGCGGTCGTCCATCTCGAAGACGGCGCCGCCGGAGGCCGCCGCGGTTCATCGACCCGACGACCACCTTGTCGGTCGAGGAGGCCCGAGGAGCGCGAGGTCGTCGACGATGTCGGGCGTGCCCAGCACGCCGTCGACGCCGTCGCGCGTGAGGGCGGTGGCGAGCCCCGCGAGGAGCTCGTAGCGGTCGGCGAGGGCCATCGGGTCGTCGCCGACGCCGAGCGCGCCGCGGGCCGGGTGGTCGGCCGCGACGACGAGGAGGCGGCCGTCGTCACGGAGGAGGGGACGGCGCGCACAGGCCGGCGAGCGCGCGGGCGACGGCGCCCGGATCCGTGCGCGCGCACGTCCCGCAGGGCCTGGAACGCGGCCGGCAGGTCGCCCGCGCGGAGGGCCTCGGCGGGCGCGGCGACGGCGGCGGCGCGCGTCGCGTCGACGGCGGTCATCGGGTCCCCGCGAGCACCGCGTCGACCTCGGCGGTGGTGGGCATGGCGGTGGAGCACTCGCGGCGGGACGCGACGAGGGCGCCCGCGACGTTGGCGAAGCGTCAGGATCCGCTCGAGGTCCCAGCCGGCGAGCAGCCCGTGCACGAGCGCGCCGCCGAAGCCGTCGCCCAGCGCCGAGCCCGTTGACGACCTCGACCGGGTACGGCGGCACCTCCACGGTCTCCTCGCGGGTGCGGGCGAGGACGCCCTCGGGGCCCTGCTTCACGATGGCGAGCTCGACGCCGCGGTCGAGCAGGGCGTCGGCGGCCCGCAGCGGGTCCGTCTCGCCCACCGCGATCTCGCACTCCTCCCGGTTGCCCACGGCGACGGTCACGTGCTCGAGCGCGCGGCCGACCTCGCGGGTCGCGTCCGCGGGCGACGACCAGAACATCGGCCAGGTAGTCGAGGTCGAGCACCGTGAGCAGGGCGGCGACCGCGGGCGGCCCATGCGGCGTGGTGCGCGGTGCGGGCTCGGGTCCTCGCTGAGGCCCGTGACGGTGGACCAGTGGACGCGGGCGTCGCGGATCGGCGTCGAGGTCGAGCGCGTCGGCCTCGATGCAGAGGTCCGGCGCCTTCGGGCGGCGGTAGAAGTAGAGCGGGAAGTCGTCCGGCGGGAAGATCTCGCAGAAGGTCACGGGCGTCGGCAGGTCGTCGATCGGGGTCGCGTACCGCGGCGGAGACGCCGAGGCGCTCGAGCTCGCGCGTCACGTACCGGCCGAACGGATCGTCGCCCACGCGGGAGACCAGCGCGGCGGACCAGGCCGTGGCGGGCGGCGGCGACGGCCACGTTGGCGGCGCTCCCGCCGAGGTACTTGCCGAAGGTCTCCACGTCCTCGAGGCCCACGCCGTCCTGCAGCGGGTAGAGGTCGACGCCCACGCGGCCGAGGGCGATGAGGTCGTGGATGGAGTCGTGCAGGGCTCATGACGCTGCTTCTCCGGCGGTGGAGGGCGAGGGGCGGATACTGCGGTCCCTCCAACGTAGCGCATGTTCTGACATGTGCACATGGATGGATGCGCTCCGACCTGCGTGTCCGCGGATGGAGGCTGCGCCTCAGCGCAGCGTCAGGTGCATCACGTGGAGGCCCACCAGCCCCTCCTCGGCGTCGTCGAACGCCTCGGGGACCGTGCCGACGATCCGGGAATCCGAGCGACTCCCACAGGTGCACGGCCGCGCGGTTGGTCTCCACGACGGCGTTGAACTGGATGGCCCGGTAGCCCTCGTCGCGGGCCCACGCGACGACGTGCTCGCCGAGGGCGCGGCCGACGCCCGCGGCCGGAGTGCGCGGGATCCACGAGGAATGACCCCGTGGCCACGTGCGCGCCGCGGCCGGGGCGGTTCGGGGCGCCCTTGGCGGATCCGAGGACCGTGCCGTCGTCGTCCACCGCCACGAAGGTGCGGCCCGGCGCCTCGGCCATCCAGTTCGACCGCGCCTCCTCGAGCGACTGCCCGGCCGGGAGCGCGTAGGTGCGCCCGGCGTCGACGACCGCCCGGTAGAAGGGGAAGATGCGGGGCCAGTCGGCGTCGGTCGCGGGGCGGATCAGCATGCGGTCGAGGTTATTCCCCACGTGCGGGCCCCGCAGACCGGACGGGCCGCGCAGCCGCCCACGCCGCACGAGCCGCGCACGACGACGGCCGCCCCACCCGCGAGGGGTGGGACGGCCGTCCTGGTCGTGCGTGAGCGCTAGGCCCGCGCGAGGTCCGCGATGACGCGGTCCCCGGCGGCGGCCATGACCGTGGTCGCCGTGATCTCGGCCCGGCCCAGGAGGTCGTCCATGCGACGGCGGCGGGCCTTCGTGATCAGCGTCACGACGGTGCCGCTCGCCCGCGCGGCCCGTGCGGCCGGCGCGGTGGAGGTAGCTCTTGTACTCGTCCGGCGCGTCGGCCTGGATGACCAGCCCGATGTCGTCCACGTGGATGCCGCGGGCGGCGACGTCGGTGGCGACGAGCACGCGGACCTTGCCGCTCGTGAGCAGCTGCAGGTTGCGCGTGCGGCGCGCCTGGTTGAGGTCGCCGTGGAGCGACGTGGCCGGGATGCCGGCGTCCTCCAGCTGGTCGGCGAGCTGCTCGGCGAACGCGCGGGTGCGCGAAGATCAGCGTCTTGCCCTCGCCGGAGCTCAGCTGCTCGATGATGGCGGCCTTGTCGCGCTGCTCGATGAGGAGAACGCGGTGGTCGATGGTCGACGACGCCTGGTCCTCGCCCGCCACCTCGTGGACGCTGGGCGACGGCAGGAACTCGTTGACGAGCGTCGCGACTCCCTTGTCGAGCGTGGCCGAGAACAGCAGGCGCTGGCCGTCGGGCTTCACCTGGCGGAGGATCCGCTGGACGGGCTCGAGGAAGCCGAGGTCGCACATGTGGTCGGCCTCGTCGAGGACGGTCACGACGATCTCGGAGAGGTCGAGGCGGCCCTGGTCGATGAGGTCCTCGAGGCGCCCGGGGGTCGCGATGAGGATGTCGACGCCGCGCTGGAGGGCGCCGACCTGCTTGAACTGGGGCACGCCGCCGAAGATCGTGGTGGTGAACAGGCCCACCGAGCGGGCGATGGGCTGCACCGTGCGGTCGATCTGCATGGCGAGCTCGCGCGTCGGGGCGAGGATCAGCGCGCGGGGCTTGCGGCCCATCTTGCGGTTCTTCGCGCCGTCGTTCTCGAGCAGGCGCTCCACGAGGGGTGCGCCGAACGCGATGGTCTTGCCGGATCCGGTGCGGCCGCGGCCGAGCACGTCGCGACCCGCGAGCACGTCGGGGATCGTGGCGGCCTGGATCGGGAACGGGCTCGCCGCGCCCAGCTCCTCGAGCACGCGGACGATGTTCTGGCCGAGGCCGAGGGCGGCGAAGGTCACGCCGTCGACGTCCTTGGCCGTGGTGGCCTGGGCCTCGAGGCGCTCGAGCACGACGTCCTCAGCGGGCGCGTGGCGCGGCTGTTGCGGTTTGGGGTGTTCGTTATTGCGTTTGGGCGGCGTCGCCGGTTATCGGTGTCGGCGGCGGGGGCGGTCGCCGTACGAGGGGCGCTCCGACCGCTGCGGCCGGTCGCCGTAGGACGGGCGCTCCGTGCGGGCCGGGCGGTCGTTGTACGACGGGCGCTCGGCGCGAGCCGGGCGGTCGTTGTACGACGGACGCTCGGCACGGGCCGGACGGTCGTTGTATGCGGGACGCTCTCGCATCCGCTGGGCGCGGTCGGCGTACGAGGGACGCTCGGCACGGTCGTTGTACGAGGGACGCTCGGTGCGAGCGGCACGGTCGTTGTACGACGGACGCTCGGACCGCTGCGGGCGGTCGTTGCCGGACCAGGGACGCTCGGTGCGGAGCCGGGCGGTCGTCGTACGACGGACGCTCAGACCGCTGCGGACGGTCGTTGCCGTACGACGGACGCTCGGAGCGCTCGCCGCCGCGGGCGGGACTGGTCGTTGCCGTAGGAGGGGCGCTCCGAGCGCTGTCCGCGCTCGGAGCCGTACGAGGGACGCTCGCCGCGCTGACCGCGGTCGGCGCCGCCGCCGTAGGACGGGCGCTCGCCGCGCTGCGGGCGGGCGTCGCCGCGCTCGGGGCGCTGCCCGGCGCGGTTGGGGCGGTCGCCGTACGCGGGGCGCTCGCCGCGGCCGGCGGGACGCTCGGCACGGGGCTCCCAGTTGGGGCGGTCGCCGCCGCGTGCGGGACGGGCTGCGCCGCCGCGCTGGGGACTGGTCGTCCTGGCCGGAGCGCTGGGCGCGCTCGTCGGCGTTCCAGCGCTGCTTCTTGGGCGCGGGATCGGAGTTGTAGCCGCGGTGGTTCGGGCTGCGGGATCCGGACGGGGCGCGCTTGGCGCCGCGCGGGGAGTCGTTGTTGTAGGGCATGAGGGATTTCTCTCGTTCTGCTCGAGTGCATGACAATGCTCATTCGAAGCAGCGCGCTACAGGATCAGGGTGCGCAGAGCTGCTCTCAACCCGGGCAGTCATCGACCGGGGGCCGTGTCATCGCGTGACGTTCCCCTCTGCGGAACGAGAGGGGGAGACCGGCCCACCTGACTGACAAATCCATCCGCCCGGATGGGATGGTCCGGTAGCGGTGTCAAGAGCCGACTGGACGACACTACCCGATCCGGGACATCCGGCACCAGGGCAGGGACCGGCCCGGGCGCGCCGCAGGGGCGGGTCCGGGCCGGTGGCCGGGAGGTGCGTCAGCCCTGCGCGCGCTCCCCCGCGGAGGTCGCCACGGCGGCGGCGGCCCCCTGTCGGCAGCCCGCGCTCCGCCCGGCGCCGCTCGCCGCGGGCCTTCAGCCGGAGCCCGCCGCGCTCGACGACCGAGTACAGCGACGGCAGCACCAGCAGGGTCAGCACGGTCGATGACAGGAGCCCGCCGATCACGACGATGGCGAGCGCCCGCCAGATGAAGCCGCCGTGCCCGGTCAGGCCGATCGCGAGCGGCAGCAGCGCGAAGATCGTCGCGAGCGCCGTCATCAGGATTGGCCGCAGCCGCCGGCCGGCGCCCTGGAGGACCGCCTCGCGGAGGTCCATCCCGCGCGTCCGGTACTGGTTCACGAGGTCGATCAGCACGATGGCGTTGGTGACCACGATGCCCACCAGCATGAGCAGGCCGATGATCGACGCGACGCCGAGCGGGATGCCCGTCACGACCTGCAGCAGCACGGCTCCGGTCGCCGCGAACGGCACCGAGACGAGCAGCACGAGCGGCTGCACGAGGCTCCGGAACGTCGCCACCATGATGATGTAGACGATCAGGATCGCGGCCAGCACCGCGAGCCCCAGCTGCCCGAACGCGTCGGACTGCTGCGACGCGACGCCGCCGAGGGACGCCTGCGCGCCTGCCGGGAGCTGCACGTCGGCGACGGCCTGCGACACCTCGGAGGAGGCGAAGCCCACGTCGTCGCTGCCGGGCGTCGCGCTCACGGTCGCGCTGCGGGAAGCCGCCCGTCGTGGTGACGGACGCCGGCCCGCTCGGCGACCTCGACGGTCGCGAGGTCGCTGAGCGGCACCGGGCCGCGGACGGTGGGGATCGGGAAGTCCCGGAGCCCCTGCAGGCTCTGGGCGGCGTCGGGGTCCTGGATGTAGATCGACAGCGTCTCCTCGTCGATCACGACCTGCCCGACCGCGGCCGGCAGGCGGCTGGCCGTGACGATGCCGCCGACGGCCTGCTCGCTGAGCCCGGCCTCCGCCGCCTTCGCCCGGTCGACGTCGATCGCGATGTACGGCTGCGTCTCGGAGAGGTTGCTCGTGGCCTGCTCGATGGACGGGATGTCCTGCACTGCCGCGAGGATCGCGTCCGCGGAGGCCTTCAGGTTCGTCGGAGTCGTTCGCGGTGATCTCCACCTCGATGTCGCTCGAGGAGAAGCCGCCGGACGCCGCGGCGAGCGAGACGTCGCCCACGTCCGAGAGGCCGTCGACGGCCGTGCGCACGCGGTCCTGGATCGCCTCCTGGTCGGCGTCCGGGTCGGTCGTGAGCGAGAACGTGATACCCCCGCCGCCGCCGAACGCGGAGGTCAGCGACGTGCTGTCCGATCCGATGGAGGTCTGCACGGTCTCGACGCCGTCGACGCCGATGAGCGCCTGCTCCACCTGCGTTGCCGCGGTGTCCTGCGCCTCGAGGCTCGTGTCGCTCGGGAGCTCCTGCGAGACCGTGAGCGTGTTCTGGCCGCTGTCTCCGAGGAAGTTGGTCTTCATGCTCGGGATGAGCGCGACCGTCCCGCCGAGCACGAGGATCGCGAGCACGAGCGTGACCGCGGAGTGCTTCAGGGTCCACGCGAGGATGGGCAGGTAGCCGCGCTGCAGGCGCGTGGGCTTCCCGACGCCCTCGCCCTCGTCGTGCGCCGCGTGGGTCCCGCGCCCCGGCCGGTCGGCCAGCTCCCGGTCGTCGACGGGGTCCGGCGACCGCGGCGTGCGCGCCCGTGCGGACCGCGCCCTCGGACGCGCCGGCCGCGGCGGCCGCGGCCTTCCGACGCGCCCGTCGGGACTCGCCCTCCGGCCGGAGGAACCAGTACGCGAGCACCGGCACGATGGTGAGCGACACGAACAGCGACGCCGCGAGCGCGATGGTGACGGTGAGCGCGAACGGCCGGAACAGCTCGCCCGGTGATGTCGCCGACGAGCGCGATCGGCAGGAACACGGCGACCGTCGTGGCGGTGGAGGCGGTGACCGCGCCCGCGACCTCCCGCACGGCGGCGCGGATGGCGTCGAGGCGGTCGGGCGTGAAGGAGAGGTGCCGCTTGATGTTCTCGATCACCACGATCGAGTCGTCCACCACGCGGCCGACGGCGATGGTGAGCGCGCCGAGCGTGATGATGTTGAGCGTGTAGCCCGACGCGAGCATGCCGATGAACGTGATGAGCACGGAGGCGGGGATCGAGATCGCGGTCACGATGGTGGACCGGATCGACAGGAGGAACACGAGGATCACGAGCACCGCGAACACGAGGCCGAGCAGGCCCTCCGTGGTGAGGCTCGAGATGGACTGCTCGATGAAGGGCGCCTGGTCGAAGACGACCGTGAAGCGGGTGCCGTTCCCGAGGTCGTCGGCCAGCTGCGGCAGGAGGCCGGTCACGAGCTGCGACACGTCGACCGTGTTGCCGGCGGGCGTCTTCGTGACGGCGATCGTGAGCGACGGCTGCCCGTCGACCCGGGAGATGCCGGTCGTCGGGGTCCTGGCCGAGCTCGACCGTGGCGACGTCGCCGATCGTGAGCTGGCGTCCACCCGCGGCGCCGAGCAGCGGCAGCGCGGCGAGGTCCTCGGTGGATCCGAGGCGCGTGCCCGACTGCACGGAGAGCGTGGTGCCGTCCTCGGTGACCGCGCCGGCGGGCAGGAGCGAGCCGTTCGCGTCGAGCGCGTCGCGGATGGCCTGGTTGGAGAGGCCCGCGGCCTGCACCTCGGCGGGATCCGGCGTGATGACCACGCGCTGCCCGACCGTGCCGAGCAGGCTCGCGTCGCGCACCCCGGCGAGCTTCCGGATGTCCCCGAGGGTCGAGCGCTCGAGCGCGGCCGTGAGCTCCTGCGGGCTGAGGTCGCTCGTGACGGCGATCTGGATCACCGGCAGGTCGTCGATGCTGCCCGCGATGACGACCGGGTCGATGCCGTCGGGCAGCGTCGTGCGGATCCGGTTGATGGCCTGGTCGATCTTCTGCTCGGCCGTCGCGAGGTCGGTCCCGTAGGTGAACGACGCGGAGATGACCGACGAGTCGGTGCGGGACGTCGCCGTGGAGGACTCGAGCCCGGGGACCGCCTGGATCGCGCGCTCGATGGGCGTCGAGACGTCGGTGTCCACCACCGCGGGCGAGGCGCCCGGGTAGGCCGTGACGACCGCGAGCTGCGGGAACGACACCGACGGGATGAGCTCCTGCTTGAGGGTCGTCAGCGCGATGCCACCGAACACCCCGATGACGATCGTGATGAGCGCGATCAGCGCCCGGTTGCGGAGGCTGAAGACGGAGAGGAGATGCAGGGGGTGCTCCTTGTGCGATGCGGGCCACGGGTGCGGCGGCAGCTCGGGCCGCTGATCGCCCGCACCGGGAACCCGCCCCGTCCGGTCATCATCGCACCCGCGACCAGGGGGAACCCTGCTCATGGCAGGTTTTCGGCAGCCACCCGTCATGACCAGACGACGCCCATGCGCGCGGGGCATGCTGGGGGGATGGCGCACCGGGCATCCACCGCGAAGGACCGCGTTCCCGAGCCGAAGACCTGCGTGTCGTGCGGTCGCACGATCGAGTGGCGGCGCAAGTGGGAGCGCCGACTGGGACGACGTCCGCTACTGCAGCGACGCGTGCCGCCGCCGCGGGGTCTCCGCCGTCGACTCGGCCCTCGAGCAGCGCATCCTCGACCTCCTCGCGCAGCGCGCCGGCGGCGCCACCATCTGCCCGTCGGAGGCCGCGCGCGCCGAGTCGCCCGACGGCTGGCGGGAGCTCATGGAGCCGGCCCGCCGCGCGGCCCGTCGGCTGGTGGAGGCGGGCGAGGTGGAGATCACGCAGAAGGGGTCGCTCGTCGACCCGTCCACGGCCCGCGGACCCATCCGCATCCGCCGCCGTCGCTGACGAGGCACACTAGGGGGATGCACCGACCGACCCTCACCGTCCTGGCCGCCGTCGCGAGCGCGGCGCTCCTGTCCGGATGCGGGGTCCAGTCGCAGTTCCAGACGCCCACGACGAGCATCTACCCCACCACGGCGGACGCGCAGGCGGCCCTCGGGGAGTCGCTGCCGGCGTGGATCCCGGAGGACGGCACCCTCATCCGGGTGAAGTCGGAGGCGAAGGCCGGCACCATCGTGTCCGTCCAGACCGCGGAGCCCGCACCGGCGCCCGGCGGCTGCACCGACCTGCAGCCGACGACCATCCAGGACACCTGGTGGCCGCCGGAGGTCGACCCCGCGGCCGTCACGTGCGCCGACGGCTGGAACGTGTTCGGCGCCGACGGCCGCCTCCTCGGCTGGAGCAGCACGACCCTCGGCTAGGCCGCGGCCGCCGGCCGGCCGTCCGCCGGCCCCTCCCGAGGGCGACGACGCCGGGCGAGGGCCCGCAGCACGAGGATCACGGCCACGCCGACCGCGGCGCCCACGACCGTGTCGACCACCCGGTCGGCCACGAGCGGGATCACCGGCTGGGTCCGGCCGAGGCCGCCCATCACGAGCGCGAGCGGCGTGATGAAGACGAGCGCCAGCCCGTAGTGACGGCCGACGGCGAGCTCCGCGGCGAACTGGCACGCCACGGCGACCGCGATGACGGCGGCCACGGGCAGGTGCAGCGCGAGGATCCCCGCGGCGACCACCGACCCCGGCGAGCGTCCCGAGCACGCGGTGCGCCACGCGGGTGAACGAGAGCGGTCCGCGCACCACGGGCAGCACCGCGACGAGCGTCACGACCGCCCAGTAGTGGTGGCCGAGGCCGAGCGCGACGGCGATGCCGCCCGCGACCAGGGCGCCGACCACGTTGGCGGCGACGGCCGTCCACGCGGCCGGATCGCGGTGCACGGCGGCGTCCCGCACGGGGACCCGGGGCAGCGCGCGGAAGCGGTGGGCGTGGGCGTCCGGCGCCCACCGGCGCAGCAGCCAGCCGGACATGCAGACGCCCGCCGAGAACAGGATCGCGGCCACCGCGGTCACGAGGGCGTCGCGGGCCTGCGCGGCGTCGACCGGCACGGCCGCGCAGACGACGAGCCCGAACACGGGGAACAGCGGATGCGGCGGCACGAGGCTCATGGCGGTCGACACGAGCGACGCCCCGCCGAGCACGATCGCGAGCCCCACCGCCTCGAGCGCCAGCGGCGCCTCGGCGAGCGAGAGCAGCACGCCCGTGGCGATCGCGACGAGCATCATCCCGGCGGCCGCGCCGACGCTCGCGAGCCGCAGCCGGTAGCGCTCGTTCCGTCCGTACAGGCCCGTGAAGGCGCCGAAGGAGGCGTAGAGCGCGAGGTCGAGGCGGTCGATCGCCAGGAGCACCAGCAGCGGGACGAGCAGCCCGACGCTGGCGCGCGCGGCGGCCTCGAGGTCGAGCGCGCGCGTCGACGGCGGCCGGGCTGCGGGCGAAGCGGTCACGCGGGGTCCTCCGACTGCCCGGCGGTGCGGATCCGGACGACCCTCCACGCTACGCCCGCGCGGCGGGACCCCGGACGCGACGACGCGCCCCCGGTCTCCCGGGGGCGCGTCGGCCGGTCGTGCGGGTGCGGCTAGGAGCGCGCGGCCCGGAGCACCGTGAAGGAGCGGTCGCGCGTGAGGATGCTCGTCGCGTCCTCCGTCACGTTCTGCTCGGAGTCCGACGAGATCGCCAGGTGCCAGGAGACGCCGAGGCCCTCGGGCAGCTGGAACTCGACGGGGCCCTCGGCCGCGTTGAACGCGACGAAGAACGCGTCGCTGTCCTTGCCCTTCATGATCACGCCGATGCTGAACGCGTTCGGGTCCTCCCAGTCCTTCGGCTCGAGGGTCGCGCCGTCGGCCCGGATGAAGCGCACGGCCTCCTCCTGGCCCTCGACGTCGTCGCCGCGGAACCAGATGGGCCGGAGCGCGCGGTTGCCGCGGCGCAGGCGGATGAGCTTCCGCGTGAAGTCCTGCAGCTCGCGGTCCGCGTTCTCCCAGTCGAACCACGAGATCTCGTTGTCCTGGCAGTAGGCGTTGTTGTTGCCGCCCTGCGTGCGCGCGATCTCGTCGCCGCCGAGCACCATCGGGACGCCCGAGGAGAGCATGAGCGTGCCGAGCATGTTGCGGCGCTGGCGGTCGCGGATCGCGTTCACCTCGGCGTCGTCCGTGGGGCCCTCGACGCCGGCGTTGGAGGAGCGGTTGTCGCTCTCGCCGTCGTTGTTGTCCTCGCCGTTGGCCTCGTTGTGCTTCTCGTCGTAGGCGGTGAGGTCGGCGAGCGTGAACCCGTCGTGCGCCGTGATGAAGTTCACGCTGCAGAGCGGGGAGCGGCGGCCGGACTCGTAGACGTCCGGGCTGCCCGTGATCCGCTGGGCGAGCGCGCCGAGCACGTTCTGACCGCTGTGCCAGAAGTCGCGCACGTCGTCGCGGAACTTGCCGTTCCACTCGGACCAGTCGGCGGGGAAGCCGCCGACCTGGTAGCCGGCGGTGTCCCACGGCTCGGCGATCATCTTCACCGGCGCGAGCACCGGGTCCTGGTGGATCAGGGTGAGGAACGCGCTGTGCAGCTCGGCGTCGCCGTCCTGGCGCGTGAGCGTCGTGGCGAGGTCGAAGCGGAAGCCGTCGACGTGCATCTCCTCGACCCAGTAGCGGAGCGAGTCCATGATGAGCGCGAGCGCGGCCGGGTGGCCGACGTTCAGGCTGTTGCCGGTGCCGGTGGTGTCGAAGTACGACGCCTCGTCGCCCTCCACGAGCCGGTAGTAGGACGCGTTGTCGATGCCCTTGAGCGACAGCGACGGGCCCATGTGGTTGCCCTCGGCGGTGTGGTTGTACACCACGTCGAGGATGACCTCGAGGCCGGCCGCGTGCAGCGCCTTGACCATCTCCTTGAACTCGGCGACCTGCTGGCCGCCGTCGCCCGCGGAGCTGTAGTCGGAGTAGGGCGCGAGGAAGCCGATGGAGTTGTAGCCCCAGTAGTTGCGGAGGCCCTTCTCCTCGAGGTGCGAGTCCTGCATGAAGTGGTGCACGGGGAGGAGCTCGACGCTCGTCACGCCGAGGTCGGTCAGGTACTCGATGGCGCTGGGGTGGGCGAGGCCGGCGTACGTCCCGCGGATCTCCTCGGGCACCGACTCGAGCCTCTCGGTGAAGCCCTTCACGTGGACCTCGTAGACGACGGTCTCGTCGAGCGGCGTGCGCGGGGCCTCGTCGTCCTCCCAGTCGAAGCGGCGGTCCGCGACGACGGAGCGGGGCATGGAGGCGGCGGAGTCGGCGTCGTTCATCACGTTCGGGTCGTCGAAGGTGTGCGCGAACACGTCCTCGCCCCAGGTGGGGTGGCCCTCGATCGCGATGGCGTACGGGTCGAGGAGGAGCTTGGCCGGGTTGTGGCGGAGGCCGCGGGACGGGTCCCACTCGCCGTGGACGCGCAGGCCGTAGCGCGTGCCGATGCCGGCGCCCTCGACGAGGCCGTGGAAGACGTGGCCGGTGCGCTCGGAGAGTCGCGTGCGGGTCTCGGTGCCGGCGTCGTCGAACACGCAGACCTCGACGGCCTCCGCGGTCTCGGAGTAGACGGCGACGTTGAGGCCGCTGGGCAGTCCGCCGTCACGGGCGACCACGGTCGCGCCGAGCGGGTACGGACGGCTGATGTAGGAGCGGCTGATGGGAGGGAGTTCGATGGTCACCGCTTCAGTATGCTCGCGCTCCCGCGACTGCTTCGTGCACGAAGGGCGATCCCCAGGCAGCCGTGCCCGGACCGGCGCTCACCGGCCATCGCGCCGCCGTCACACCAGGACGGACCGGTCCACCACGTCGTCCGCGCGACGCGCGTCCGCGCTCCCGGCGTCGGGCGCGAGCCCGCGCCACGCGTCCTCGAGGATGTCCAGCGCCCGGTCCGTGGCCGCCGGCGGCGCCGTGATCGGGATCCGGAGGAAGCGCTCGAACGCGCCGTCGTGCCCGAAGCGGCTGCCGCCGGTGATCGCGAGCCCCCGGGACCGGGCGGCGAGCGCCAGCTCGGTGCTCACGGGCGCGCCGATGCCCACCCAGACCGCGAGCCCGCCGTCGACGTGCGGCACCTGCCAGCCCGGGAAGCGCCGGGCGAGCTCGACCTCCACGTGGTCCCGCGTCTCCCGGAGGCGCGCGCGGCGCTCGGCGAGGATCCCGTCCATGCCGCCGAGCACCTCCGCCACGACCAGCTGCTCGAGCACGGGCGTCCCGAGGTCCCGGGCGGAGCGGGCCCGCGCGAGCTCGCGGAGGAGCGGCCGGCCGGCGCGGATCCAGCCGACCCGGAGGCCGCCCCACACGGTCTTGCCGACCGACCCGACCAGCACGACCGCGCCGGGCGACCCGTGCACGGCGAGCGGCGGGTGCGCCCCGGCCCGGTCGATGTCGAGCTCCGCCGTCGTCTCGTCGGCCACGACGGTGACGCCGTGCGCCTCGGCGAGCGCGACGATCCGGGCGCGCTGGTCCTCGGGCATCGTCCGCCCGGTCGGGTTGTGGAAGTCCGGCATGAGGTACGCGAGCGCGGGGCGGGTGCGGCGGACGGTCTGCTCGAGCACGTCCTCGTCCCAGCCGTCCGCGCCGACGCCCACGCCCACGAGGCGCGCGCCGGCGTCCCGCAGCGCCTGGATCGCATGGGGGTAGCTCGGCTGCTCCACGAGCGCGCGGTCGCCGCGGTGCACGAGGACGGACGCCAGCAGCCCGATGGCGTGCTGCGCACCCACCGTCACCATGACGTCCTCGGCCTCGGTGGGTAGGCCGCGGACGCGGTAGCGGGCCGCGATCGCCTCGCGGAGCGCCGGCAGGCCCTCGACGTCGTAGCCGTGCCCGTCGAGGTGAGCCGGCAGCCGGGCGGCGGCGCGCATCGCGGCCTCGGCGAGCGCGGGCGCGGCGGGCACGGCGGCACGGCTCATGTCGGCCACCTCGGGCCCCTCCCCCTCCGCGTCCGGCTCGCGCCGCGGGATCCGGGTCACGCTGCCGGAGCCGCGCCGGCTCTCGAGGTGGCCGGTCTCGCGGAGGGCCGCGTACGTGCCCGCGACGGTGGTGCGGCTGAGGCCGAGCGCCGCGGCGAGCTCGCGCTCGGCGGGCAGGCGCGCGCCGACCGGCACGCGGCCGTCGAGCACGAGGCGCCGGATGCCGTCCGCGAGCGCCCGGTACGCCGGGCTGCCCGTCCGGGTCCACTCGCCGAGCAGGGCGAGGAGGGCGGTGGTGCCGAACACGGCGGAGGGAGCGGATCCGGACGGCGTCATGAGGCCACAGCCTGCCGATTGGCCCCTTGTCCCGCAAGCCCCGGCCGCGATTGGATATCCCCCATGCTCCGTCGCTCAGTCCAGTTCGCCCTCGGCATCTTCCTCTACGGCTTCGCCATCGGGATGATGCTCCAGGCGGGCATCGGCGTCTCCCCCTGGGACGTCCTCTCCCAGGGCGTCACCGTGCGCACCGGCCTCCCGTTCGGGCTGGTGACGAACATCATCGGCGCGCTCGTGCTGCTGCTCTGGATCCCCATCCGCCAGCGCCCCGGCTGGGGCACCGTGCTCAACGTGGTCTTCGTGGGCTACAGCGCCCAGGTCGCGCTCGTCGTCGTGCCGGTGGTCGACAGCCTCTGGATCCGCGTCCCTCTCTTCGCCGGCGGCCTCGTGCTGCTCGGGTTCGCGACGGGCCTCTACATCGGCGCGCACTTCGGGCCGGGCCCCCGCGACGGCCTCATGACGGGCATCCACCGCCGCACGGGCTGGCCGGTGTGGCGCGTGCGCGTGGGGATCGAGCTGGTCGTGCTCGCGATCGGGTGGGTCCTCGGCGGGAACGTCGGGCTCGGCACGCTCGCGTTCGCCCTCCTGATCGGCCCGATCGTCCAGCGGACCCTGCCCCTGTTCGACCTCCCCGTGCCCGTGCGCCCGCGGCGTCGGCGCGGCCGCGGCGGCCCGTCCGGGGACGCCGCCGGGACCCTGCCCACGGGACCGGTCGCGACGGCCGGATAGTCCGCGGGACGACGCGGATCCGGCGCCCGGGGACGCCGCTCCCGGAACCGTCGCGACCCGGGCATGTCGCGGGGTATCGTTGCCGCTCGTGACTCCGGACCCCCAGGCTCCCGAGAGCAGTCCCGCCAAGCGGCTGCTCATCGGCGAGAAGCTCGCCAGCGACAAGCTCGAGGGCCAGCTGCTCCCCAAGCACCTGGCGCTGCCCATCTTCGCGAGCGACCCGCTGAGCTCGGTGGCCTACGCCCCGCAGGAGCTGCTCCTCATCCTCACGCTCGGCGGCCTCGCGTTCCTGAGCTTCGCGCCCTGGGTGGCGGCCTGCGTCGTGATCCTGCTCGTGGTCGTGGTCCTCAGCTACCGCCAGCTCATCAAGGCGTACCCGTCGGGCGGCGGCGACTACGAGGTCGCCCACAAGAACCTCGGCGAGAAGGCCGGCCTCGTCGTCGCGTCCGCCCTCCTCGTGGACTACATCCTCACCGTGGCCGTGTCGGTCGCCTCCGGCGTCGACAACATCATCAGCGCCATCCCCGAGATCGCCCCGTTCCGCGTCGAGATCGCGGTCTTCTTCGTGGCCCTCCTCGCGGCGGTCAACCTCCGCGGCGTCCGCGAGTCGAGCAAGGCGTTCGCGGTGCCCACCTACCTCTTCATCGCGAGCGTCGGCGTCATGATCGCGGTGGGCCTCGCCCGCACGGCGCTCGGCGATGCGCCCGTCGCGGAGTCCGCCGCCTACACGGTCGACACCCCGAGCCTGTCGCAGGTCGCCTTCATCCTCCTGCTGCTCCGGGCGTTCTCGAGCGGGTGCTCGGCCCTCACGGGCGTCGAGGCCATCTCGAACGGCGTGCCCGCCTTCCGCACGCCGAAGGTCAGGAACGCCCAGTCGACCCTCGTGATCATGGGCGGCACCGCCATCGTCCTGTTCGTCGGCCTCACGTCGCTGGCCCTCATCGCCCGCGTCCACTACGGCGAGCACCCGTGCGACCTCATCGGCTGGGCCGAGTGCGCCACGGAGCCGCAGAAGAGCCTCATGGCCCAGGTCGCCGCGGCCACGTTCGGCGACGGCAGCATCATGTTCTACCTGCTGCAGGCCACCACCGCGGCCGTGCTGCTCCTCGCCGCCAACACGGCGTTCAACGGCTTCCCGCTGCTGGGCTCCGTGCTCGCGAAGGACGCCTACGCGCCCAAGTCGCTGCTGACGCGCGGCGACCGCCTCGTCTACAGCAACGGCATGCTGCTGCTGGCCCTCGGCGCGACGCTGATCCTCGTCGTGTACCAGGCGAACCTCACGCAGCTCATCCAGCTCTACATCATCGGCGTCTTCGTGTCGTTCACCCTCGGGCAGACGGGCATGGTGGTCCACTGGCTGCGGATGCTGCGGGCCGGGTGCGCCGACCGGGGCGAGGTCATCCGCAGCCTGTCCATCAACGCGTTCGGCGCGCTGCTCACGGCGCTCGTGCTCATCGTCGTGACCATCACCAAGTTCACGCACGGCGCCTGGCTCGTGTTCGCGATCATGCCCGTGCTGTTCCTCCTCATGCTCGGCGTCAACCGCTACTACCGGGACGTCGAGAAGGAGATCGAGGTCGACCCCGTCACGGTCTTCGGCTCCACGGGCGACCACGCGGTCGTGCTGGTGGGGCGCATGCAGAAGCCCGTCCTCAAGGCCCTCGACTACGCCATCGCCGCGAACCACGACAGCATCGAGGCCGTGCACGTCTCCATCGACGACGACGCCACGAGGCTCCTGGAGCGGCAGTGGGTCGAGATGGAGATCGACATGCCGCTGCGCGTCGTCGCCTCGCCGTACCGGGACATCAGCTTCCCGCTCATCAAGTACCTGAAGTCCCGCCGCGAGGAGCACGGCAGCGAGATCATCACGGTCTACACGCCCGTCTACATCGTCGGCCACTGGTGGGAGACGCTGCTGCACAACCACAAGGCCCGGCGGATCCGCCAGAAGCTGCTGCTCGTGCACGGCGTCACGCTGGCGCTGGTGCCGTGGCTCCTGGACTCCTCGGAGCTCATCTACGGGCGGCGCTCGCGTCCCGTGCCCGGCCAGGACCGCCGCGGCGAGCCGGTGCGACCGGCCGCCCGCCGTCCGGGCCCGCCCGTGACGCCGGTCAAGCACACGAGCGGTCGCAAGTCGCCGTAGCGCCGACGCGCATAGCGCATTCGCGCGCAAATTGTTAGGGGGCCCCGTTTTCGACGGGGCCCCTTCCTAGTCCTGCTCCCTGCGGAGTTGTGTAGGTCATCGCCGGGCCCTGCGGCTCCGGCGATCTCGAACACGATCACGATCACGATCAGCAGCGAGAGGGAACACATGTCGAACGACATCTCACCGGCGGTGCCCACGGGCGCCGGGACCGACGCCGACGACGCGTACGCCGTCGTCCCCGCGACCGTCACGTCGACGACCGGGACCGCCACGGCCGGCGGCAGCGGCAGCGGCAGCACGAAGGACACGGCGTGCAGCAGGAGAAGGCGGCGGGCAGCCTGCGGACGCTCAGCGACGAGCTCCGCGACATGGGCGACAGGTCGGAGAGCACCGGTCTCGCGATCGAGCTCGTCGCCCAGGTCTCCCGTCGCGCAGGTGGCGCGGCCGACTACCTCGAGGGCCGCGACCCGGGGACGCTCCTCTCGGACGTCACCGACTTCGCGCGCCGTCGGCCGGGCCTGTCCGCGGGGCTCGCCGTCGTCGCGGGCGTCGCCGTGGGCCGCCTGACGCGCTCGCTCGCCAGCGAGGCCCACGACGAGGCCGGGCCCGAGGCCACGGGCGCCCCGGGCACCACGGGTGCTCCGAGCACGACGGGCACCACGGGCACGACGGGCGCGCACGACGCCGACCGCCGCCGCACCCGGATACGTCGCGCCCGCGGCCCCCGCGGCCGCGACGACGGCGGACCTCCCGTCGACCCAGCTCGGCGCGGACGACCCGGTCGGCGTCGGTCCATACGACGACGCGGACGACGTGACGGGCGCGACGCCCCTGTACGACGAGACGCGGCCCGTCGACCCGCTGACCGGGGCCTTCGGCGCGGGCGAGCCCACGGATCGGCCACGAGCATGAGCGACGGGCACACCCCCTCCGAGGAGAAGGCCGCGACCACGAGCCTCGGCGACCTCCTCGGCGACGTGACGAAGGACGTCTCCACGCTCATGAGGCAGGAGATCGCCCTCGCCAAGGCGGAGATCGGCGACTCGGCGAAGAAGGCCGGGAAGGGCGCGGGCCTGCTCGGCGGCGCCGGCTACGCGGGCGTCATGGCCGTGCTCTTCCTCTCCCTCGCCCTCATGTACGCCCTGTCGTACTGGTTCGACGACCTGGCCTGGGCCGCGGTCGTCGTGGCCGTGATCTGGGCCGTGATCGGCCTGGTCCTGTACCTGCAGGGCCGCAAGCAGCTCGAGACCGTGCAGGGCGCGCCCCGCACGGCCGAGAGCGTCGAGGATCCCCGAAGCGATGAAGAGGAACGAGGCAGACCGATGAGCGACAACCCCGACCAGATCCGCGCCGACATCGAGCGCACCCGTGAGGAGCTGAGCGTCGACGTGGACGCGGTGGCCGACAAGGTCACCCCCGCGAAGGTGGCCCAGCGCCAGACCGAGAAGGTGCGCGGCGCGTTCGCGGACGTCAAGGACAGCGTCCTCGGCTCCACGAGCGATGCCCGTGCGAGCGTGGGCGACGCCGTCTCCGGCACCGCGGGCGGCGCGAAGGCCAGGGCGAGGGGCAACCCCCTCGGCCTCGGGCTCGTCGCGTTCGGCGCCGGCCTCGCCATCGCCTCGCTGATCCCGGCGAGCGACACGGAGAAGGAGCTCGCCTCGACCGTGAAGGACAAGGCGCAGCCCCTCGTGGAGAAGGCGACCGACGCGGCCAAGGACGTCGCCGGCGAGCTCAAGGAGCCCGCGCAGCAGGCCGCGGAGGCGGTGAACGGCACCGCGACCGACTCCGCCGAGACCGTCCGGTCCGAGGCGCAGTCCACCGCGCAGGACGTGAAGGGCAGCGCCCAGGACGCGAGGCGGACCGTCCAGGACGACGCCCGGAGCTGATCCGGAGCACCCGGAGAGGGAGAGCCGTGCCGGCCGGCGCGGCTCCCCCTCGTCGTCGCCCTCCGAGTCCTCGAAAAGGGGGACATCGGGATACACTCGTTAGCGCACGAACTCTTCCCCCGAGAGCTCGTGCAGGTCGACCGGTGAAGCGGCGTGCGTCGAAGGCGATGCACCCGGGCCGGTCGGATGACGTCCGGATCGACCCGAAGGATCCGGATCCGCGCGGGGGCTGCGCCGCGAGTTCCCGCGGACGGCGCCGGCCTCCGCGCGACCCTCGCCCCCAGAGCGGTCCACTCCCCCGCCGGGCCGGACGAGCGCGGCGAGACCCGGAGAGGGGCCAGCCGACCCCCGATGGTCGCGCCCGGGGTCTCAGCGGATTCGCGGCTCCGGCGACGCCCCGGGCCAGCGCCCCGGCCTCCCGGGCATCCGCGCTCCCGTCGACGACGAGGACGGCTCTCGCGGGCCCTCCGGGCGGCGAGGACACGCCCGGGACGACGAGGCCCACATGTTAGGGTAGCCCCTAGGTTTTCTCCAATCCCTGTCCGCTGCATCCAGCGTTGTCACCGCCCATCGGGGCCTGAGTCGTGAGGGGGTCTCGCATGGGGCGCGGCCGTCAAAAAGCTAAGCACACCAAGATCGCGCGAGAGCTGAAGTCGTTCAGTCCCAATGTGGACTACACCCAGCTGGAGCGCGAGCTGACCACCCACGGGGAGGTCGACGAGCAGTACGCGGCCGAGGCCGCCAAGTGGGACGAGTACGCCGACGAGCCGGACGCCTACGTCCCGGGCGACGAGCAGAAGCGCGCCTGACCCCGCCACCGGCACGCGCCGGTCGCGCATCGGACCCGTCTCCTCGCGAGGCGGGTCCGTTCAGCGTGCGCCCGGAGCGCCCACGCTCCGCGCAGGCGAGGCGAGGCGAGGCGCTCCAGGGCGTCCGCGGACGGCGCACGAGAGGCGCCCAGGGCGTCCCCGCGCCGGCCGCTCGAGGCGCTCGGGCACGAGCCGGGCAGGATCCGGGTCAGGCGCGGTAGCTGCCCGTGAGGCGCACGGCACCGCCGTCGACGCCCTCGGCGCCCTGCTCGAAGCCGGCGCCGACGGGGGCGTCGCCGATGGTCACGCGACCGGCCTCCCACGTCGGGATGCCCGCGGCGGTCAGCGCGCGCGCGATGCCGTCCGCGGCCGAGGCGTGCGACGACGGCGATCATGCCGATGCCGAGGTTCCAGGTGCCCTCGGCGCTCTCGAGCGTCGAGCCGGCGATGCCCGCGAGCGCCCGGAACACCGCGGGCGGCGACCAGGTGGAGCGCTCCAGCTCGCTGAACGAGCCGCGCGGGAGGACGCGCGCGAGGTTGGCGGCGATGCCGCCCCCGGTGACGTGGCTGATGGAGTGCACGCCCGGGCCGAGCTCCGGCTGGGCGAGCACGTCGAGGAGGGGCGTCGTGTAGAGGCGGGTGGGCTCGAGGAGCACCTCGCCCACGATCCCGCCGAGCTCGGCGGATGCGTCGCCGAAGCCGATGCCGGCGGTGGCGAGGATGTGGCGGACGAGCGAGAACCCGTTGCTGTGCAGGCCGCTCGACGCGAGCGCCAGCACGACGTCGCCGTCGCGCACCCGCTCCGCCCCGAGGACCGCGTCGGCCTCGACGGCGCCGACCGCGGCACCCGCGACGTCGTAGTCGTCCGGGCCGAGGAGCCCCGGGTGCTCGGCCGTCTCGCCGCCGACGAGCGCGGTGCCCGTGTCCGAGCAGGCGCGGGCGATCCCGGCGACGATGTCGGCGATGCGGGCGGGCACGACGCGGCCGCACGCGATGTAGTCGGTCATGAAGAGGGGGCGGGCGCCGACCACGACGATGTCGTCGACGACCATGCCCACGAGGTCCCGCCCGATGGTGTCGTGCTTGTCGATCGCCTGCGCGATGGCGACCTTCGTGCCCACGCCGTCGGTGGAGGTGGCGAGGAGCGGGTGCCGGAAGCGCGTGAGGGCGCTCGCGTCGAACAGCCCGGCGAAGCCGCCGAAGCCGCCGATGACCTCGGGGCCGTGCGTGCGGGAGACGGCCTCCTTCATCAGCTGGACCGCGAGATCGCCGGCCTCCGTGTCGACGCCGGCCTCTGCATACGAGCTCTTGGTGGTCACCGGGACAGAGTACCGGCCGACCGCCCCGCTCCCGTGTGGGAGACTGGCCGCTCCCCCACCTCTTCTACTCTTCAGGAGTCAGCCGAAGCATGTGCGGCATCGTCGGCGTCGTATCGTCCGAACCCGTCAACCAACTCGTCTACGACAGCCTCCTGCTCCTGCAGCACCGCGGTCAGGACTCCACCGGCATCGCCACGGCGGAGGGCAACACCTTCCACGTGAAGAAGCTCAGCGGCCAGGTCCGCGAGGCCTTCCGCACCCGCGACATGCGGGCGCTGCTCGGCACCATGGGCCTCGGGCACGTGCGCTACGCCACCCGCGGCAGCGCCGCCGACGAGGACGAGGCGCAGCCCTTCTACGTGAACGCGCCCTACGGCATCGTGCTCGTGCACAACGGCAACCTCACGAACACGCGGGAGCTGGCGCAGGAGCTGTTCCACGTCGATCGCCGCCACACCAACACCAGCTCCGACACCGAGCTGCTCGTCAACGTCCTCGCGCACGAGCTGCAGTCGCAGGTGTCGGGCCTCGCGCTCGATCCCGAGCAGGTGTTCACCGCCGTGGAGCGCGTGCACGAGCGCGTCCAGGGCTCCTACGCCTCCATCGCGATGATCGCGGGGCACGGCATGCTCGCGTTCCGCGACCCGTTCGGGATCCGCCCGCTCACCCTGGGCCGCCGCGAGCTCGCGGGCGGGCGCATGGAGTGGGTCGTGGCGAGCGAGTCGCTCGTCATGGAGTCGCTCGGCTACGAGATCGTGCGCGACGTCGCGCCCGGCGAGGCGGTCTTCATCACCATGGACGGCGAGATGCACGCGCGGCAGTGCCACCCCACGCCGCGCCTCATCCCCTGCGCCTTCGAGTTCGTGTACCTGGCGCGCCCCGACTCCGTCATGTCCGGCATCAGCGTCTACGACGCGCGCCTGCGCATGGGCAACCGGCTCGCGGCGACCATCGCCGAGCACAGCCCCGCGGGCGACATCGACGTGGTCATGCCCATCCCGGACTCCTCCCGCCCGTCGGCCATGCAGGTCGCGCAGACGCTCGGCATCGAGTACCGCGAGGGCTTCTACAAGAACCGCTACGTCGGCCGGACGTTCATCATGCCGGGGCAGGCGCAGCGCAAGAAGTCGGTGCGGCAGAAGCTCAACGCCATGAGCTCGGAGTTCACGGGCAAGAACATCCTCATCGTCGACGACTCCATCGTGCGCGGCACGACGAGCCGCGAGATCGTGACGATGGCCCGGCAGGCCGGGGCGAACAAGGTCACGTTCACCTCCGCGGCTCCCCCCGTCCGCTACCCGCACGTCTACGGCATCAACATGCCCTCGCGCGAGGAGCTCGTCGCCCACGGGCGGAAGATCCCCGAGATCGCGCAGGAGCTCGGCGCCGACCACCTCATCTACCAGGAGGTCGCGGACATGCGCGACGCCATCGTCGAGGGCTCGACCGGCGTCGAGGACCTCGAGATGAGCTGCTTCACGGGCGAGTACATCACCGGCAACGTCACGCCGGAGTACCTCTCGTGGCTGGAGCGCACGCAGCTCAGCTGATCGGGGCCGGCGGGTTCAGGCCCCGGGTTCGCCGCGCTCGCGCTCGGCGGTGAGCACCCGGGAGCGGCGCGACGCCGCGCGGTCGAGGGCCAGCGCGATGAGCGCGGCGATGCCGCCGAAGAGGACGACAGCGAACAGCGCCAGGAACGCCAGCACCTGGGCCTCGGAGAACTCCGGGTTCGGCGGGAACGTCAGCGTGAGCACCATCGCGACGATGAGGCCGAGCACGGCACCGACACCCATGAAGCGGAAGTAGCGGGGGGACCGCCGCACGAGGACCTCGGTGCGGCGCTCGTCGTCGGGCTGGGGTCGGGCGTCGGTCATGGGCCCATTCTCCCCCGGGCCGCGGACCGGCGGCGAACCGGGAGCCCGGCGCACAGGCGGGCGTCAGGTCGTCCGAGGCGTCGCGATCCGGCGGGCTCAGCGATCGTCGGGGTCGGCTCCGCGGGCTCAGCGGTCCGAGGGGTCGGCGGTCCGCGGGCTCAGCGGTCGGCGGGCAGCTGCCACGGGACGGGGAGGAGGCCGCGCAGATCCGCGCGGAGGCCCGACGCGCGCACGGCGCCGGCCTCGACGCCCGCCTCCCAGCTCGTGCCGCCGGTGGCGAGCGCGATCCAGGTGGCCGGGTCGGTCTCGATCACGTTCGGGGGCGTGCCGCGCGTGTGGCCGGGGCCCTCGATGCACTGCACGGCGCCGAAGGGCGGCACCCGCACCTCGACCGTGCCGCCCGGGGCGAGGTCGGCCAGCGCCTGCAGCAGGAAGCGGACCGCCGTGGCCCGCGTCTCGCGGTCGGCGTCGGGGCCCTCGGCGAGCGCCCGCCGCACGGCGGGCTGTCCGACGGAGGGGTGGATGCGCGCCTTGGCCATGCTCCCCAGGATGCCAGAGGGCTGCGGGCGCGGAGGCCCGGCTGTCCGTGCGGCACCCCTCCAAGTGGGGCCGGATGACGTGTCCGCATTTAGGGGGACATCCATTACCGTGTATGGAAGTGCCGGGAGGTGACACGACCCGCCCGGCACGGCAGGACGTCCCCCCTCCCGCGCCTCCCCGGGCGCCGGGAGGGACCGGACGACGAGCCTCCCGGCGGACCCGAAGAACGCCGGACGAGGCAGGGAGCCGACCCGACCCGTTCCCGCGGCGGGTCGGCCTCCCGTCCGCCGACGGCGCTCCGCCGGGACGCGGTCCACGGCCTGCCGCGGACGCCCTCGCATGCCGGGGTCGGCGGGCCCTCCGTCGATAGGGTGGGGGCGTGAAGATCCTGGTACTCGGTTCCGGTGCGCGCGAGCACGCCATCGTCACGGCCCTGCTCCGCGAGGACGCCGGGCACGACATCGTCGCGGCCCCCGGCAACGCCGGCATCGCCCACGTCGTGCCCGTCGTGCAGATGGACATCGAGGACCCCGTCGTCGTCGCCGAGCACGCCCTCGGGGAGGGCTTCGAGCTGGTGGTCATCGGACCCGAGGCGCCGCTCGTCGCCGGGGTCGCCGACGCGCTGCGCACCCGCGGCGTCCCCGTGTTCGGGCCGGGCCGGGCCGCCGCCGCGCTCGAGGGCTCCAAGACCTTCGCCAAGCGCATCATGGAGGAGGCGGGCGTGCCCACGGGCCGCGCCGCCCAGGCGGGCACGATCGACGAGGTCGAGGCCGCGCTCGACGAGTACGGCGCGCCGTACGTCATCAAGGCCGACGGCCTCGCCGCCGGGAAGGGCGTGCTCGTCACCGCCGACCGCACCCTCGCCCTGCAGCACGCCCGCCACTACCTCGACCAGGGCACCGTGCTCGTCGAGGAGTTCCTCGCCGGGCAGGAGGTGTCGCTGTTCCTCCTCGCCGATGGCCGACGACGTCCTCCCCCTCTCGCCCGCGCAGGACTACAAGCGCCTCGGCGACGGCGACGCGGGTCCGAACACCGGCGGCATGGGCGCCTACTCGCCGCTGCCGTGGCTGCCCGCGGGGTTCGTCGACGAGGTCATCGACACCATCGCGCTCCCCACCGTGCGCCGCCTCGCCGCGGAGCAGACGCCGTTCATCGGCCTGCTCTACTGCGGCCTCATCCTCACCTCGGACGGGATCCGGGTCATCGAGTTCAACGCGCGCTTCGGGGATCCGGAGACGCAGGTCGTGCTGCCCCGCCTCGTCACGCCGCTCTCGCAGCTGCTGCTCGCCGCGGCCTCCGGCGAGCTCGGCGGCGTGCCGCGTCCCGAGTTCTCCGACGAGGTCGCCGTGACGGTGGTCCTCGCGAGCGAGGGCTACCCGGAGTCGCCGCGGACGGGGCGCGTCATCACCGGCCTCGAGGACGCCGAGCGCGTCGAGGGCGTGAGCGTGGCCCACGCCGCCACCGCCGCCTCGGACGCGGGGCTCGTCGCCACGGGCGGTCGGGTGCTGAGCGTCGTCGCGACCGGCGCCGGCTTCGAGGAGGCCAGATCGCGGGTGTACGAGGCCGTGGGGCGCATCTCGCTCGACGGGTCGCAGCACCGCACCGACATCGCCGCGCAGGTGATCCGATGAGCGCCTCGACCCCCGCGGCCGGCGTGCCCGCCGGCGGCGTCCCCGCCGGTCACGCCTCCGACTGGGAGCTGCCGGGCTGGGAGCACGCCTACTCGGGCAAGGTGCGCGAGCTGTTCAGCCCGCGGATCGACGACACGGAGGACCGGGCGCTCGAGGGCGAGCCGCACGTGCTCGTCGTCGCGACCGATCGCGTGAGCGCCTACGACTTCGCGCTCGAGCCGGGCATCCCCGGCAAGGGCGAGCTCCTCACGCAGCTCAGCCTCTGGTGGTTCGACCGGCTCGACGTGCCGAACCACCTCGTCGACGCCGCGACGCTCGACCGCATCGGCGTCCCGGAGCCCGTGCGGGGCCGGGCGATGCTCTGCCGGGTGCTCGAGATGCTGCCCATCGAGTGCGTGGTGCGCGGCTACCTCGCCGGATCCGGCTGGGAGGAGTACCGCGAGCACGGCACGGTGTGCGGCATCCCGCTCCCGGCCGGTCTGCAGCAGGGCGACCGGCTGCCCGAGCCGATCTACACGCCCGCCTGGAAGGCGCCGCAGGGCCAGCACGACGAGAACATCACGTTCGCGCGCACCGAGGAGCTCGTCGGCCAGGAGGAGGCCGCCCGGCTGCGCGACCTCTCGCTCGACGTCTACCGGCGCGCGTCGGCCGTCGCCGAGGAGCGCGGCGTGATCCTCGCCGACACGAAGCTCGAGTTCGGCATCGACCCGCGCACGGGCATCACGACGCTGGCCGACGAGGTGCTCACGAGCGACTCGTCCCGCTACTGGGACGCCGAGGCGTACGCGACCGGCAACCGCACGGACAGCTTCGACAAGCAGATCGTGCGCGACTGGCTCAGCGCGAACTGGGACAAGACCGGCACGCCGCCGGTGCTGCCGCAGGAGATCGTCGAGCGGACGGCGGAGCGGTACCGCGAGCTGATCGCACGCCTGACCGGCGGGTAGCCGCGAGCGCTCCCCTAGAGGTCCTCGTAGCTGCGGACGACGCGGTCGATCGCGACCTCGGCCACGTCCCGGGCCTCCTCGCCGGGCAGCCCGTCGAGGGCGCCCTCCAGGTCCTCGCCGCCCATGCGCATCACGGCCAGGCGCTCGAACTCCTCGACCGCCTCGGGGGCGTGCGGCGCGGCCTCCGGAGACTCGGGAGCGGGCGGGTCGGACTCCCGCGCCTCGGGGGCGGTCGGGTCGGACGGGCTCGTCGTCGTCGGCTCCGGGTCGTGCGCGTCGCCGTGCTCATCGGTGCGGTCCTGCATGGTGGTCCCCTCCTGGATGCGTGCCCGGTGCGGATCGCGCCCGGGCACCGCCGCCCAGGTCCCGCGCACCGCCCGGGCCGGGGGATCCGCGCGGGGCGGGAGTCGACGAGACGCGATCCGCGCATCGCGGTGGGCGACGGCGGTCCGACGCTTGTAGGTTCGAGGAGCAGGCCGGATCCCGTCCGGTCGATCCCCTTGACGAAGTGGCTCCCCCTCCTGTGACTCCCGGCCCCCAGCCCGTCCCCTCCCCTGCCGCCACCACCGCCGCGGCCGTGGCGCGCGTCCGCCTCGCGGCCGGCGCGGTGCCGTCCGCGCAGGACGCGCCCGGTGCGGGCGTCGCGCGCGTCCTGGAGGCTCTCGCCGCATCCCCGGCGCAGCCGACCTGGCCCACCGAGCGGGCGCTCGCGCTCGCGGTCGCCCTCGGCGACGACGACGGCGCGCGCCCCGGAGGCGGACGCACCCGCGACGTCTGGGAGGCCCTCGCGACCCTCGCGGCGGCCGACCTCGGCCTCGCCCGCACCGTCGAGCCGCACCTCGACGCGCTCGCGATCCTCGACCAGGAGCGCGCCGCGACCGGCGGAGCGGACGCCGCCCGGGTCGCCGCCGGACGCGACCCCGCGGCGACGTGGGGTGTGTTCGCGGCGGAGGGCGGCGGGGAGCCGCTCCGTGCGGAGGCCGACGACGGCGCCGGATCGGACCGGGTGCTGCTCGACGGGCACGAAGCCGTGGTGCTCGCTCGCCGGGTCGCTGTCGCACGCGCTCATCACGGCCGCCGTCGACGACGGCTCGCGTGGGCTCTACGCGGTCGACCTCCGCCGGCCCGGCGTGGAGGTCGTGCCGGACGCGTGGGCGGCCCGTGGACTCACGGAGGTGCCGAGCGGACCGCTGCGCCTGGCGGGCGTGCCCGCCCGGCGCGTGGGAGCTCCCGGCTGGTACCTCGAGCGTCCGGGATTCCACTGGGGCGGGATCGGGGTCGCCGCGTGCTGGTACGGCGGAGCGGTCGGAGTCGCGCGCACCCTTCTCGCCGCCGCCTCCCGCGAGGGCGCCGACCGGCTGCTGCTCATGCACCTCGGCGCCGTGGACGCGACGCTCGACGGCGCGCGCGCATCCCTCGCCGAGGCCGCCGCGCTGGTCGACGGCGGGCTCGCGGAGGGCGAGGCGGGACGGCTGCTCGCCAAGCGCGTGCGCGCCGTCGTGGCACGCGCCGTCGAGGAGACGCTGACGCACGTCGCGCACGCGCTCGGCCCGGCGCCGCTCGCGCAGGATCCGGCGCACGCCAAGCGGGTCGCCGACCTCGAGCTCTACGTGCGGCAGCACCATGCGGAGCGCGACGACGCGTCGCTGGGCGGGGCCCTCGCGGAGGCGGCGCGCCGCGGCGCGGCGGACGCGGATGCGGATGCGGATGCGGATGCGGATGCGGATGCGGCCGTCGACCCGCCGGCGAGCGCCGTCGCGAGCGAGCCCGAGGCTGCGCACGCGAGCGCCGCGGGCGACGCGGAAGGGGCGTCGCGCGTCGCGTTCGACGCGCGGGGCCCGGGGACGGACGCCGACGCCTGGGCCGCGGATCCCCGCTGGGACGCCGTCGCGCCCGTCGACCTCGACGGCATGGCCGGCCTCCTGGTCGTGTCCGCGCACGCCGACGACGAGTCGATCGGCGCGGCCGGTCTGCTCGCCGCCGCGCACGCCCGCGGCGTGCCCGTGCGCCTCGCGATCGTGACCGACGGGGCCGCCTCGCACCCGGGATCGCCCACCCGGTCGCCCGAGGAGATCGCGGCCGTCCGGCGGATCGAGGCCCGCACCGCCCTCGACGCCGTGGCGCCCGGCAGCGCGCTGTCCCTGCTCGAGCACCCCGACGGCCGGGTCCGCGAGCGGCGCGACGCGGTGCGCGCCGACCTCGCCGCGCTGCTCGACGACGCGGCACCCGGCACCTGGGTCGCCGCACCCTGGCGGGGCGACGGCCATCGCGACCACCGCGTCGTCGGCGAGGTCGTGGCGGAGCTGGTGGCGGGCCTGCCGGTCGAGCGCGGGATCCGGCTGGTGGAGTACCCGGTGTGGATGTGGCACTGGGCGACGCCCGACGACCCGCGCGTGCCATGGGCCGACCTCCGGGCGCTGCCGCTGGACGCGGCGACGCGGACCGCCAAGCGCGCGGCCGTCGCGGCGCACGCGAGCCAGGTGCACCCGCTCTCCCCCGCACCCGAGGACCGCGCGGTGCTGCAGGCGGGGTACCTGCGGAACGCCGACCGGGACCGGGAGGTCCTCATCGCCGCCGACGGGTCCACGACGAGACCCGCCGCCGCGCCCACGGCCGCCGAGCGCTTCGACGCCGTGTACGCGCGCTCCGAGGACCCGTGGCGCGTCACCACCCGCTGGTACGAGCGCCGCAAGCGCCTCGCGACGCTCGCCGCCCTCCCCGACGAGCGGTACGGGCGGGCGCTCGAGATCGGGTGCTCCATCGGGGTGACGACGGCGGGCCTCGCCGAGCGCGTGGATGCGCTGCTGGCGGTCGACGTCGCGCCGACGGCCGTCGAGCGGGCCCGGGCGCGCCTCGCCGACGCGCCGCACGTGCAGGTGGAGGTGCGCGACGTCGGCGCCGACTGGCCGGAGGGCGCCTTCGACCTCGTCGTGATGAGCGAGGTCGGGTACTACCTCGACGACGCGGCCCTCGACCGCGTGCTCGCCGCCCTGCCCGGGGCGCTCGGCGCATCCGGCACCCTCGTCGCCTGCCACTGGCGGCACCCCGAGGGCGACTTCCGCCGCTCCGGCGACGAGGTGCACGCGCGGCTCGCTGCGGTCCCGGGGTTGACGCGCATCCTCCGCCACGAGGAGGACGACTTCCTGCTCGAGGTGCTGGCCGCCGACCCGCGCTCGGTCGCGGCCCGGACGGGCCTCCGATGACCGGCCTCGCGAGCGGGCTCCCGGACGCCCCGCCGGCGACGGCGCGCGCCGTCCAGGCGGTCGCGGTGGTCATCCCCGCGCGGGACGAGGAGGAGCTCGTGGGGCGCTGCCTCGCGTCGGTGGAGGTCGCCGCGGCGCGGGCCCGGGCGCGCGGGATCCGCGTGGACGTGATCCTCGTCGCCGACGACTGCCGCGACGCCACGGCGTCGGTCGCGCGCGCCGCCGGGGTGGAGGTCATCGAGGGCCGGGACGGCCGGGTGGGCGCCGCCCGCGCCCGCGGCGTCTCCGCGGCGCTCGCCGCGTGGGAGGGCCCGCGCGACCGGGTGTGGATCGCGTGCACCGACGCCGACTCCGTGGTGCCGCCCGCCTGGATCACCAGCCAGCTCGACCTCGCCGACGCGGGCACGGACGTCGTCGTCGGCACCGTCCGTCCGGAGCTCGACGCCCTGAGCCCCGCGCAGGTCGCCGCATGGCGCGCGACGCGGGTCCCCGGGGAGGCCAACGGGCACGTGCACGGCGCGAACCTCGGGGTGCGCGCCGACGCCTACGTGCGGGCGGGCGGGTTCCCGGCGCTGGCGGAGCACGAGGACGTGGACCTGGTCGCCCGGCTCCGCCTCCTCGGCGTCACGGTCACCGCCTCCGCCGCCGGCGAGGTGCTGACCTCCGGGCGCCGCGACGGCCGGACGCCGGGCGGGTACGCCGGCTACCTCCACGTGTCGCTGCTCGAGCGGGCGGAGGCGGCCGCGGCGGCGGCAGCGGCAGCGGCGAGGGAGGGCTGCGACAGCCCCTGCGTGGCCGCGGGCTGACCGGACGACCGCCCCTCAGCTCCGGGTCGCGCCGTCGCGTCCCATCCCGCGCGTCCCCGCCGCGGTGCCGTCCGTGATCGCCCGCACGACCTCCGCCGCCGTGCGGAGCTGGTCGGCGGTGAACCCGTCGAGCGCCCGGTCGATGTCGGCCTGCGCGCCCTGGAGCATCGCCATCACGCGCGTCCGGGTCGCGGCGCTCGACCGCAGCGTGACCACCCGCCGGTCGGCGCTCTCGCGGCTCCGCTCGAGGTGGCCGCCGCCCTCGAGCCGGTTGATGAGCGCGGTCGTGGCCCCCGACGTCAGGTGCAGCCGTTCCGACAGGCGGGCCGGCGACAGCGCCCGGTCGGCGGTCTCGGCCCAGATCACCTCGGCGAGCGCCGTCGTGTCGGTCGTCGGCAGCCCGAGCCCCGCGGCGAGCTGCCGCACCGACTCGTCGAACGCGGTCGTGTAGTCCCGGAGGCGCTCCAGCACCTCGGAGCGGTCGCCCGGGACCGCGATGGTGTGGGACATGTCGTGATCCTCCGAGTCGACCCGATTGCTTCACTGTGAAGCATCTACGCCATAGAGTCTACTCGGACGCGGGATCGCGCATCCGCTCGACGACACGAGGAGACCACCGCATGGACGACACCACCCACCTCCGCCCGAGGGTCCTCGTCACGGGAGCCAGCATCGCCGGACCGGCGCTCGCCTGGGGCCTGCACCGCGAGGGGTTCGACGTGACCCTGCTCGAGCGCTCGGCCGCGCCGCGCCGGGCGGGCCAGAACATCGACGTGCGCGGCCTCGGCCGCGACGTCCTCCGGCGCATGGGCATCGAGGACGTCGTCATGGCGAACCTGACCGGCGAGGACGGGACGCGCTTCGTCGACGAGGAGGGGCGCGTCCTCGCCACGTTCCCGCGCGCCGAGGGCGAGGACGGGCCGACGGCCGAGGTGGAGATCCTGCGCGGCCGGTTCGCGGGGATCCTCGTCGACCTCGTCCGGGACGACGTCGCGCTCCGCTACGGCGACTTCGTCACGGGTGCGCGGCAGGACGCCACCGGGGTCGACGTGGAGCTCGCGAGCGGATCCCGGGAGCGCTACGACCTCCTGCTCGTCGCCGAGGGCCGCAGCTCCCGCACGCGCCGGCTGGCCTTCGCCGAGGAGACCACGCTCCGCGACCACGGCGTGAGCATCGCCTACGGGACGATCGACCGGATCCCCGGCGACACCGGCTACTGGGACTTCCTCACGGGACGCCGCGCGCGGAACGCCACCATCCGACCGGACGACGAGGGCACGATCCGCGCCAGCCTGTCGTTCGAGTCGGAGCCGTCCGGCTTCGAGCAGCTGCCGTTCGAGGCGCAGATGACCGTGCTCCGCGCGCGCTTCCGCGGCACGGGCTGGCAGGTCGAGCGGATCCTCGACGGATTCCAGGCCCGACCGGACGAGTTCTACACGCAGCGCATGGAGCAGGTGATCGTCTCGACGTGGTCGAAGGGACGCATCGCGCTCCTCGGCGACGCGGCCTGGGGATCGGGCCCCACGGGCATGGGCACGACCCTCTCCCTCGTCGCCGCCCACGTGCTCGCGGGCGAGCTGGGACGCGCGCTCGCCGATCCCGCGGACACCTTCGCGGCCGCGTTCGCGCGCTACGAGGCGCAGCTGCGGCGGTACGCCGACAGCGCGCAGGGGCTCCCGCCGGGCGGGGCGCGCCTCAGCCACCCGTCGTCGGCGCTCGGGCAGAGGGCGATGCGCGGCGCCGTGCGGGTCGCCGCGTCGCGGCCGGCGCGCGGCCTGGCCGACCGCTTCCTCCTCACGAGCGCGCGCCACGCGCCGACGCTCGCCGCCTATCCGCGGCTGCGCGGCTGAGGGGCACAGCCCGGATGACGCGTCAGCGCGACCCGTCCGCCTCCGCCGGTGCCGACCGCAGCGCCGCCCACCGCCGGTGCGCGAGCACGTGGAGCACCAGGGAGACCGCGCCCACCACCGCGAGCGCAGCCGCGAGGAGCCACAGACCGGTGTCCCCGCCGATCGCCGCCACCACGGCGCTGACGACCGCCAGGGCCGCCAGCCCGATCCCCACGGCGAGCAGCCCGTTCGTCGGCCCCTCCTCCGGCGTCCGGACGGGACGCGCGGGAGCCCGCTCCCACGTCACGATGAAGAAGGTCGCGATCGGCCCGAGGAGCAGCGACACGAGGAACCAGATCCACCTCGACCGGCCCTTCTGCTCCGCGAGGCCGGCGTTCACGAGCGCGAGGGCGAGCCAGCCCCAGGAGCCGATCCACTGCTGGTCCATGGCCTCGACGCTAGGGCACGGACGTCGGCCCGCCTATTTCCCCACCCCGCTCCGCTACCCTCCATCCATGCACAGAACCGCACGGGAGCCCGCTCCCGACAGCCACAGTCCCGGCGCCCGGACGACCCCGGGCACGCCCCGCACCCTCCGCGCCACCGCTCCCCTCCGCGGGATCCCCGCCACCGCGACGACCGGCACCGCCTCGACCGGCACCCGCTCGTGAACGGCGACCTCCTCCTCAACATCGTCCTGGTCGTCGTGTTCGTCCTCGTCGGCGGCGTCTTCGCCGCGACCGAGATGGCGCTCGTCACCCTCCGCGAGGGCCAGCTCAACGCCCTCGCCGCCCGCGGCCGCCGCGGCGAGAAGGTCGCCGCGCTCGCCCGGAACCCCAACACCTTCCTCGCCGCCGTGCAGATCGGCGTCACCGTGGCGGGCTTCGCGTCCGCCGCGTACGGCGCCGCGTCCATCGCGCCGTCCGTCGCCCCGCTGTTCGTCGCGTGGGGCCTCGACCCGCAGCTCGCCTCGACCATCGCGACGCTGGCGCTGACCCTCGTGATCGCGTACCTGTCGCTGGTACTCGGCGAGCTGGCGCCCAAGCGCCTCGCCATCCAGCGGAACGCCGCCTTCGCGTACGGCGTCGCGCCGGTCCTCAACGGCTTCGCGATCCTCATGCGGCCGGTGATCTGGCTGCTGTCCGTGTCGACGAACCTGGTGGTCCGCATCCTCGGCGGCGACCCGGACAAGACCGGCGAGGAGATGAGCGAGGAGGAGCTCCGCGACATCGTCTCCAGCCACGAGGGCCTGCCGGACGACGAGCGCCGGATCCTCGACGACGTGCTCTCCCTCCGCCACCGCCAGCTCAGCGAGGTCATGAAGCCGCGGCCCGAGATCGCCGCGCTCGACGGCACCGGCACCGTCCGCGAGGCGGGCCTCGACGTGCAGGACCGGCCGTACTCGCGCTATCCGGTGATGGACAAGAGCATCGACGACGTCATCGGCTTCGTCCACGTGCGCGACCTGTACCAGGCGATCGCAGCCGACCCCGAGCGGCCCGTGTCCGAGATCCTCCGCCCGATCCCCTACCTCCCGGCGACCGCGCGCGTGCTCCCGACGCTCACGATGATGCGCGCCGAGGGCCACCAGATCGCCGTGATCGTGGACGAGTACGGCGGCACCGACGGCATCGTCACGCTCGAGGACCTCGTGGAGGAGGTCGTGGGCGAGATCTTCGACGAGTACGACACCGACTCCGCGGCACGCGACCTCGCGGCCGACGGCGGCACCATCGACGGCCGCCTCAACTTCCAGGACTTCGAGGAGGCGACGGGCGTGAGGCTCCCGGACTCCGCGTCGGACACGGTCGCGGGCTTCGTCATCGAGAACCTGGGTCGGCTCGCGCAGGTCGGCGACACGGTGGAGGTCGACGGCGTGACGCTGCAGGTGACGGCGCTCGACCGCCGCCGGATCTCCGAGATCCTCGTCATCCCGCGCGAGGAGCCGGCGGACGCGGACGCGGGGGCCGTCGGCGCCGCCTAGCCGCGTGGGAGCGGACGCCCGTCCGCCCGCTCTCATGCGGCTGGACGGGCGTCACCTCACCTGGGGTGACGGCGCAGCGTCGCCCATCGCGTGGAGGAGGTAGGACGCTCGGACAGCGAGCGCGTACCTGGTGTCCATCGCGACGTCCCGAGGATCGTGGAGGGCGGCGTCCACGGCGGCGACGTCGATACCCGTGACTCCGGCGATGTTCGTCGGTGTCAGCTCCAGCGTGCACGTCAGCGTCTCGAGGATCGATCGCAATCGGATGTCGTCATCGACGCCCGAGCCCGCGGTCAGGCGCGCCACGAGTCCGCTCACACGGACCGTCTCCTCGGACGTGAGGAGTCCCGCGCGGGCGGTGATGCCCGATCCGTCGTCGACCGACTCGCTCGTGAGTCGCAGGAGCAGCGTGCTCGAGATGCCGGTCGCCGCGGACAGCGAGCCGATGGTGATCCGACCCTCTGCGACGACGCGACTCAGCTCCCTCATCGTGTCCAGCGGATCAGTGCTCACGTGATCTCCTTCCGAGCCGGGCGCAGCATCCTGCCTTCGCCGTCGACCGCTGTGCCTCCTGCTGTCGCCGGGGCGCCGTCAGCAGCATGTGCACAGGGTGTTGTCGGGACCGGTGGTCGCGACAGGGAGCCCGGCGAAGAATGCCTCGCCCGTGAGCGTGCCGGAATGGAGGTGCCCTGTCAGCCGACTCGTCGGCACATCTCCCTCGAACAGGAGCGCGGGGGTTGATCCGCCGCCGAATCCACTCGTGAGGTCAGTGACGCTGGACTTCCCGACGGAGTTCGTGGCCGGGACGGACATGTCGACCGCGTGATGGTAGACGCCCCTGTCCGCCGTGACAGTGAGCGTCCCGGCATCCCCCCGGTAGACGACATCAGACGAGATGACGCCCGACGCGCCCGAGACGCTGGCCATCCTGTACGTGACGCTCTCCCCCTCCCGAAGAGCGGTGGTTGCGTTCCCAACCGTCACGTCGTACGGATTCGAGGTAGGAGACTCGTCCGCCATGGCGGACGGCGTCACCGCTCCGATGGAAAGAAGCGACAACATCATCGCGAGGACGACCGACCTTCTTCGCCCGGGCCTCCGTGGGCCCAGGCGACGAGCCTGCGGTCCGAGGTCGTGATGAGCGACACCGCTGGCATGTCCGGAATTCGTGGACATGCTTGCCTCCTTCGGCAGCTGTGAACCGCTACGCCGCGGCTCGGCAGTGACGCTACGGCTTCCCGCAGGACCGCTCGCCGTTCACGCACATGACGACGGGGTTGACGCCCGGCATACGTGCACCTCTCTTGGCGAGCCGTGGCCATGGCGCGTCGTGCACAGCGCGGCGGACCTCGGCCTGACGGCGGCAGACCTCGGACGTCCTCCGGTAGCGAGGATCCGGCCCCTGCGGACCTCGAGCAGGCGCGACCGTCAGGGCAGCGGGATCACCCGGTCCGCGACGGTCCGCCCGCCGACCTCGGCGCGGCCGTCGTCGCGCAGTTGCGTGACCAGCTCGCTTCCGCGACCCTGCGTGATCCGCAGGGCGCGGCCGAGGTGCGCGGTGACGCGGAGGGCGGCGGATCCGGTCGCCTCGTCCTCGGGGATGCCGAGCGCGGGAGCGGACATGCGCGCGCGGATGTGACCCGCGGCCCGGTCGATCCACGCCCACGCGTAGAGGTGCTCGACGCCCGACGCCTCGGCGAGCGCCGGCAGGTCGAGGGCGAGGAGCTCGGCGACGGAGCCCACAGGGTGCCAGGTGAACTCCGGGCACCACGCCGGATCCGCCGCGACGCGCACGGCGTCGGCTGCGTGCGTCACCGCGACGACGCCGGCGGGCACCCGCAGGCGCTCGACGCGCGCTCCCCGCGATGCCAGCCACCAGGCCGTGCCGACGGTGGGGTGCCCGGCGAAGGGCAGCTCGCGTGCGGGCGTGAGGATGCGGAGCGCGGCGCCCGGGGATCCGCGCCCACCGCGTCCACCGCGTCGACGAACACGGTCTCGCTGAACCCGAGCTCCTGCGCGATCGCGAGCTCCCGGCCGACGGTGCGCGGCGACGCGAGCACGATGCCGAGCTCGTTGCCGTGGCGCCCGTCCGCGTCGGCGAAGACGCGGACGACGTGGACCTCGTCCGGCCGCACGCCGTCGAGGCCCGCGACCGGACGCGCCGTCACAGCTTCGCGTAGCGCGCGCGGGCGCCGCAGTACAGGCCGTAGGCGATGAGGCCGAGGCCCGTCACCGCCAGGACGGCGACGCCCGCGGGCAGCCCGGCGAGCGACTGCAGCGCCCCGTCGAGGCCCGTGGCCCTGCTGGGGTCGGCCGTGACCGCGCCGACGACGAACAGCACGCCGACCACGACGAGGGCCACGCCCTTCGCGACGTACCCGGCGACCCCGAGCGCGGTGATCCCGCGGCCGAGGGAGCCGGACGGCACCGAGATGTCCTCCTGGAATCGCTTCGTCGCGCCCTTGAAGCCGAAGTACGCGCCCACCGCGATCACGGCGAGGCCGAGGACCACGAGCAGGGCCACGCCGCCGGGGGCCTCGAGGAGCCGGGCGCTGAGCGACTGCGTCTGCTCCGACGAGTCGCTCGACCCGCCCATGGCGAAGCGCAGCGCCGTGGCCGCGACGGCCAGGTACGCGACGGCCTTGCCGAGCTCCTTCGCGCGCGCCGCCCACGTGCGCTTCGCATCCTCGCCCCGGGCGAGCACGGTCTCGATCAGCTGCCAGAGGCCGAGCCCGACGAGCCCCACGACGACGACCCACAGGAGCACGCGGCCGCCGGGCGACCCGGCGATGGACCCGAGCGCGCCCGACTGGTCGGCCTCGCCGCCTCCGCCGCCCGTGGCGAGGCGGAACGCGATGACGCCGATGAGGAGGTGCAGCAGTCCGTTGACCGCGTGCCCGAGGCGCGCGGCGACGGCGAAGCCGGGCGCGCGCTGGAGGCTCGACGCGGCGCCGCTGGCGCTCACCGGTCGACGCGGACGGTCGACGCGGGGCCGGCGGAGCGGCCCGTGAGCTTCGCCGTGAGTCCGCGCGCGGCCCGCTTCACGGGTTCCACGGGGGACGCCGCGTGCGGATCCGGCTCCGCCTCGTCCGGCTCCATCACGATCTTCCACGCCGTCCAGGCGACGGCGGTGAGGGGCACGGAGAGGATGGCGCCGACGATGCCGCCGAGGATCGTGCCCGCGGTCAGCGCCAGCAGCACGACGAGGCCGTGGAGCTTGAGGGCGTTGCCGAGCACGACCGGCTGCAACAGGTTGCCCTCGAGCTGGTTCACGAGCACCACGATGCCGACGACGATGAGGGCCGTCGTGAGGTCGTTGGTGACGAGCGCGACGAGCGCCGCGAGGATGCCCGCGACGGTCGCGCCGACGATCGGCACGAACGCGCCGATGAAGACGACGAGCGCGAGGGGCAGCGCCAGCGGCACGCCGAGGATGACGAGGCCCGCGCCGATGAAGACGGTGTCGACGAGCGCGACGGTCGCCGTGCCGCGGATGTACCCGCCGAGGACCCGGGCGCCCTCGTGGCCGACGCGGACCGCGCGCTTGCGGCCGCGACCGCGGAACGGGCGGATGAGGAAGGCCCAGATGCGCGGCCCGTCCTTGACGAAGTAGAAGAACACGACGAGCCCCAGCACGGCGCCCGTCACGACCTCGGCCGCCGCGGAGACGCCCGCGATGGCGCCGGAGCCGAACTGGCTGCTGGTGAGGAAGTCGACGGCGGACTGGCGGAAGGAGTCGATCTGCGCCGAGTCGATCGGCAGCCCGCCCTCCTCGATGAAGCCCTGCAGCTGGTCGACGCCCTCGCTGGTGGCCTTCACGAGCGTCGGCCACTGGCTCTGCACGCCGAAGACGACGGCGGTGATGGCGCCGCCGAAGAGCACCAGGCCGGTGAGGAGCGCGATGACCGCGGCGAGCGCGTCAGGGAGGCCGCGGCGCTCCATCCACTGCACCATCGGGCGCACGGCGCACGCGAGGATCAGCGCGATGATCACCGGGATCACGACGAGCTTGAGCGAGATGGCGGCGTAGACGATCGCGATGGCGACCACGAGGACCGCGAGGACCTGCACGCAGCGGATGGAGAGGCGGCCGAGCTTGTCCTGCCACACGGACGGAGGGGTGGTCATGCCGTCCACCCTACGGGCGGGTGGGCCGCGCGACCGGGCCGCGATCCGCGCCCGGACACGCCGCGACCGGCCGATACGCTCGATCCATGGGACCCCGCCTCTCCGTCGTCCGCGAGGGCGAGCTCGCCGTCGCCGACCACGTCGCGATCGCCGCGCTCCTCGCGCGCGCCTTCCCCGACTTCCGCGAGGGCTACGCGGGGGCGCGCAGCTGGGCGGGGGCGCAGCCCGAGCTGCGGGTCCTCGCCCACGACGGCGACGAGCTGGTGGCGCACGCCGGGATCCGCCGCATGTACGTGGGCACGGGCGACGGCGACGGGGATCCGGCCGACGACCTCCTCGTCGGGTCCACCGGGATGGTGGCCGTGCACCCCGACCGGCAGGGGCAGGGCCTCGGCACGCTGCTCGCCGACGGGATCCGCGGCGCCCTCGCCCGCCTCGCCGTGCCCTTCGGCCTCCTCGAGACGGGCGAGGGCACGACCGGCTACTACGAGCGCCACGGCTGGGTCCCGCTGCCCGGCCGCACCGGCCACTACAACGGCTTCACCCTCCTCGGCGCGGCCGAGGTCGTGCACCAGGACCACGGCTGGCTCATGCTCCCCGTGTTGTCGGCCGCCGACGCGTTCCCCGCGGGCGACCTGCACGTGAACGGGCAGCTGGTGTGACCGGGCTCGACCCCGTCGTCCACCGGATCCTCCCCGAGGACTGGCGCGAGTACCGCACGCTCCGCCTGGAGATGCTGGAGGACACCCCGCTCGCGTACCTCGAGACCCTGGAGACGGCGCGCGGTCTCACCGACGCCCAGTGGCGGGCCCGCGCGGAGCGCCCCTCCCAGCAGGGGTCGACGGCGTACGCGGCAGTCGACCGCGGCACCGGGCGCTGGCTCGGGGCGATGAACGCGTTCGTCACGACCGACCGCGCCGTCGTCATGCTCGTGAGCGTCTACATCACGCCGGATGCCCGGGGCCGGGCCGCCGGCGTCGCCGACCTCCTCCTGGACGCCGTCGTGGCCTGGGCCCGCGAGCGCCCGGGCGCCTCGGCCCTCCGCCTCGAGGTGCACGAGGACAACCCCCGCGCCCGCGCCTTCTACGAGCGCCGCGGCTTCCGCCTCACCGGCCGGAGCGTCCCGTACGCCCTCGACCGCGCGCAGCGGGACCTGGAGATGGAGCTGCCGCTCGCGTGATCCGCGAACCGCGGTCCGTGATCGGCGATCCGCGACCCGCGACCCGCGATCCGTGACCCGCGATCCGCGATCCGCGCGACGGGCGCCGCCCGGTCGGCCGGGCGGCGCCCGCGGGTCACGAGGCCGCTGCCGCCCGGTAGGTGTCGTGCAGGGTGCTCGTCCACTGCGGCCCGAAGGCGACGTGGGTGAACCGGTGGTACGCGAACGTCGTCATGCCGCGCTGGACGTCGCCCGAGCCGTCCTCCGTGGCCCTCCACGGCGAACCGCTGATGCCGGCGCGCAGCTCGGTCCCGATGCCCTCGATCGCGTAGTCCTCGTTGGCCCACGGGTTGGGCTCGACCGTGCCGACCACGTCCACGACCCGCGTGCCGTCGTGACCGCCGTCGAGCGCGTAACCGGAGGCGCGGTACTCGTCGTCGTCCTCCTGCCCCGCGAAGAGCACGCCGGACGCCCCGACGGTCGAGGAGAGCGTCGCCCCGGCAGCGGCACCGGCGGGCGCCTGCACCTGGAAGAACGCCGAGTCGAAGTCGACGGCGCGGTCCGTGACCCAGCGCGACTGCACGGTGACCGCGGTCGCGGCCCAGACGCCCTCGGGCGCGGTCCCGTCGTACCCCGGGACGAAGACGAGCTCGCTGACGAACGCGTCCTCCAGCGCCGAGACGCACCTGCCCGACGTGGCGACGAGGTCGCCCGATCGGGAGACGACGGCGTTCCCGGTGCAGCGCTGGTCGACGCCGCCGCTGCGGAAGAAGACGACGCCGAGGTGGTCGGCGGCGGCGAAGCCCGGGACCGCGGTCGTCTCGTCGAGGTCCGCGACGGCACCGGGGGCGACGACGGCCGAGGTGTCGAGCGCCGCGGACGTGTCCGTGGCGCTCGCGGGCGGATCGCCGTCGGCCGGGTCCGCGTCGACGAACCGGTTCGTCGTGGCCGCGTGCATGCGCGCGGGCGTCCATGCGGCGGCAGCCGCCGTGGCGCTGTCGGCCGGGATCGTGTGGTGCAGGATGCCCGACGAGGGGCCGGCGACCGGACCGGGAGCGGCGATGGCCACCCCCGGTCCGGCGAGCATTCCCGCGGTCAGCGCGGCGCAGGCCGCGGTCCCGAGGAGCGTGGTGCGGGTGGCAGATGCCATCGTGTCGTCCTGTTCTACGAGGGGGGTCGCGCCGATCGGCGCGGCCCGACACTGGCACGCGCGCGCCCCCGGGGCGGGGGCGCGGCCCACAGGCCGTCCCGGCTCCCGCCGACCGCCCGCCGTGCACGCACGACGCCCGCCCCCTCGGCGAGGGGACGGGCGTCGTGTCGTGCGATCAGCGGATCACCGCCGCGGCTCAGTGGGCCGCGACGGAGACCTCCTCGGCGTCGCGCGTCGGGCCGGGGGTGGCCTCGGCGACCGGCGCGGAGCCGGCGAGCGGCGGCAGGCCCGCGGCGACGGCCGCGCCCAGCCACGCGTCGACGTTCGTCCAGTACTGGATGACGCGGGCGCGGAGCTCGGCGGTGGTGACCTTGCTCACGTGGCCGACGATGTTGCCGACGAGGCGCTCGCGCTGGGCGTCGTCCATCGACTCGTTGACGAGCATCCGGGCCTGGACGAAGTCGTCGTCCTCGGCGTGCAGCGTGGCCGCCGAGCGGACGAGCTCGCCGTCCTGCTCCCAGCCGGCGCTCTCCGCGGCGCGGGCGGGGTCGGCGTGCGCGCCCCCGTGCGAGTTGGGCGCGTAGACCGGCGTTCCCGCGTCCTGGAACGTGTAGCGCCCCTGGCCGTCCTTCGAGTAGCTGTGCACGGGCGACTTCGCCGCGTTCACCGGCAGCTGCGCGTGGTTGGTCCCCACGCGGTAGCGGTGCGCGTCGGCGTAGCTGAAGATGCGCGCGAGGAGCATCCTGTCGGGGCTGGCCTGGATCCCGGGCACGAAGTTCGAGGGCGCGAACGCGGCCTGCTCGATCTGCGCGAAGTAGTTCTCCGGGTTCCGGTTGAGGGTCATGGTGCCGACCTCGATGCGCGGGTAGTCCTTCTGCGACCAGACCTTCGTGAGGTCGAAGGGGTTGAAGCGGTACGTCTTCGCGTCCTCGTAGGGCATGACCTGCACCTCGAGCTTCCACTCCGGGTAGTCGCCCCGGTCGATGGCCTCGGTGAGGTCGCGGATGTGGAAGTCGGCGTCCTCGCCGGCGATCTGGTCGGCCTGCTCCTGCTTCAGGATCTCGATGCCCTGCTGCGTCTTGAAGTGGTACTTCACCCAGAAGCGCTCGCCCGCGGCGTTCACCCACTGGTAGGTGTGCGAGCCGAAGCCGTCCATGTGGCGCCAGGAGCTCGGGAGCCCGCGGTCGCCCATGAGCCAGGTGACCTGGTGGGCGGACTCGGGCGAGAGCGTCCAGAAGTCCCACTGCATGTCGTGGTCGCGCAGGTGCGAGCCCGGGAGGCGCTTCTGCGAGCGGATGAAGTCGGGGAACTTGATCCCGTCGCGGATGAAGAAGACGGGCGTGTTGTTGCCCACGAGGTCGTAGTTGCCCTCGTCCGTGTAGAACTTCAGCGCGAAGCCGCGCGGGTCGCGCCACGTGTCGGGGCTGCCCTGCTCACCGGCGACGGTGCTGAAGCGGGCCAGCATCTCGACCTCGGCGCCCGGCTGGAAGAGCGAGGCGCGGGTGTACGCGCTCACGTCGCCCGTGGTGCGGAAGGTGCCGAACGCGCCGCCGCCCTTGGCGTGGACGACGCGCTCCGGGATGCGCTCGCGGTTGAACTGCGCGAGCTTCTCGACGAGGTAGTGGTCGTGCAGCGGGATGGATCCGTCGGGGCCGACGGAGAGCGAGTGCTGGTCGCTGGCGACCGGGGCGCCGGAGTCGGTGGTCGTGTGCTTCTGGTCGGTCATGGGGTTTCTCCTGTCAGCGGTGGAACGGGGAGGTGCTGGCTCGGGTCGTCCGGCCGTGGGGCGGCCGGTGGCGACGGTCAGGTCGCGACGGTGGCACCGGGTTCCGCGGATGCGGTCCGGCAGGCGGGGCACAGGCCCCAGTACGTCACCTCGGCGCTCGCCACGAGGAATCCCGCCGCGTCGGACGGCGCGAGGCAGGGGGACTCCCCCACGGCGCAGTCCACGTCGACGATCGTCCGGCAGGACGTGCACACGAGGTGGTGGTGGTTGTCGCCCGTCCGCCGCTCGTAGCGCGCGGAGGATCCCGCGGGCTCGATGCGGCGCACGAGCCCCGCGGCCAGGAGCGCGCCGAGCACGCCGTAGACCGCCTGGATGCTCGTGCCGGGCAACTCGCCCTTGACCGCGCGGAGCACCTCGTCGGCGTCCGAGTGGGGCCGGGCGTCGACGGCCGTGAGGACGGCGACGCGCGGACCGGTCACCCGGAGGCCCGCCTCCCGCAGCGCGGCGCGCAGGGCGTCGGCGTCGAGGGGCGGCGCGTGGTGGTGCGCGTGGTCGGTGGGCATGCGCCCGAGTCAAGCACACTTCCCTTGACTCATTCAAAACAACGCGTGGACGCGGCGCGTCGGCCGCCGGAGCGTGCCTAGGCTCGACGGGCGGCCCATCCGGCCGCGGGAGATCGGAGCACCGCATGAAGCACATCCACACCGGCACGGGCCTCGACATCGGCCGCATCGGCCTCGGCTGCATGGGCATGAGCGCGTTCTACGACGGCGCGGGAGAGGACGAGCAGGAGTCGGTCCGCACCCTGCACCGCGCGGTCGAGCAGGGCGTCACGCTCTTCGACACCGCCGAGGCATACGGGCCGTTCACCAACGAGCGGCTGGTCGGATCCGCCCTCGCCGCCCACCGCGACGACGTCGTCATCGCCACCAAGTTCGGCCTGCTGAGGCACGCGCCGGGCCGGGACGCCGAGGACTACGAGCGCGGCATGGACAGCTCTCCCGCGGGCATCCGCATCGCCGTCGAGGCCTCGCTGCAGCGCCTCGGGACCGACCGCATCGACGTGCTCTACCAGCACCGCGTCGACCCGTCCGTGCCGATCGAGGAGACGGTCGGCGCCATGAAGGAGCTCGTCGAGGAGGGCAAGGTCCTGCACCTGGGCCTCTCCGAGGCCGGGCCCGACACCATCCGCCGCGCGCACGCCGTGCACCCCATCGCGGTGCTGCAGAGCGAGTACTCCATCTGGACGCGCGACCCCGAGGGCCCCGTGCGCGAGGTGCTGCGCGAGCTCGGCATCGGCCTCGTGGCCTACTCGCCGCTCGGCCGCGGCTTCCTCACCGGGGCGATCCGAAGCGCCGCCGACCTCTCGGACGCCGACTACCGCTCCTCGTCGCCGCGCTTCGCGGAGGAGGCCTTCGCGCAGAACATGCGGATCGTCGACGCCGTGACAGCCGTCGCGGGCGAGCTCGACGCGACGCCGGCACAGGTCGCGCTCGCGTGGATCCTCGCGCAGGGCGACGACATCGCCGTCATCCCGGGCACCAAGCGCGTCAGCCGCCTCGACGAGAACGTGGGCGCGGACGCGGTGACGCTCTCCGCCGACCAGCTCGCGCGGCTCTCGTCGCTGCCCACGCCGGTCGGCGACCGCTACGAGGACATGACTCCCCTCGGGCGCTGATCCGCTCCGACGGCCCGCGGGCCCGGTCGCCTCGGCGGCCGGGCCCGCGTCGCGTCATGCGGGATGCGACCTCCGGATGACGCGGTCGCCTGCTGCCGCCTCCTATCGTCCTTCGATGGATCGACTTTCGATGCACGGAGGAGGACGGCCATGGCGGAGGCGACGAGGATCGGCGTGAAGGCGCTGGTGACGGTGCTGGTGGCGCTCGGGATCGTGGTGCAGGCGCTCATGGTGTCCGCGGCCACCGGGCCGCTGCGCGAGAGCGAGGCCGACCTGGACGGGCTCGTCGTGCCGGTCGCGGTGTGGATCGTCGCCGTCACGCTGTGCGCGCAGGCGGTGCTCGTCATCATCTGGCGGCTCACGTCCCTGACCGCGGGCGACGCCATCTTCGACGATCGCGCGTTCGCGCTGGTGCGGGCCATGATCGCGCTGGGCGCCGTCGCGGCGGGCCTCGCGGTCGCCGCCGTCGTGGGGCTCGCCGTCGCCGGCATCACGCCGCCGGCCGTCATGGTCGCCCTGGTCGGGGTGACCGCCCTCTGCGCCGCCTTCTGCCTCGTCCTGGTGACCATGCTCGGCCTGCTCCGCCGCGCCGCCGCCTCGCACGCCGAGCTCGCGCAGGTCGTCTGATGCCGATCGAGGTCGACCTCGACTCGCACCTCGCCGCGCGCGGCATGACCGTGGCCGAGCTGGCGACGGCGATCGGGATCACGCCGGCGAACGTCTTCGTGCTGAAGAACGGCCGCGCGAAGGCGGTGCGCTTCTCGACGCTCGAGGCGATATGCCGGGTGCTGGAGTGCCAGCCGGGCGACGTGCTGTCGTTCCGCGAGGGCTGACGGGCGTCAGGCGCCCTGCTCGAGCCCGCGGTGCCGGTTGGCGAGCACGGGCAGCGTGCCGCGCGCGGCGTCGACGGCCGCGGGGTCGATGTCGACGACGAGCAGCTCCTCCTCGCCGCCGAGCCGGTGCAGCACCTCGCCGAGCGGGACACCACGGCGCTCCGGCCGATGCCGGTGGGCGCGCCGCCCGCGGGGTCGTGGCCGCGGGATCCGGCCGGCAGCGTCGCGGGGTCGCCCTGGCCGACGGCGACCACGAAGGTCGTGGAGTCGAGCGCGCGGGCCCGGAGGAGCAGGTCCCACTGGTCGGCCTTGCCGGGGCCCGCGCCCCAGCTGGCGCAGACGACGCTGACGACCGCGCCCCGGTCGGCGCCCGCGAGGAAGAGCGCGGGGAAGCGCACGTCGTAGCAGGTGGCGAGCGACGCGCGCGTGCCGCCGACCTCGATCACCGCGACGGCGTCGCCCGGGTCGACGGCGTCGGACTCGCGGAACCCGAACGCGTCGAACAGGTGGATCTTGTCGTACGACCCCGCGCCCGCGGGCTCCGCGCCGGCGGGTCGGGCGACGAGCAGGGTGTTGCGCACGCGTCCATCGGCCCCGGGCGTGAACATGCCGGCCACGATGACGATGCCGAGTCGGTCGGCGATCGACCGGACGCCCGAGGCCCACGGCCCGTCGAGCGGCTCCGCGATCTCCGGGAGCGGGTGCCCGAACGCGCGCTGCGTCGCCTCGGGGAGCACCACGAGCTCGGCGCCCTGCCGCGCGGCGTCCTCGGCGACGCGCTCGACGCGTGCGAGGTTGTCCGCGGGATCCGGGGAGCTGATGATCTGGGCTAGCGCGACTCTCATGGTCCTCCTCCTGATGTATACATAGCGTATGCGAGAACGGGCGGGCGATCCAGGGTCACCGGCGAGCGCCCTCTCCGGCCGCGCGCGGGCCTACGAGTTCCTGCACGCGCACGTCCTCACCGACCCGGACCAGCAGGGCGCGTTCCTCAACGAGCAGGAGCTGGCGGAGCGCATCGGCGTCTCGCGCACGCCCGTCCGCGAGGCCCTCCTGCTGCTCGCCGCCGACGACCTGGTCGAGATGATCCCCAAGCGCGGCGCCCGCATCCCCGTCATCACCGGTCGCGAGATCGGCGAGCTGATGGAGCTCCGCGGGGTCCTCGAGCGCCACGCGGCCACGAGCGCGGTGGCCCACGACCGCACGCCCCTCGACGCCATGCGCGCCGTGCTCGCGCAGCAGCGCGCGATGGTCGCCATGCCGCCGCGCGAGAGCGGCCGGGAGTTCATCGAGCACGACCGGCGCTTCCACCAGCTGCTCGTCGACGCCGCCGGGAGCGAGCTGATGAGCCGCACCTACGCGAAGCTCCGCGCCCGGCAGATCCTCGTCGGCGTCGAGGCGCTCTACCGCGCGACCGACCGGCAGGACCGCGTGTGCGAGGAGCACGCCGGCATCGTCGACGCGCTGGCCGCGGGCGACGCCGAGGCCGCGCGCGACGCGATCGACCGGCACCTGGCGGTCACGCTCGACGTCCTGCTGCGCGCCTGACGCCGACGCGCACGGCCTCCGGGCCGCGGGTCGCGGGCCGCGAGTCGCGGGCCGCGGGAGTCGGACGCGACGACGCCCGGATCCCGCAGCGGGGATCCGGGCGTCGACGGGCGGTGCCGGGGTCAGACCCGCGGTGCCGCGACGCCCTCGGCGCCCGACCGCACGTACTCCTCGTCCTCGGAGACGTCGGAGTCGCGGCCCATCGCGAGGCCCACGAGGGTGAGGACGACCGCGGCGGTGAGGTACAGCGCGATGCCGACCCAGCTGCCGGTCTCCTCGTAGATGATCGTGAACATCAGCGGCGCGATGGCCCCGCCGATGACGCCGGCGATCGTGTACGCCAGCGACGCGCCCGTGTAGCGGAGCCGCGGCGAGAACTGCTCGATGATGTACGCCGCCTGCGGCCCGTACATGAAGGAGTGGAAGAAGAGGCCGAGCACGATGCCGACGCCCAGCACGAAGGTCGACGAGCCGTCGGTGATGGCGAAGAAGACGTACGCCCAGACGGCGGCGCCCACCGCGGCGGCCGCGTACAGGGCCCGCCGGTTGATGCGGTCGCTCACGGCGCCCGCGAACGGGATGGTGAACAGCTGCACCGCGGATCCGACGAGCACGGCGACGAGCACCTGGCTGCGCTCGAAGCCGAGCGAGTTGACGCCGTAGGTGAGCGTGAAGACCGTGAAGAGCGCGTAGAGGACGTCGGGTCCGACGCGGGAGAGGATCGCGGCGACGAGCGGCCGGGCCTGCGTGCGGAAGACCTCGGAGATGGGCGCGCTCGGGCGGTCGCCCCGCTCCTGCAGCGCCTTGAACACGGGGGTGTCCTCGAGCTTCAGGCGGATCCAGAGGCCGAACGCCACGAGGAGCGCCGAGAGGAGGAACGCGACGCGCCAGCCCCAGTCGAGGAAGTCCTCCTCGGTGAGCAGCACGGTCAGCAGCGCGAGCGCGCCGTTGGCGAGCAGGTTGCCGGCGGGCGGACCCACCTGGGCGGCCGAGGACCAGAACCCGCGCCTCCGGGGATCCCCGAACTCGCTCGAGAGCAGCACCGCGCCGCCCCACTCGCCGCCCACGCCCACGCCCTGCGCGAAGCGGAGGAGCACGAGGATGATCGGCGCCGCGAGCCCGATGGTCGCGTAGCCCGGCAGCACGCCGATGAGGAACGTGGCGATGCCGATGAGCAGCAGCGTGAGCACGAGGACGGGCTTGCGGCCGATCTTGTCGCCGAGCCGGCCGAACACGAACCCGCCGACGGGGCGCGACACGTAGCCGACCGCGTAGGTGGAGAACGCGAGGATCGTCGCCGTGTACGGGTCCGACGACGGGAAGAAGACGACGGGGAAGACGACCGCGCTGGCGGCCGAGTAGACGGCGAAGTCGTACCACTCGAGCGAGGTGCCGGTGAGGCTCGCGGTGAAGGCCTTCGCGAGCTCCCGGCGGGTCGGCTTCGGGGTGTCGTGCGGTGCGCCGGACGCGGGCGCGGTGGTCGCCGCAGCGGCGGTGGGGTCGTCGGCCATGGGGCTCCTCGGGTGCGTGTCCGGGGGGCGGATCCGTGGGGCGGATCCCGCCGGTGGCCCGGTCTGTCTGCTGTATACAGTAGGCATACCGAGCCCTCGCGACCAGGTCGCGGGGCACGGATCCGCTTTTCTTCACACGCTCGAAACACACACCGGAGGACCCATGACCACCCTGCGCTTCCAGCTGCCCGACGGATCCACCACGAGCGTGGAGGTCACCAGCCTCCTCAACGCCGGCTACGCGGGCCGCGACCAGGCCGAGGTCCAGGCGCACATCGCCGAGCTCGCGGAGCTCGGCGTCCCCGGCCCCGACGTGACGCCGGCGCTCTACCCCGTCGCGCCGTACCTGGCGTCGCAGGCCGACTCCGTCCCCGCGCAGCACGGCCGCACCTCGGGCGAGGCCGAGTGGGCGCTCGTCATCACCGACGACGACGTGCTCCTCACGGTCGCGTGCGACCACACCGACCGCGCGCTCGAGGTGCACGGCGTCGCGTGGAGCAAGAACGCGGGCCCGGACGTCCTCGGCCGTCGCGCCTGGCGCCTCGCCGACGTGCGCGACCGGCTCGACGCGATCCGCCTGCGCGGCTGGGTGGGCGAGGAGGGCGCGGAGCTGCTGATCCAGGACTCCACCCTCGGCGCGCTCCTCACACCCGACCACTGGCTCGACGTGCTCGCCGAGCGCGGTCTCCGCGTGTCCGGCACCGTCCTCATCTCGGGCACCGTCGCGATGGTCCCGGGCGTCGACCAGTTCGCGTCGCGCTGGCACGTGCAGCTCGAGGACCCGGCGACCGGCGAGACCATCGACGCCGCCTACCGCGTGGAGCTGCTGCCGGAGGCCATCGGCTGACCCGGCCTCCGGAGCGCGCCCGCCGGACCCCGGCGGGCCGCGGCCGTCCGGTACGCTGAGCGCATCCACCCGCCTCCAGGAAGCCGGAGATCCATCGTGCCCACGATCGTCGTCGAAGTGATGCCCAAGGCCGAGCTGCTCGACCCCCAGGGGAAGGCCGTGGCCGGCGCCCTCGCCCGCCTCGGCAAGGACCGCTTCACCGGCGTCCGCATCGGCAAGCGCTTCGAGCTCACCGTCGAGGGCGAGGTGGACGACGCGCTGCTCGCCGACGTCCAGACCCTCGCCGCCGACATGCTGTCCAACTCCGTCATCGAGGACGTCATCAGCGTCCACGTCGCCGGGCTCGACGGGTTCGGCGTCTCCGCCGAGGCCGACATGGCCACGGGCAACGTCACCGACGACCACACGGTCGCCGACGGCGGCACCGCCGACACGAACGTCGGCGCGCACCCGCTCCCCCACGGCTCCGCCGCGGCGGAGCAGCGCTGATGCGCGTCGGGGTCATCACCTTCCCGGGATCCCTCGACGACCGCGACGCCCAGCGCGCCGTCCGTCTCGCGGGCGCCACCCCCGTCGCGCTGTGGCACGGCGACCACGATCTCCAGGGCGTCGACGCGGTCGTGCTCCCCGGCGGCTTCAGCTACGGCGACTACATGCGCGCCGGCGCCATCGCCGCGTTCGCGCCGATCATGCGCGAGGTGGTGGACGCGGCCGAGCGCGGCGTCCCCGTGCTCGGCATCTGCAACGGCTTCCAGATGCTCACCGAGGCGCACCTGCTGCCCGGCGGGCTGATCCGCAACGAGGCAGGGTCCTTCGTCTGCCGCGACCAGCGCCTCCGCGTCGAGGCCACGGCCACCGCGTGGACGAGCGCGTTCACGGACGGCGAGGAGATCACCATCCCGCTGAAGAACGGCGAGGGCGGCTTCATCGCCGACGCCGACACGCTCGACCGCCTCGAGGGCGAGGGCCGCGTGGCCTTCCGCTACCTCGGCGGCAACCCGAACGGGTCCCTGCGCGACATCGCCGGGATCACCAACGCCCGCGGCAACGTCGTCGGCCTCATGCCCCACCCCGAGCACGCCGTCGAGGAGGGCTTCGGACCGGACACCCCGGCCGCCATGCGCTCCGGTGTCGACGGCCTCCGCCTCTTCACGTCCGTCCTCGAAGGAGTCCTCGCGCAGTGAGCGTCCACGCCGATCCCGCATCCGTCCCCACCGACCCCGCGGGAGCGGACGCACGGAGCGCTCGCCGCCACGTCGCCGACACCGTCGAGATGGCCGAGCGCACCCCGGAGAAGGAGCAGCCGTACGCGGCGCTCGGGCTCACGGAGGGCGAGTACCTGCGCATCCGGGAGATCCTCGGCCGCCGCCCCACCAGCGGCGAGCTCGCCATGTACTCGGTCATGTGGAGCGAGCACTGCTCCTACAAGTCCTCCAAGAAGTACCTGCGCCAGTTCGGGCAGAAGGTGTCCGAGTCCATGAGGAAGGACCTCATGGTCGGCATGGGCGAGAACGCCGGCGTCGTCGACGTGGGCGAGGGCTGGGCCGTCACCTTCAAGATCGAGAGCCACAACCACCCCTCCTACATCGAGCCGTTCCAGGGCGCGGCGACCGGCGTCGGCGGCATCGTGCGCGACATCATCTCGATGGGCGCCCGGCCCGTCGCCGTCATGGACGCGCTCCGCTTCGGCGACATCGACGACCCGGACACCGCGCGCGTCGTGCACGGCGTCGTCTCCGGGATCAGCTTCTACGGCAACTGCCTGGGGCTGCCGAACATCGGCGGCGAGACCTACTTCGACCGCGTGTACCAGGGAAACCCCCTCGTGAACGCGCTCGCCGTGGGCGTCCTCCGCCACGAGGACCTCCACCTCGCCAACGCCCGCGGCGTCGGCAACAAGGTGGTGCTCTTCGGCGCCCGCACGGGCGGCGACGGCATCGGCGGCGCCTCCATCCTCGCGAGCGACACCTTCGCCGACGGCGGGCCGACCAAGCGCCCCGCGGTGCAGGTGGGCGACCCCTTCGCCGAGAAGGTGCTCATCGAGTGCTGCCTCGAGCTCTTCCGGGAGGACCTCGTCGAGGGCATCCAGGACCTGGGAGCCGCCGGCATCTCGTGCGCCACGAGCGAGCTCGCCTCCAACGGCGACGGCGGCATGCACATCCGGCTCGAGGAGGTGCTGCTGCGCGACCCGTCGCTCACGGCGGAGGAGATCCTCATGTCGGAGAGCCAGGAGCGCATGATGGCGGTCGTCAGCCCCGAGAAGCTCGAGGGCTTCCTCGCGGTCGTCGCGAAGTGGGACGTCGAGACGAGCGTGCTCGGCGAGGTCACCGACACCGGCCGCCTCGTCATCGACCACCACGGCGAGCGCATCGTCGACGTCGAGCCGCGCACCGTCGCGGTCGACGGTCCCGTGTACGACCGGCCCGTGGCCTACCCCGCGTGGATCGACGCCCTGCAGGCCGACTCCGCGTCGCGACTCGCGCGCCCCACCGCGCCCGACGACATCCGCGACCAGTTCCTGCAGCTCCTCGGCAGCCCCAACCTGGCCGACGCGTCGTGGATCACCGACCAGTACGACCGCTACGTCATGGGCAACACCGCCCTGTCGTTCCCGGACGACGCGGGCATGGTCCGCATCGACGAGGAGAGCGGGCTCGGCTTCTCGGTCGCCACCGACGCCAACGGCCGCTTCTGCCAGCTCGACCCGTACCGCGGCGCGCAGCTGGCGCTCGCGGAGGCGTACCGCAACGTCGCCGCCTCGGGCGCGACGCCCGTGGCCGTCAGCGACTGCCTCAACTTCGGCAGCCCCGAGGACCCCGAGGTCATGTGGCAGTTCAGCCGCACGGTCGAGGGCCTGGCCGACGGGTGCCTCGAGCTCGAGATCCCCGTGACCGGCGGCAACGTGTCCCTTTACAACCAGACGGGCACGCAGGCCATCCACCCGACGCCCGTCGTGGGGGTCCTCGGCGTGATCGACGACGTCGCGCGCCGCATCCCGTCCGGCTGGCAGGACGAGGGCGACAACATCTACCTGCTCGGCGTCACGCGCGAGGAGCTCGACGGCTCCGCGTGGGCGGGCACCGTGCACGACCACCTCGGCGGGGTCCCGCCCGTGGTCGACCTCGCCGCGGAGCGCGACCTCGCCTCGCTCATCGCGGCGGGCGGCACGCAGTCGCTCATCGCCAGCGCGCACGACCTCTCGGACGGCGGCCTCGGCCAGGCGCTCGCGGAGTCCGTGATGCGCTTCGGCGTGGGCGCGCGCGTCTGGCTCGACGGCATCGTCCAGCGCGACGGCGTCGACGCGGCCACCGCGCTCTTCTCCGAGTCCACCGGCCGCATGCTCGTCACGGTGCCCCGCGAGGACGACGTGAAGTTCCAGGGCCTCTGCGAGGGACGCGGCTACCCGGTGCTGCGCATCGGCGTCACGGACGCCCAGGCGCCCGGGCTGGAGCTGCAGGGCCTGTTCACCCTCTCCGTGGACGAGCTGCGCGGCGTCCACCGCGCCACGCTCCCCGCGCGCTTCGGCACGGTCGTGGAGGCCCGCGCATGACCGATGCCGCCTCGACCCCCGTGTGGTCGCCGTCCCTCGCCGAGCTCACGGAGCGCGTGCCGCTGCCCGCGGGCGCGGACATCCAGATGGGGCCCGTGCTCTACGACCACGCGGGCACCGAGCTGGAGGGGCTGCTCGCGCGCGACGCGTCGGCCCGCGGACGCCGCCCGGCCGTGGTCGTCGTCCACGACTGGTTCGGGGTCGGCGGGCACGTCGCCGCGCGGATCCAGATGCTGGCGCGCCTCGGCTACGTCGCCTTCGCGGCCGACGTGTACGGCCGCGACGTGCGCCCCGGCCCGGCCGACGCCGCCGAGGTCGCGGGCGCCTACTACGCCGACCTGCCGCTCATGCGCGCCCGGGTGCGCGCGGCGATCGACCGCGTGGCCGCCGAGCCCGACGTCGACCCCGCGCGCATCGCCGTCATGGGGTACTGCTTCGGCGGGAGCGCCGCCCTCGAGGTCGCCCGCGCGGGCGCGCCGGTGAAGGCGGCCGTCTCCCTGCACGGGAGCCTCGTCGTGCACGAGCCGGCCGACGTCGCCGGCATCGAGGCGGCGCTGCTGGTCCTCACCGGCGCGGACGACCCCCTGGTCCCGGACGACCGGGTCGCCGCCTTCCAGGCGGAGATGCGCACGCGTCCCGCGGTCGACTGGCAGGTCGTCGCGTACAGCGGGGCGATGCACGCGTTCTCGGTGCCGGGCGTCGACTCGCCCGACCACGGCGCGCAGTACCAGGACCGCGCCGAGCGCCGCTCGTGGCGCGCGCTCACGGACTTCCTCGCGGAGCACCTGGGCTGACGCCCTCCGCCCGCGTCGATCCGCGCGCCGTCGGCCACCGCCGGCGGCGCGCGCGTCTGTCCGCCGCCCCTGCGCCGGCTGGCGGATCCCTCCGCTCCAGGCCGACACGCCGCCACCGGGTTGCCATCCCCGCACCCCTCGCGTAGACCTGTGCGTGCAGTTCACGCATCCGCCACGTCCCGTTGGGTACCCGATCGTCCCGCCGGGCGCAGGCTGATCATGCGAGACACGTGCGACCCGAGGAGATCTCCATGATGGCCAGCGGCGGATTCAGCCGACGCGACCTGTTCGACGGTGCCGGATCCTCCGATCCGGGCGTCGGGCGCCCCACCCGCGGCTCCGGCACGGCGCTCCTCGAGCGCCCGCGTGCCGACGAGACGACGACCACGACGGACGGCCCGGACGGGACCGCGGAGGCCGACCCCCCTCCGTCTCGACCGGCGGCAGCGGCACCCGCTGCTCCCGCCCCGCCCCAGCAGGCGACCATCGGCTCGGCCGAGGGCGACCTCGTCCACGTCATGACCTGCAACATCCGCCTCGCCCGCGCCGGCACCGAGCCGGGCGACCCCGACCACTGGGGCGACCGCGAGCCGGTCCTCGCCCGCTTCCTGGAGCTCGAGCAGCCCACCGTCCTCGGCGTGCAGGAGGCCCTCTCCCGTCAGCTCCCCGCCATCGCCCGCGCCCTCCCCCACCACCGCATGCTCGGCTACGGCCGCGACGGCGGCTCGGGCGGGGAGTACAGCGCGATCTTCTACGACGAGCGCCGCCTCGACGTGGTCGCGTGGGACCAGTTCTGGCTCTCCGACCTGCCCGAGCTCATCGGCTCGCGCTCCTGGGGCTGCACCACCACCCGCATCGCCACGTGGGCGCGGTTCCGCGACCGCCGCAGCGGCGCGGAGTTCGTGCACCTCAACACGCACCTCGACCACGAGTCGGAGCTGGCGCGCGTGAAGAGCGCCGACCTCATCACCGAGCGGCTGCAGGAGGTCGCGTCCGGCGCTCCCGTCGTCGTCACGGGCGACTTCAACGCGCCGGCCGAGGAGTCGGCGGCGTACGACATCCTCACGCGCGACGCGGGGCTGGCGGACACGTGGACGACGGCGGCGCACCACGCGACGCCCGGCATCGGCACCTTCACCGCGTACGGCGACCCCGTGCCGGAGGGCGAGCGCATCGACTGGATCCTCGCGGGCACGGGCGTGGAGGTGGTCGACTCGGCCATCAACCCGTACACGTTCGAGGGCCGCTCGCCCTCGGACCATGCCGCCGTGCAGGCGCTCGTCCGGCTCGCGCGCACCGCCTGATCCCGGTCCTCCGCACGCCGCGGGGACCGGCGCACAGGGCGCGCGCAGCCACCTCCCCGGGATCGCGCCGCGCCCGGCACCCGCGGGCCCGCCGAACGCCGCATGGCACAATGGGTTGCGAGAGGCCCCGTGATCGCAGCGGCTGACGGGGTCACCGGCTCGCCGCTGCCGCGGATCCCTCCACCGATCGGATGAACACCTATGCCCGCACGTCGCATGGCCCGGGGCGCCGTCAGCGCCCTCGCCGCCGTCCTCCTGCTCGCCGGGTGCACCAGCGGGAACCCGCAGCCCACGCCCACCGCGACGGAGGCCGAACCGGCACCGAGCGCCTCGGCGACCACCGCACCCGAGGACATGGTGCGCATCGTCGTCATGGGCGACTCGAACACCAACGGCTTCGTCGGCACCCTGCCCCAGGGCATCGACCAGGGCATGGCCTACGTCGACTACGTCGTGGGCGACCCGCTGACCTTCGCCGGCGGCTGGGGCAACGACGGCGCCACGAGCACGTTCATGGCCGCCAACACGCCCACCGTCGAGGACGTGGACGTGGCGCTCATCATGATCGGCACCAACAACCGCCTCGCCGGCATCCCGGACACGCAGCTCGACACCGACATCCTGGAGACCGTGGGGAAGCTCGCGCCGAAGGAGACGGTGATCCTCGGCATCCCGCCGCAGAACGCCTCCCCCGAGACGCCGCCGCAGGTGAACGCCCACCTCGAGGAGTTCGCGGACGCCCAGGGCTTCCACTACTTCGACCCGTGGGTGAACCTCACGAACAAGGACGACAAGTGGCGGACCGAGTTCTTCCGCGACGGCATCCACACCAACATGACGGGCTACAAGCTGATGGGCGCGGAGGTGCGCAGGTTCGTGCGCACCGAGGTCCTCGACGAGTCCGCCCAGAAGTAGGGGCATCCCCCCGTCCTGCCGCCGGCGACCCGGCGGTTAGGGTCGAAGCGGTGCCGCGGGACGTGGCGCCCGCACCAGAGGAGAGCGCCGCGTGACCAGCACCGTGACAGTGAAGAGCGAGACCGGTCGCAAGATCGAGTTCCTCGAGGCGGTCCGCGGCGTCGCGTCGTTCATCGTGGTGCTCCAGCACCTCATCGCCGCCGAGTACCCCGCCTTCGAGGACTTCAGCCGCCAGTGGGTCGACGCCGGTCGCGTGGGCGTCGTCGCCTTCTTCCTCGTGAGCGGGTACGTCATCCCGCTGAGCCTGCAGCGCCAGGACACCCGCACGTTCCTCGTGCGCCGCGTGTACCGGCTGTTCCCTCTCTACTGGCTGGTGCTGGGGCTCATGATGCTCTGGGTGGCGACCACCGGCGACGGCGAGCTCGGCGGGCCGCTGACGATCATGGCCAACGTCCTCATGGTGCAGGGCGCCGTCGGCATCTACACGATCGTGCCGACCGCCTGGACCCTCGGCATCGAGCTGATCTTCTACGGCCAGTCCCTCGTGGCGAAGCTCATCGGCCGCCTCGACCGGAGCGTCGTCATGGGCTACGTCTGGCTCGCCGGGTTCGTCGCGGCGGCGATCGCCGGGCGGGTGCTCGAGCGGGAGCTCCCGTGGACCCTGCCGCTGCTGCTCTACACGGCCAGCCTCGGCCACGCGATCCACCTGCGCGACCGGGACGGCTCCGGCGCCTGGAAGGGCCTCCTCGTCGCCGGCGTCGTGGGCGTGCCGCTCTTCACGTACCTCAACGGCGGGCAGGACGCCACGTGGCCGCCCTTCGACTACTCCGTGTCCTTCCTCCTCGGGCTCGGCCTGTTCTTCGCGTTCTACGCGTCGCGGCAGGCCGCGCACTCGCGCGTGCTGATCTGGCTCGGTGCGGTCTCCTACGCCGCCTACCTGCTGCACCCGCTCGCCTACCGCGTCATGCGCGCCGTCGAGGTGCCCGAGGGGATCGTGCGCGTGATCGCCGCCATCGCCCTCACGCTCGTCGTCTCCTGGCTCGTGCACCGCTTCGTGGAGGTGCCGTTCATCGGCGTCGCGCGGCGCCTCACGAGCCGCTCCGCGGGCGCGAAGGCCCCGCGCGCCTGACCCGGACACCCCCGACGCGTCGCGGCGGGAGGGCCCGCCGGATTCGGACGCCGCGCATCCCGCCGCAGCGTCGCGGCGGGAGGGCCCGTCGGATCCGGACACCGCGCATCCCTCGGCAGCGTCCCGGCCCCGGGTCTCCGGGACGGCTACGGGTCTCCGGGCGGCTCCGCGTCTCCGGGACGACGCCGCACGGAGCGGCGGCTGACGCGTGCCCGTTCCCTCTCGACCATCGGCGCGGATGCCGCGCCGGGCGGGCGCCCACGAGCCCGCGTACCGGCGCATGGCGGAGCCGCCGCGCCCGGACACCGGCATGCGAGCACCGCTCCGAGGGCGCCGTGGGCGGGCGCTCCGGGATCTCGGGTGTCCGGGAACCGACCCTGCCCGCGGGCGCGGACGCGCAGCGACCGTGCGCCGCGGGCGGACCCCGCGCACCGGGCGGACCCCGCGCACCGGGCGCACCGTGGGCACCGGGCACCGGGCGCACAACGACGGGCGCCCCTCCGTGAGGAGGAGCGCCCGTCGTGGCGTGCGGTGAGGCGGCGGCGGCGGATCAGCCGGCGGCCGGTGCGGCCCCGAGGCCGAGCGGCGCGAGGATGTCCGACATGATCGGCGCCAGGTCCTGCGACTGGCGGGCCGTGAGGTGCGACGTGTCGCCGCGCACGGGGATCCCGTTGACGAACGCGGGGCAGGTGCCCTGGCTGCAGAACCAGCCCTGGGTGTTGATGAACTGGACCGGCGCACCGACCTCCTCCGCCGCCGCCTGCATGGTGCGGGCGTGGCTGATGAAGGAGGGGGAGACCGTCGACTGGCAGTCGTTCGGCGAGCTCGTCGGCGTCTTGCACTCCACGAGGGCCGTGGCTGCCGGCGGACGGGACAGGACGATCACGTTGGAGGAGGCCGTCTTGAGGGCCCCCATCGTGGTGAGCGCGCCGGCCTGCCACTCGCGGTCGGCGGCGCCGCCCGTGGCCTTGCTCGACAGGTAGGAGTTGTCGACGGCCTCGCTCATGAGGATGAGCGCGGGCTTGGTCGCCTCCATCTCGCCGAGGGCCCAGGTGCGGAAGTCCGTGCACTCCGTGTACTCGGATCCGTCGGTGTCCGTGCTCGTGACGGTCGACGCGGGGCAGCGGGCCATGGTGAGCACCCGCACCTTCCAGTCGTCGCCGAGGCTGGAGCGGAGCATGGGCGCGTAGCTGATCGCGAGCGAGTCGCCGAAGATGACCGCGGTCTTCTCGGGGCCCGCCTCGGCGTTGCCGTAGACGCAGTGGTCCGCGTTCGCGATCGCGTCCTTCTCCTTGGCGAGGTCGGCGCCGAGGCAGCCGTCCTTCGCCCACTCGGGCGCGATGACGTCGCGGCCGAAGTCGCCGAACGACTCCACGGCGGGATCGAGCGCCGGCCACTCGTCCGCGGCGAGGGCGGCGGAGATCTGCTCGCCGCGCACCTCGAGCGCGTTCCCGGTCGCGGGGGGCGGGGTCGCGGTCCCACCGGAACCGGAGAGGCCGCCGCCGCTGATGACGCTGCCGCCGGTGGGCTCGTCGCGAACGACGGCCACGGCGACGACGCCGACCACGGCGACCGCCACCACGGACAGCGCCGCGACGGTCATCTTGAGCTGCGCGGCGGAGGACCGGCGACCGGCCTTCCTCGGGTCGAGCCAGCTGGAGCGGCGGATCGGGTCCTCGACCAGGTGGAAGGACGCGATGGCGAGCACGAGCGTCGCGCCGATGGCGGCGCCGTAGTACTCGAGCGTGCCGGTGCCGAGCAGCGACGCCAGCAGGATGATCGCCGGGAAGTGCCAGAGGTAGAGGGAGAACGACAGGCGCCCGATGTAGGTGGTGACCGGGTTCGTGATGGGCACCATGGCCTTCGACACGCCGCCGATGCCCGACGCGATGACGAGCGCGGTCGAGACGACCGGGAGCAGGCCCGAGGGCACCGGGAAGGCGGTGTCGCCGGCGATGAGGAAGAACGACGCGACGATGCCGGCGAGGCCCACGTAGCCGAGGACCGGGCGGAGGGCGGCCGGCAGCGTGGAGATCCGCGCGGCAAAGATCGCGAGGAGCGCACCGATGCCGAGCTCCCACGCGCGGGAGAAGGTGGAGAAGTACGCGACGGTCGGGCGGGCCGAGGTCTCGTAGAAGCCCCAGGCCAGCGACGCGACGATGAGGACGCCGACCGTGATGCCGATCGTCTGGGTGAAGACGCGGGCGCGCTTGACGCGGTTCTTGGGCGTGCGGCGGCGGGCGAACGTGATGACCAGGAAGATCAGCACGGGCCAGACGACGTAGAACTGCTCCTCGACCGACAGCGACCAGTAGTGGCGGAACGGCGAGATGGGTCCGTCGGACGCGAAGTAGTCGGTGCCGGCGCTGGCGAAGTGCCAGTTGGAGACGAACAGGGCCGACCAGACGGCGTCCCAGAGGCTGGCCTGGGCCCGGACCACGTTGAAGACGAGGAACGAGAGGGCCGAGGTCACCACGAGCACGAGCAGCGCGGCCGGCATGATGCGGCGGACGCGGCGCTTGTAGAAGTCGACGAACGAGATCGTCTTGGTGCGCTCGTACTCCTTCAGCAGCAGGCCCGTGATGAGGAACCCGCTGATGACGAAGAAGACGTCGACGCCGACGAAGCCCCCGGAGGGCCAGTCGAAGAGGTGGTCGACGATCACCGCGACGACCGCGAGGGCGCGGAGGCCCTCGACGTCCGGGCGGAACCCGCGGTTCACCGTGGCGGTCGAATCCCCCGCGGGCGGGGGGTCTTGTCGTCCGGCGCGGAGCGGAGCTCCGACGGGTCGGGAAGCACGGGAGTACCCCGGCGAAATGTCTGCGAGCTCATGGCTCTCGTCCCTACTCACTCGTGTACCGCCGTGCAGCACTGCTGTAGGAGCGACCCTAACAGGGCGCCAGAGGCCCTACCATGCCCCGGACGGGGGCGTCCCGGGCTGCCGTGGGCACCCGTGGGCTGTGTGATGATAGACAGCCGAGGCTGTGGATATCCCACGTATGCGGACACTCCGCGCCTGTGTGCTTTTGGGGAAGGGTTCTAAGTTATGGCGCTCCGTGACTTCATTCGGATGCTGCGTAGGGGCGCGGTGCTCATCATCCTGACGCTCCTGGTCGGGGTCGGCGCCGCGGCGGCCTTCTCCCTCCTCCAGACGCCCGAGTACGAGGCGTCCACGAAGATGTTCGTGGCGCAGAGCAGCTCCGGCGGGGTCTCGGACCTGCAGCAGGGCAACAACTTCCTCACCCAGGCGGTGAAGAGCTACTCCGACGTCACCACGACCCGCGCAGTGCTCCAGCCCGTCATCGACGAGTTCGGCCTCGACGTCACGTCGCGCGAGCTCGCCGAGTCGGTCCGCGCCTCCGCGCCGCTCGACACGACGATCATCGACATCACCGTCAAGGACCAGAACCGCCAGGACGCCGCGACGCTCGCGGACGCCATCGGCGCGAGCCTCACCACCGTCGTCGGCAACCTCGTCCCCGAGACCATCGAGGGCACCCCGCAGGTGCAGATCACGCAGCTCGAGTCGGCGGAGATCCCCGATTCGCCGTCGTCGCCGAACCTGCCCGTCAACATCATCGTGGGCGCCATCATCGGCCTCCTCGTCGGCATGGGCGTGAGCCTCCTCCGCGAGACGCTCGACAACCGCATCCGCGGGGAGCGCGACGTCGAGCTCGTCACCACCAAGCCCATCCTCGGCGGCATCGCGTACGACCCGAAGGCGACCGAGCGTCCGCTCATCGTCCAGGACGACCCGCGCAGCCCCCGGGCGGAGTCCTTCCGCAGCCTCCGCACGAACCTCCAGTTCCTGGAGTTCGGCGGCCGCTCACGCAGCTTCGTCATCACCTCCTCCATCCAGGGCGAGGGCAAGTCGACCACCAGCTCGAACCTCGCGCTGGCCCTGGCCGACTCCGGCATCAAGGTCGTCCTCATCGACGCCGACCTCCGCCGTCCGCGCCTCGCGTCCTACATGGGCCTCGAGGGCGCCGTGGGCCTCACCGACATCCTCATCGGCCGCGCCGAGATCGAGGACGTCATCCAGCCCTGGGGCTCGGGCATGCTCTCGATCCTCCCCGCCGGCCAGATCCCGCCGAACCCGTCCGAGCTGCTCGGCTCGCAGGGCATGGCCCGCCTGCTGCAGGACCTCGAGGCGCGCTACGACGTGGTGCTCATCGACGCCCCGCCGCTGCTCCCCGTCACCGACGCGGCGATCCTGTCCAAGAACGCCGGCGGCGCGATCATCGTCGTCGCCGCGGGCCGCACGCACCGCACCCAGCTGAAGAGCGCCATCGCCAACCTCACGAACGTGGGCGCGGACGTGCTCGGCCTCGTCATCACCATGCTCCCCACCAAGGGCCCGGACGCGTACGGCTACGGCCACTACGGCTACGGGTACGGGTACACGGAGGACGAGGACGGCCAGAAGACCAAGGCGCCCATCGAGAAGATCAAGGCGTAGCTCCCCTCCATGTCGGAACTCCCCCCACGAGCCGCAGGGCCGCACGCGCGGCCCTCGGCGACGCACCCTCCGAGAGCGTCGACGACGGCTCGTTCCGCGTCCTGTTCGTCTGCTCGGGCAACATCTGCCGATCCGCGCTCGCCGAGCAGGTGCTGCGGTCGCGCGTCCGGGCCATCTTCGGCGGCCATGCCGCCGAGGCCGACTCGGTCGTGCGCTTCAGCAGCGCCGGCACGATCGCGGCCGAGGGCCAGCGCATGCCCGAGCAGGCGGCGGAGCTGTCCGTCCGCTACGGCGGGGACCCGAGCGAGCACCAGGCGCGCTTCCTGACGCCCGGCATCATCCACGGCGTCGACCTGGTGCTCACCATGGCGCGCGAGCACCGCAGCGCCGTCGTGCGCGCGGTGCCCCGCGCCAACCGCTTCACCTTCACCATCCGCGAGTTCGCCGCGCTCTTCGAGCACCTCGTCGAGGTGACCGGGGACGAGAAGCACATCGCCTGCGACGGCGACGTGCCGGCGCAGCTCCGGGCGCTCATCCCGCTCGTCGCGGCGCAGCGGGGCGTGACCCTGCCGCCCGCGCACGAGGACGACTACGACGTGGTCGACCCGTACCGCCGCTCCCAGGCCACCTACGACGCCTCGGGCGAGCAGGCCGGCGGCGCCATCGAGTCGATCCTCGAGTCGGTGCGGGCCGTGACCCGCACGGACGCGCCCCGCCTACGGGGCTGACCGCCCGCCCGCCACCGCACACGCGAGCGCACGACGCTCCATCAGACACCACCGGCTCCCGATCGGAGCCGCCTGCCCCGGGGACCAGTGGACACGCAAGAGACACGACGCACGGACGAGGCCCAGGAGGGGTCGCGCTGGCGGGTCGTCTACGCCCGGCGCCTGGCGCTGAGCGACGCGATCGTCATCATCCTCACGACCTTCGGCGTGCAGTTCCTGTGGTTCGGGACGACCGCCGGCACCGTCGACCTCGGCGGCAACGCGCCCGACGTGGCGGTCACCTACACGATGGTCTCCGTCGTGCTGGTCCTCGCCTGGCTCTTCGTCCTCAGCGTCTACAGCACCCGCGACTACCGGATCGTCGGCACGGGCACGCAGGAGTACAAGCAGGTGGCCGACGCCACGCTGCGGCTGTTCGGCATCATCGCCATCGTCGCGTTCCTGGTGAAGATCGACCTGGCCCGCGGCTACATCGTCACCGGCCTCCCGCTCGGCCTCGTGCTCCTGCTGCTGTCCCGCGCGCTCTGGCGCGTGTGGCTGTCGGCGCAGCGCCGCCGCGGCGAGTTCTCGTCGCTGATCCTGCTGGTCGGCTCCCTCGAGAGCACCACCCACACGGCCACGACCCTGGCCCGCGCACCCAAGGCGGGCTACCGCGTGGTGGGCGCGTGCCTGACGGGCGACGCCCGGCCGCAGCGCCTCCCCGGGCTCGACGTGCCCGTCGTCGGCGACGCCGACGACGCCCTCCTGGAGCTCGAGCGCCTCGGCGCCGACACCCTCGTGATCACCTCCAGCGACGAGCTGCCCCCCGAGCGGATCCGCGAGCTCAGCTGGTCGCTCGAGCCCGGCCGCCACCACCTCGTCATGGCGCCCGGCCTCACCGACATCGGCGGCCCCCGCATCCACACGCGCCCCGTCGCCGGCCTCCCGCTCATCCACGTGGAGACGCCGCGCTTCGAGGGCCGGAAGCTGCTCTCCAAGCGGCTGTTCGACATCGTCGTGTCGGGCATCACGCTCGTCGTGCTGAGCCCCGTCTTCCTGATCCTCGCGATCCTCATCAAGGCCACCAGCAAGGGCGACGTCTTCTACAAGCAGGAGCGCATCGGCCTGAACGGCGAGCCGTTCCACATGCTCAAGTTCCGCTCCATGCGCATGAACGCCGACGCGGAGCTGTTCGCGCTGCTGGAGCAGCAGGGCACGGCGGACACCCCGCTGTTCAAGGTCACCGACGACCCCCGCATCACGAAGGTGGGCGGCGTCCTCCGCCGCTACTCCCTGGACGAGCTCCCCCAGTTCCTCAACGTGCTGCTCGGCTCGATGAGCCTCATCGGCCCGCGCCCGCAGCGCGAGGGCGAGGTCGCGCTCTACGACAGCGCGGCGCGCCGACGCCTCCTCATCAAGCCCGGCATGTCCGGCCTCTGGCAGGTCTCCGGCCGGTCGTCGCTGTCGTGGGAGGACGCCATCCGCCTCGACCTGTACTACGTGGAGAACTGGTCGCTCACGGGCGACATCATCATCCTGGCGCGCACGTTCAAGGCGGTCTTCGGCGCGGACGGAGCCGTCTGATGGCGGGGCTGCTGGTCCAGGAGTGGATCGAGAGGTCGGGCGGATCCGAGAAGGTGTTCGACGCCTTCGCGCACGCGTTCCCCGACGCCGACCTCTTCACCCTCTGGAACGACGACCCCGGCCGCTACGGCGACCGGCCCGTGCGGGAGAGCTGGATCGCGCGCACGCCGCTGCGCCGCCGGAAGCCCCTGGCGCTGCCCTTCATGCCGCTCACCTGGAGCTCGCTCGACCTCGGCGCCTACGAGTGGACGCTGTCGAGCTCCCACCTGTTCGCGCACCACCTCGGCCACGGCGACCGCTCCACCCGCCAGCACGTGTACGTGCACAGCCCCGCGCGCTACCTGTGGACGCCGGACCTCGACCAGCGCGGCGCGAACCCGCTCGTCAAGGCCGCCGCCCCGCCGCTCCGCGCCCTCGACCGGCGCCGCGCGCAGGCGTCCCACGCCGAGTTCGCCGCCAACAGCGCGTTCGTGCAGGCACGCATCCGCACCGCGTGGGACGTGGACGCGCAGGTGATCCACCCGCCGGTCGACGCCACCGAGATCCGCGCCACCTCCTCCTGGCAGGACACCCTGACGGGGTCCGACGCCGAGCTCGCGGCCTCGCTGCCGGACGGGTTCCTGCTCGGCGCGAGCCGCTTCGTGCCGTACAAGCGCCTCGACCTCGCCATCCGCGCGGGCGAGGCGGCCGGCGTGCCCGTGGTCCTCGCCGGCTCCGGTCCGCTGGCCGGCGAGCTGCAGGCGCAGGCCGCCGCCGCGCGCGTGCCCGTCACCGTGATCCCGCGGCCCTCGGACGCGCTCCTCTACACGCTGTACCAGCGCTCGCTCGCCTACGTGTTCCCCGCGGTCGAGGACTTCGGGATCATGCCCGTCGAGGCCATGGCCGCGGGCGCCCGTGTGCTGGTCAGCGACGTCGGCGGCGCGACCGAGAGCGTCGTCGACGGCGTCACCGGCGTGCACGTCCACGACTGGGAGGGCCCCGGCCTCGCCGACGCCGTGGCGCGCGCCGCCGCGCTCGACCCGGCCGCGAGCGTCCGCCGCTCGGCCGACTTCGACGCGTCCGTCTTCGAGCGCCGCGTGGCCGGCTGGGTCCGCCACGACGGCGCCCGTCTCGACGGGGCGGCCGCCTGATGCGCCGGCTCGTCGTCAACGAGGCCTACGCGGGGCAGCGGATCACCGGGCAGCAGCGCTACGCGGTCGAGATCGCCCGCGCGCTCGAGGGCCAGAAGGGCGTCACGCGCGCCACGCCCTCGGAGCGCATCGCGTCCTCCGGGGCCCGCAGCTGGCTCTGGGTGCAGACGACGCTCCCCTGGATCACCCGCCAGGACGTCCTCCTGTCGCTCACGAGCCGCGCGCCGCTCGTGCACCGCCGCCATATCGTGGTCGTGCACGACCTCTTCGTGCTCACGAACCCCGAGTGGTACAGCCGCGAGTACGTCGTGACGCACGTGCCGCTGCTGAAGGCGAACCTGCGCGACGCCCGCGTCATCGTCACGGTCAGCGAGCCCGTCGCGGAGCAGGTGCGCGAGCTCGGCCTCTCCAGCGCGCCCGTCGTGGTGGCACCCAATGCGCCGAGCCCCGTGTTCGGGGAGCCGCGCGGCGCCGACGAGCGCGCCCGCGTGCTCGCCAAGTTCGGCGTGACCGACGGCGGGTACCTGCTCGCGGTCGGCAGCATGGACCCGCGCAAGAACCTGAAGCGCCTCTCCGAGGCCTACCTCGCCCTGCCCGAGGAGACCCGGGCCGCGGCGCCCCTCGTGCTCGTCGGCGCGAAGAGCGCCGTCTTCGGCGACGTCGACATGGCGGAGTCCGACGACATCAGGCTGGCCGGGTACGTGACCGACGACGAGCTCGCCGTGCTCTACGCGGCGTCCCGCGGCGTCGTGTTCCCGAGCCTCGCCGAGGGCTTCGGCCTGCCGCTCGTGGAGGCGATGGTCGCCGGCGCGCGGCTCGCGGTCTCCGACATCCCCGTCTTCCACTGGATCTGCGGCGCCGACGCCGACTACTTCTCCCCCGGCGACGTCTCCGCGATCACGGAGGCCCTCGCCCGGCTCGCCGCCGCGCCGCCGCTCGACGAGGAGGAGGCGGACCGCATCCGCCGCGCCGTCACGTCCCGCTTCGACTGGCGCACGAGCGCCCGCACCGTCCACGACGCCTACCAGAGCATCGGGACGCGATGATCCGTCGTCTCGGGCTGCTGCTCCCCACGGGTGCGGCAGGGCTCACGCGCGTGCTCCAGCTGGTGCTGCTCGTGGTCCTCACGCGCCTGTCGGACGGGTCCGCGGGCAACGCGCTCGTCACGGGATTCGCGCTGCTGAGCTCGTTCGCGATCATCACGGACTCGGGGGCGGCGAACTTCCTCCTGTCGCTGCCGCGCACGCGCCTCACCCGGGGCGTGCACGCGCGCGCGGTCGCGTTCCACGCGGGTCTCGGCTCGCTGGGCGCGGCCATCGCCGTCGTCCTCACGGTCGCCGCGGCCACGACGATCCCCGGCGAGGCCGTGCTGGTGCTCGTCGCCCTCGGCGTCAGCCAGGTGCTCGACTCGCTCACCCGCACCATCCGCGCGCCCCTGCTGGTCGGCCGCCGCGACGCCTCCTACGCGTTCCCCGACCTCGCGCTCGTCGTGCTGAAGGCCGTGCCGCTCGTCGTCGCGGTGGTCCTGCCCGAGATCCTCGTGCTGCTCGCCTTCCCGCTGGTGTCCCTCGTCGTGACCGCCGGCACCTGGATCACGGTGCGACGCGACCTCGCGACGACGAGCGACGAGCCGGTGCGCGTGTTCCCCCAGATCCTCGAGTTCGGCCTGTCCGGCTCGCTGAGCGCCCTCTACTCGCAGGCGCCGCTGGTGCTCGGCACGGCGATCCTCGGGGTCGACGCCGTCACGCCGCTCGCGCTCGCCTACCGCGTCGTGCAGCCCCTCGAGGTCGTGCCGGCCACGCTCTCGCAGCAGCTGATCCCCCGCATCCGCGCCGCCGCCCGTCCGGCCCGCGCCTACTGGTGGCGGTTCGCGCTCGGCGGCCTGGTGCTCGCCGGGATCATCGCGCTCCTCCGCGAGCCCGTCGAGCAGGTCTTCGGCGGCGACGCGTTCGACCAGCTGGTCTTCCTCGTGATCCTGCTCTCGGTCGCCCCGAAGTTCGGCAACTACGCGCTCATGGCCTACGCGATGGGCTCGGGCCTCATCCGGGGTGCGGCTCACCGCCACGATCGTCACGGGCGTCGTCGCCGTGGTCCTCACGCTCGTCGCCGCGCTCACCGCCGGCCCCGCCCTCCTCGCCGGCGTCACGCTCGCCAGCGAGCTCGTCCTGAGCGCCGCCATCGGCGCGCTCCTCATCCGCCACCGCAGGAAGGAGGACGCATGAGGACCCTCATCGTCTCCGCCGACCGCACGCTCGCGTCCGGCCACCCCCAGAACCTCGGGGACGCCTTCCTGACCGACGCGCTCTCGGAGCGCCTCCGCCGGGCCGGGCACGAGACCGTGATCGCCGACTTCGGGCAGGCCGCCCGCCGAGACTCCACCGAGGAGCGGGCCCGCGTCTCCGGGGTCCGCGCCCTGGCCGACCTCGTGCGCCGCGTCGACGCGGTCGTCGTGGGCGGCGGCACGCTCCTCGCCGACGACCAGCCGGACCGGCCCTTCGCCGGACTGCCGCGCCTCATGGCGGTCACCGGCCTCATCGCCCGCACGTCGCGGACGCCGCTCGCGGTGTTCGGCGTCGGCGCGGACCCCGTCTCCCGGCGCCGCGCGCGCCTCGCCCTCCGCGGCGGCCTCGACGCCGCGCGCGTCTGGACCCGCGACCCCGACTCCGCGGGCCGAGCCGCCGGCTACTCGAGGGCGCCCGTGCAGGTCGCCGCCGACGTCAGCCTCTTCGCCGCGCCCGAGCTGGCCGAGCTCGCCGCCCCCGCCGACCGCCGCCGCGGCGCGGTCGTCGCGCTCAACGCGAAGCACTCCCCGCAGATGACCCTCGACCACGTCGCCGCCCTCGAGGCCCGGTTCGGCGAGGTCGTCTTCGTCTCGATGGACCAGGGCGACGACTCCGACGCGGGCGCGCTGCACCCCGAGGTGCGCGCCCGCCTCACCACGGAGCCCGGCGACCACGGCTGGCGCCGCGCTGCGGAGCTCATGGCCGACCGCGAGGTGGTCGTCGCCTCTCGTATGCACGCCATGTACCTGGGTACGATGCTGTCGACGCCCGTGGTCGCCGTCGGCGGGGCCACCAAGGTCGGGGCGTTCGTGGCCGAGTTCGCAACGCGCACGGAGCCCGACCTCGACCGGGCGGTCCGCACGGCCATCGCGGGGTCGGCCGACGCCGGCACCGCATCCACCACGGCGACGGCCCTCGTCGCAGCCACAGCCCGCCTGGACGCGGCATTCGAGGAGATGACTTCATGGGTCCGACGTACCGCCTGAGCCGACCCCGGCGGTCTTCGCGGCCGCCGTGGCGCTCACCGTCCTCGCCGCCCTCGGCGGCGTGGCGCTCCTCGGCAACGAGCTGTCCTACCCGTTCATGATCGCGGTGCTCGCGATCCTGCTCGTCGGCGTGCTCGTGAAGGAGACCGTCTCCAACGGCGACCCGCTGACCCCCGGCGGCATCGTCGCGGCGACCGGCCTCCTCCTGTTCGTGCTCCGGCCGCTCACGGTCGCGAACAGCATGGAGACGAGCCCCGGCGCCATCGCCGACACGCGCTTCTTCTCCCCCACGCTGCAGCTCGCGGCGAGCTCGGCGCTCATCGAGGCGCTCATCTTCTTCTCGGCGTTCTACGTCGTCGTACTCACTACTCCGTGGCCCGCGAGGCCCGCCGCGTCGCCCGCGGCGGGGAGGACGCGAAGGCCCTCGAGGCGAACGCCCTCGCCGGCGGGCCCGCGCTCGTCGACGCCGATGCGCAGGTGCGCTGGCAGCGCGTGTTCAACACGTCGGTGTCGCAGGCGCTCGTCGTCGTCTCCGCCGTCGTGGCCCTCGGCCTCCTCGTGTACCTGGTGCTCAGCTCGGGCGGCATCCAGGCCTACACGACGGGCCTCGCCAACCGGAGCGACTTCCTCTCCGGCAAGTCGTTCATCGGCCTCTCCTACATCCCCGTGCAGATCGCGATAGTCTACAACGTGCTCGCGCGCCGGCAGAAGGGCCTCGAGGCCTGGAACTGGGTCAACCTGGTCGCGGTGCTCGTGCTCGTGGTCTGCGCCGGATCCGCCGGAGGCCGCGGCCCGCTCATCATCGGCGTGTTCCTGCCGTTCCTCATCCTCAAGCAGATCGGCCCGAAGCCGTTCCGCTTCCGCAGCATCGCCCTCATCGGCGGCATCACGGCCGTGGTCGCCATGGTCTACTCGATCGTCATCCGCGAGTCCACGTTCGACAACGGCCGCTCGCTCGACCGCCTCACGCAGGACCCGCTGGGCGTGCTGCTCGACCGCCTCACCAGCGGCATCGAGACCCGGCCGTTCGACGTGCTCATCCGCCTCAACGAGGTGGCCGCCGTGCCCGACTTCGTCTACCAGTGGGGTGCGACGTACGCGGCCGTGCCGGCCTGGTTCATCCCCCGCGGGCTCTGGGCGGACAAGCCCTTCGGCGGCGGCAACACGTGGTTCACGTCCACGTACGTGCCCCGCTTCTACGGCGTCAACCGCGTCGAGACGAGCCTCTCGGCCATCGGCGAGGCGTTCAGCAACTTCGGCATCCCCGGGGTCGTCGCCGTCGGCGCGCTCCTCGGCCTCGTGGCGAGCCTCTTCATCCGCGCGCGCATGCGCCGCCGCGGCCTCCTCGGCGCCGCGATCGCGGTCGTCGTGACCCCGTACCTCTTCTCCCTCATCCGCGGCGACGCGTACCAGGGCATGTCGACGAGCATCGCGTCGCTCGTGATCCTCGTCGTGTTCTTCTGGATCGCCTCCACGCGCAAGCAGGTCACCGGCCCGCTCAGCGCGCCGGTCCCCGTGGTCGACGAGAACGCGTCGGCCGCCGAGCGCGAGCGCGCGCTCGTCGGCGCGGGCGTGGGCACGGGAACCGGCACCGGCTTCGGCCCGGGCTCCGGCTCGGGTCCCGCGGACGAGGCGCGTCCCGCGATCGGCAACGGCCGGGCGTTCCCGGCCGGCCGGCCGGCCGTGACCTGGACGCCGGAGCGGTGACGGGCATCGACGGCATCCTCCCCCCGTCCGACGCCGGCGACGGCTCCCGCAGCCGCCGCGACCACCGTGGCGCCTCCCGCGCCCGGCGCCCGCTCTGGAAGCGCAAGCGCCTCTGGATCCCCGTGGGCGTCCTCGGCGTCGCCGTCGTCGGCACCGCGGTCTCCGCCGCGCTGATCCTGCCGCGCGTCGACACGGTCCAGGGCGAGCTGCGCTCTGCGCTGCCGCTCTCCGACCAGGTGCAGGCGGCGCTCCTCGCGGGCGACGTCGACGCGGCGAAGGCCGGCGCCGCCGAGCTCCGCGACCACACCGCGAAGGCCGCCGAGGCCGCCGACGACGGCGTGCTCGCCGCGTACGAGTGGGTGCCCTTCGCCGGCCCGAACATCCACGCCGCGCGCGTGCTGGCCGGCACCACCGACCGGCTCGCCACCGACGTCGTCACCCCCGCCACCGAGGTGTCGCTCTCCGCGTTCACGCCCGTCCTCGGGCGCATCGACCTCGACGGGATCCGCTCCCTCGGGCAGACCGTCGACACCGCGTCCGACGGGCTCGCCGGCGCCCGCGCCGAGCTCGAGACCATCGACCGCGACGCGCTCTGGGCGCAGGTCGCGAACGACGTCGACCTCATGGACGACACGCTCACGAGCACCGAGGAGACGGCGAGCACCTTCCGCGAGGTGACCGGCATGCTGCCCGCCCTCCTCGGCGCCGACGGCTCCCGCAACTACCTGCTCATGTTCCAGAACAACGCCGAGGTGCGCTCCACCGGCGGCAATCCCGCGGCGCTGGTGCTGCTGACCGTCGAGGACGGCAGCGTCCGGATCGCGAAGCAGGCCTCGAGCAACGACTTCCCGCGGAACGTGCGGCAGGGCGACGTGCCGGACGAGACCGTCCGCCTCGTGGAGCCGCGCTCCGACCGGTTCGAGCAGAACATCACGATGTTCCCGGACTTCCCGACCTCGGGCGCCCTCGCCAAGTCGTACTGGGAGCGCTACATCGGCGACCGGGTCGACGGCGTGCTGTCGTTCGACCCGATCGCGCTCAGCTACCTCCTGGAGGCCACCGGCCCCATCACGCTCGCCACGGGCGACGAGCTGAACGCGGAGAACGCGGTGCCCACCCTCCTCGGCGCCGTCTACAGCCAGTACCCCGACTACCTCGCGCAGGACCGCTACTTCGCGAGCGCCGCCAGCACGATCTTCGCGAAGCTCGTGACCGACACCCCGCCCGTGGTGCCCCTCGTCACCGCGCTCGACCGTGCCATCGACGAGCGGCGCCTGCTCATGTGGAGCACGGTGCCGGAGGAGCAGGCCCTCATCGAGGGCGGCCCCCTGAGCGGCGCGCTGCCGGACGACAACTCCGAGCAGACGTCCATCGGCCTCTACTTCAACGACATCGGCTCCGGATCGAAGATGAGCTACTACCTGCGCTCCGGGTCCCGGATCCAGGCGGAGACGTGCGGCGACACGACCACGTACACGGTGTCGGTCGACATGACGAGCATCGCGCCGCTGGACGCCGCCACCAGCCTGCCGCGCTACGTCACGGGCCTCGACGGCCAGGCCAAGGGCCGGCAGTTCGACGACCTGCTCGTCTACGGTCCGGTCGGCTCCACCGTCACGGGCTGGTCCACCGAGGCCGACCTCACCACCGAGGAGGCCCGCGGCACCGACATGGGGCGCGGCATGATCCGCATCCGCACCGAGCTCGCGCCGCAGGACACGAAGACCGTCGACGTCACCTTCACCATGCCCGCGTCCGACGACGCCGGGCCGCTCGAGGTGCGGCACACGCCCCTCGTGCGGCCCCTGGAGTCGGACATCACGCAGGTCCCCTGCTCCACGGGCGGCTGATCCGCCGTCCGACCCGCGGGCGACGGCGCCCGCACCACCGCCCCGGATGGGGGCTTCGTCCCCGTCCGCGCTCCCCGTAGGCTCGACGAGCCGTCGGGGGACGCACCGCCCCCGCACGCCCGCCCGCCGCCCCCGCGGATGACACCAGGCCGAGAGCACACGTTGACACCCAGCACCACCACCCCGCCCCGCCGGGCGCACCGCGTCCGCCGCTGGATCGTGCGCACCCTCCTCGCGCTCCTCGTGCTGCTGCTCGCGTGGCTGCTCGCGGGCATCCCGCTCTTCGTCTTCCCGCCCGCCAGCCAGCCGGCGAAGGCCGACGTGATCTACGTCATCGGCCCGCCCAACCCCACGCGCCGCGACCTCGCGGCGAAGCTCGTGGACGAGGGCTATTCCGACACGGTCGTCTTCTCGGTGCCCACCACGGGCCCGCAGTCGGCCGGCGAGCTGGCCGCCTGCAACGGCGAGTTCCCCTACCCGGTGACGTGCGACACCCCGTCGCCGTTCACCACGCAGGGCGAGGCGCGCTACCTCAAGGAGAAGTCCGAGGAGAACGGCTGGACGAGCGCCATCGTCATCACCTGGACGCCGCACGTCACCCGCACGCAGCTGATCTTCGGCCGCTGCTTCGACGGCGACCTCATGGTCGTCGAGGACCCGGTGGACTTCGACCTCCGCCAGTGGGTCTCGCAGTACACGTACCAGACCGGCGCGTTCGTCAAGGCGCTCGTCACGCCCGGCTGCTGACGCGCCGCGGCGCGCGCGATCCCCGCTCCGCGGCCCGGCGGTCAGCCGGTCGCGGTTGAATGGATGCCATGACCACCGCGATCGGCCCGACGACCGGCGACGACCTCCACCTGATCTCCCTCAACGTGCGCATGCCCTGGAACGGGACGCGCCCGGGCGAGGCGGACCACTGGCCCGAGCGCCAGGAGGTGCTGACCCGGTTCCTGCAGCAGGAGCGCCCCACCGTGCTCGGCGTGCAGGAGGCCCTGTGGCCCCAGGTGCAGGCGATCGAGAAGGCGCTCCCGCCGTCGTACCGGATGGTCGGGCAGGGCCGCGACGGCGGCAGCCACGGGGAGCACGGGGCGATCTTCTTCCAGGCGTCGCGCCTGACGCTCCTCGAGCACGACGTCATGTGGCTGTCCGACACCCCCGACGTGATCGGCAGCATGACGTGGGGCAACCCCCTGCCGCGGATCCTCACCTGGGCCCGCTTCCAGGACGAGGCCACCGGCCTGCCGCTCGTGGTGATGGTCACGCACCTCGACCACGACTCCGCCGAGGCGCGCGACCGCGCCGCCGAGGCCATCGCCGAGCTCGTCCGCACCCGGTTCGCCGGCCTGCCGCTCGCGCTCCTCGGCGACTTCAACGCGGCCGTCGACTCGACGCCGTACGACGCGCTCACGCGCCGCGGGGGCCTCCGCGACTCCTGGCTCGACACCCCGCGGCAGGCGACCCCGGCGTTCGGCACGCGGCCCGAGTACCGGCCGCCGGTCGTCGGCGACCCGCGCATCGACTGGATCCTGGTGAGCGACCGCGTCGACGTCCGCGCCGCCGCCGTGAACGACTTCACCTGGCGCGGCCGGTGGATGAGCGACCACCTGCCCGTGCAGGCGCTCGTGCGCCTGCGCTGACCCCGAGCCGGATCCGCGCGGCGACGTCGGCGTCGTCCGCGGCGCCCGCACCCGCCGTCTCGCGCAGGCGGCGCACGCCCGGGGCTCGTAGCCTGGAGGGATGAGCACCGCACCGAAGGTCTACGCCGTCCACGAGAACCCCGAGTGGTTCGGGCCGTTCGCCGCCGCACTCGACGCCCGCGGCGTGCCCTACGAGGAGTGGCTGCTGACCGACGGGGTGCTGCCGCTCGACGAGACCCCGCCCGAGGGCGTGTTCTGGTCGAGGATCAGCGCGTCGGCGCACACGCGCGACCACGCGCTGTCCAAGGACTACACGCGCGCGCTGATGAGCTGGCTGGAGGCGCACGGGCGCCGCACGGTGAACGGGCGCCGCACCATCGAGCTCGAGGTCAGCAAGGTCGACCAGCTCACCGCGCTCCGCGCCGCCGGCATCGAGGTGCCGCGCACGTGCGCCGTGATCGGCAGCCACCGCATCGTGGAGGCCGCGCGCGACCTGCCCACCCCGTTCATCACGAAGCACAACCAGGGCGGGAAGGGCCTCGGGGTGCGCCGCTTCGAGAGCGTCGACGAGCTGGCCGCCTACGTGGAGGGACCGGACTTCGAGGAGCCGCAGGACGGGATCACCCTGCTGCAGGAGTTCCTCGAGGCCGCGACGCCGCGCGTGACGCGGGTCGAGATCGTGGGCGGCCGGTTCGTCTACGCCATCCAGGCCGACACCGCCCGGGGCGGCTACCAGCTCTGCCCGGCGGACGCGTGCGAGATCGATCCCGCCACCGGCGCCCTCGTGATGCCGCCCGGGGCCACCATCGCGCAGCAGCCGGGCGACACGATCTTCTCGCTCCGGGAGGACGTGACCGCGGAGCACCCGCTGGTCGAGCGGTACGTCGCGTTCCTCGCGGGGCTCGGGGTGGAGGTCGCCGGGATCGAGTTCATCGAGACGGTCGACGGGCGACTCGTGACCTACGACGTGAACACGAACACGAACTACAACGCGGGCGTCGAGCGCGCCGCCGAGCGCTCCGGGCCGGGCGCCGTCGCCGAGCTGCTCGAGCGCGTGCTGCGGGAGACGTACCCGGAGGCCTGATCCGCGGTGCGGGACGGCGGGCCGCCGGGCGGGTTCGCCGGGCGGGGCCGCCGGGTCAGGCCGCGGGTCCGCCGTCCTCCGGGGCGATGGCGGAGGTGGCCGCGCCCTGGTCCTCGGCGATGCGGGTGTGGTGGTGGATGACCTCGGCCACGATGAATCCGAGGAACTTCTCCGCGAAGGCCGGGTCGAGGCGCGACTCCTCGGCGAGCGCCCGGAGGCGGAGGATCTGGCGGCGCTCGCGCTCCGGATCCGCCGCCGGCAGCCCGTGCGCGGCCTTCAGCCGGCCGACCGACTGCGTGAACTTGAACCGCTCCGCGAGCAGGTGCACGAGGGCGGCGTCGATGTTGTCGATGCTGCCGCGGATGTCGGCCAGCTCGTCGAGGGCGGCACGGGCGTCGTCGTCGAGGGGCGCCCCTGCGGGGCCGGTGTTCTCAGGCATGGACCGACCCTACCGATGCGGACCTGGGACGACGGAGGCGGGCGCACCGGGTGGGTGCGCCCGCCTCGCGGGTGGTGCGGGTGGATCAGTCGACGATGGTGACCTTCACCTCGATGTTGCCGCGCGTGGCGTTGGAGTACGGGCAGACCTGGTGGGCCGCGTCCGCGATCTCCTGGCGGCGCTCCGCGTCGACGTTCGGGAGGTAGACGTCGAGCTCGACGGCCAGGCCGAAGCCGCCCTCGCCGTTGTCGCCGATGGAGACGCTGGCGGAGACGCCCGCGTCCTTCGTGTCGACGCCGGCGTTCTTGCCGACGAGGTGCACGGCGCCCAGGAAGCAGGCGCTGTACCCGGCGGCGAAGAGCTGCTCGGGGTTCGTGCCGTCGCCCGAGCCGCCCATCTCCTTGGGGGACGGGTGTCGAAGTCGATGCGGTCGTCCTCGCTGCGTACGTGTCCGTCGCGTCCTCCGCCGGAGGCGTGCGCGATCGCGGTGTAGATGGGTTCCATGCCCCCATGACACCACGAACCGGCTGGGAGCGCGCGGCGCGTGCGGCGGGTGTTCGCGGCGGGGACGGTGGATCGCGGCTGGACGCGGCCGGACGCGGCCGGACGCGGCGGGACGCGGCGGATCCGTCGCCAGGTCAGGGCAGCAGGCCCGAGCGGTAGGCCCAGACCACCGTCTGGAGGCGGTCGCGGGTGCCGAGCTTCGTCATGATCCGGGTCAGGTGCGACTTCACGGTGCTCGTCTCGATGACGAGGCGCCCGCCGATCTCGTCGTTGGAGAGGCCGTCGCCGAGGAGCCGCACGATGTCCTGCTCGCGCGGCGTGAGCACATCGGCGCCGGGGTGAACGACGGAGGCGGCGCGACGGCGGGTGAACTCGGCCATCACGCGCCGGGTGGTCACGCCGTCGAGGGCGGCGCGCCCCTCGGCGAGCGCCCGCACGGCCTGGATGAACTCCTCCGGCTCCGCGTCCTTCAGCACGAAGCCGCGGGCGCCCGCCTCTAGGGCGCCGAACACGTACTCGTCGAGGTCGAAGGTGGTCGCCACGAGCACGGCGGGCGCGCCGTCGTCGGCGGGCGGGGCCGCGGGGGGCGGCGACGCGGGGGCGGCGTCCGCGTCGGGGCGGACCGGCATGCCGGTGATCGCGCGGGTCGCCTCGATGCCGTCGCCGCCGGGCATGCGCACGTCCATCACGACGACGTCGGGCGCGAGGCGGCGCACCACGTCCACGGCCTCGCGGCCGCCCGCCGCCTCGCCGACCACCGCGATGCCGCCCGCGGTCTCGAGCACGACGCGGAACCCCGCGCGGACGATGGACTGGTCGTCGACCAGGACCACGCGGATCACGCCTCGCTCCGCGCGTCGGCGACGACGGGCTCGACCGGCAGCTCGAGGCGCACGCGCCAGGTGCCGCCGGCCGTGGGGCCCGCCTCCAGGCGCCCGCCCACCAGGGCGGCACGCTCGCGCATCCCCACCAGGCCGTATCCGGGCGCGGTCGCCGGGGCGGCCGGCGGCAGCGCGTTCTCGACCGTGAGGGCGACGAGCGTCGGACCGGCCTCGACGGTCAGGGCCACGGCGGATCCCGGGGCGTGCCGACGGGCGTTCGCGAGGGACTCCTGCACCGTGCGGTAGGCGGTCACGTCGGCGAGCGGCGCGAGCGGCGGCGCGTCGCCGGCCGCGTGCTCGTCGACCTCGGTGCCGGCGGTGCGGGCGGCCGCCACGAGCTCCGGCAGGTCGGCGAGGCCGGGCACGGGGGCGGTGCCCGCGGGGTCGCCGCCCTCGGCGTCGGAGGTCTGGCGCAGGATCCCGACGATGGAGCGCAGGGCGTCGAGGGTCTCGCGGCCCTGCATGCGGATTCCCCGGAGGGAGTCCTTGGCGCGCTCCGGATCGCGGTCCACGAGCCGCTCGGCCGCACCGGCCTGCACGACGAGCGCCGTGAGGTGGTGCGCGGCCACGTCGTGCAGCTCGCGCGCCATCCGGGTGCGCTCGGCGGCGATCGCGGCCCGGCCGAGCGCGGCCTGGTGCTCGACGGTCTCCGCGGCCCGCGCGAGCACGTCCGCGTCGTGGCGCCGGCGGAGCGCGACCCAGGATCCGACGGCGGCGCTCGCGGCGGCGATGAGCAGGCCGCTGACGAGGATCGACGTGGCCGAGACGACCGTGTCGAGGCCTGGGCGGGCATCCACCGCCGTGGGCACGAGCAGCGCCCGCGCCTGGCCCGTCGCCGCCACGAACGCGCCGACCGCCTCGACGCCGACGGCCGCGACCACGATGCGGACGGCGGACGCCGGCGGGAGCAGCGCCCCGACCGTGTAGGCCGCGACGACGGGCGCGGCGGCCCAGAACCCGAACTGCGGCGGGATCACGGCCACGAGCGCCGCCTGGAGGACGGAGACGGCCAGGAGGGTCGACCGCGGGTGCCGCCGCCGGAACGCCAGGGGCACGCACTGCACGACGGCGAGGACCGCGATGACCGCGTCCTGCGCCGGCGACATGGTGCGCGCGGTGCCGTCCGCCCAGACGAGGGCGGCGAGCACCCCGAGCAGCAGCACCGTCAGGAGCGCCCAGGCGGAGGCCGCGGCGGCGTCGCGTCCGGCGTCGGTGCGGATCCCGACGCGGGCGAGCGCTGTGCGGACCCGGTCGCTGAGCACGCCCCGCGGTCGGGCGGGGACGCGCACCGCCGCGTGGGCTCGGTCGGGTGTCGGGTCGGTCACCTCCCGAGCATGCCAGGCGTCGCGCCCGTCCCCGCCGCGCATCAGTAGCTCACGCTCGGCGCGAGGAGGCGGAAACCGACCGCGAAGGCCGCGATGCCGGCCAGGGCGAGGACCACGAGGATCCGGCCCGCGACGATCCACGCCCCGCGACGGGTGCGGAGGGCCTGGACGACGGCGAGCGCGGCGGGGACCACGGCGAGCGCCCCCACCAGCTGCAGCGCCTGGAGGGTGCGCAGCGAGACGGCGGACACGTCGACGAAGGACATCGCCTCGAGGGCGGCCACGGTCCAGCCGGCGAGCGCCAGGAGCGTCACCGCCTGCCCGATGCGCGAGAGCAGGAGCGCGCGGCTGCGGCGCGGGCGGGGCGCCGGCACGACGTCCCCCGCGGCGTCGGCGCGCGGGGACCGGCGCCGGCCGATGCCGGCGATCGCCGTCGCGGGCCAGGCGACCACCGACACCAGCAGCACGGCGACGGCGGCGAGGAGCCCGGGGATCACGACGGACGCGGCCTGCCAGGGCTCGGCCCGGAGGAGCGTGAAGGACCCGCCCCAGGAGATGGCGGAGACGGTGCCGTCGGCGCCCGCCCGGGTGGCGAGCACGGCGTCGCCGCCCACCTCGCGCCACAGGTGGTCGCCGGCCCTCTCGTAGACGCCCGTCGTGACGCCGAGCGGCTTCGGGGTGACGGCGACGGTCCCGTCGACGCGGGGCACGATCTCGGTCTGGCCGCTGAGCGCCAGGAGCGCGCCGGGGTTGGTGACCGGGGACCGGGACGAGGTCCAGGTGCCGGCGAGGGCCGCCGCGGCGGCCGGATCCCCCGCGGGGACGGTGCCGGCCGCTGCGGTGGGGATGCCCGCCGTGCCCTCGTCGGCGTCGCGCAGGTACCGGTCGGCGAAGCCCTGCAGCACGGCCGTGCGCAGCTCGAGCGTGTCGACGGCGTCGCGCCCGTTCCCGTTGAGCGTGAGGAAGATGCCGGCGTCGCTCCCGGGGAACACGCGCAGCGCCGAGTGGAAGACGTTCGTGTCGCCGTCGTGGCCGACGGCCGGGACGCCCGGCGTGCTGTCGTCGAAGAAGCCGAGGGCCATGCGCTGCCCGGCTGCCAGGGTGCCCAGCTGGTCGGCGCCGAGGGCGGGGCGGTGCATCAGGTCGAGGGTGGCGGGATCCAGCAGCGCCTGGTCCGCGGGCAGGTCGCCCAGGTGGCCGAGCATGAAGCGGGCCATGTCGGTCGCCGTGGCGGAGAGGGCGCCGGCGGGCGCCGCGTTCACGACCTCCACCGGGTACGCCGGCTGCGAGTCGTCGGGATAGCCCTTCGCCATCCGGGCGGCGAGGTCGTCGGGCAGCGGCTGGGCGAAGGAGGAGGAGTCCATGCCGGCGCGGTCGAGCACCCGCTCCTGCACGAGGTCGACGAACGACCGGCCCCCGACCCGCTCGGCGACGTAGCCCGCGAGGCTCGCGCCGTAGTTGGAGTAGGCCGGGGTGGTGCCGGGCACGAAGACCTGGGCGGGCGGATCGGTGCGCATCGCGTCGCCGAGGGACCGCTCGCTGCCGGGCAGCCCGATGAGCCCCGCGATGACCTCCTCGAAGCCGGCCGTGTGCGTGAGGAGGTGCCGCAGGGTGACGGCGCCCTTCGGGGTGTCGAGGTCGAAGTCCAGGTACTGCTGCACGTCGGCGTCGAGGTCGAGCCGGCCCTCCTCCACCAGCTGCATGACCGCGGTGGCGGAGACCACCTTGGAGACGGAGCCGACGCGGAAGAGCGTGCGGTCGGGATCGACCGGCCGTGCGGGCGCGCCCTCCGTACCGGTGTCGGCCAGGCCGTAGCCGCGGGCGGTGAGCACGCGGCCGTCGGCGACCACCGAGACGGCGGCGCCCGGGATGCCCGTCGTGGCCAGCGCGGAGCCGACGACGCCGTCGAGCCAGGCGTCGACGTCGGCCTGCGTGAGGTCGTGCCCGCCGGGCTGGTGCTGCGGCGGGGCCGGGGGCGGCGGATCCGCGGGGGCGGCGCTCGCGGCACCCGCACCGAGCGGGATCACGAGGGCGAGGGCGAGCGCGCCGACGGTCGCGGCGAGTCGACGCGGACGGCGCGGGCCGCGGGGAGCGCGGAGAGCGCGGGCGCGTCGGCCGTCCCGGGGCGGGGCGTGGGGCGGTGGATCGGGGTGTCGTGTCCATGGATCCCACGCTCCCCCGTCGACGCCCGCCGCACAGGGCGCGGGAGTCGGCACCCGGGATTCAGCGACTCAGGTCGCAGGCGGCGCCGCCGCGGGTGGGCGGGGTCGGCTGTCAGCCGGCAGCGTCGAGGTCGCGCACCTGCAGCTCGACGTGGTGCAGGGATCCGCGTGCGGGCGTACAGCGCGGGGCGCCGGCGCGCGACCGCGTGCTCCGCCAGGAACACGGCGGGCCGAAGGCCCAGCCGACGGTCGGCCCGGCGCAGGAGGCGCGTCGCCGCCAGGGCGTCGGCGCGGCGCCCCGGGTCGGCCTCCGCGAGGATCCGCTCGGCCCAGTCCAGCGCGGCCGCCGGCGGCTGCCCCGCCGTCGCCGGGGGCCCGCCGTGGAGCGCGTGCAGGCGGACGCGGGGGTCCTCCCGGTCGCCGAAGAGGGCCGCCGCCCAGGTGCTCTGCATGGTCCGCTGCCCTCCGTCGTCGCGTCCTCCTCCGACGGTACGGAGGCGGACCCTGCGGGCGCATCCGCCGCACGGGTGAGGCGGGACGGGGGACGGATCGGCACCGCACCCGCGGCGAGCCGGCGCGGCGGCCCGCGACCCCGTAGGGTGAGGCCGCCGCCCTGACCCGCAGGGCCGAACGACGCGCCGCCCGACGTCCCCGTCCCGTGCGCGAGCTGGTCCTCGACGCACGCGCCGTCGCCCACCCGAGCCCGACGCGCCGCCCGCGGCACCGGGTACGGCTTCCCGGCCGGACCCGAGCCCGCACCCGCACCCGCCCACCGATGCGCGCCCCCGGAGGCCCTCCATCGTCCACATCCGCACCTACCGCGCCGCCGGCGCCTCGCGGGTTCCCGCCTCGGGCGTCGCCGCCTCCGACGACCCCGCCGCCGGCGTCCCCGCCACCCGCGTCCCCGCCGAGGGCGGCGTTCCCGGCCGCTCCGGCCTCCTCGACTTCGCCGTCGTCGCCGACCGCACCGGCCATCACTCGGTGGCCATCACCTACGACCACGGCGGATCCGCGCCGCTCGCCCTCGGCATCGCCGTCGACCGCGCGCAGGCGCGCACCGTGCGCTACGCGCCGCTGGACCCGGGGACGACGCGGCGCACGACGGTGGTCACCGTGCACCTGCACCGCGGGGCCGGCGTGATCCGCGTGGCGGAGGGGTCGCCGCACGCCCGGCTGCGCGTGCACTCGCTCCGCGTCGCCGAGATCGCGCCCGCGCGCGATGCGGTGGCCCCCGGCGCGCATCGCCTGCCGGGCACGCACGACCTGCCGGAGGCGCGTCCCGCCGCGGCGGCGTGAGCCCCGCGCACGGTCACGCCGTCACGCGGCAGCGAGAGCTCCGCGCGGCGGTGCGAGCTCCGCGCGGCTCAGCGGGACCGCGCGGGACCGCACGGTCAGGCGGCCGGGGTCCGGAACAGCACCGGCCGGCCCTCGTGGGCCGCGATGCGGGCGTCGAGCCCGGCGCGGACGGCCGGCCACTCGTCGGCGAGGATCGAGTGGATCGCGGCGTCGCGCCAGGTCCCATCCGCCCGGCGCTGATCGCGACGGCAGACGCCCTCGAAGGTCGCGCCGAGCTTGAGGATGGCCGCGCGCGAGTGCGCGTTCCGGGCATCCGCCTGGAGCTTCACGCGGCCGAAGCCGGAGTCGAACGCGAGGCCGAGGAGGAGCCGCTTGGCCTCCGCGTTCACGACGGTCCCCCAGACGCGCGGGTCGTAGGCGGTCCAGCCGAGGTGGGCGCGCTCGCGGCGGACGTCGAGCTCGGTGAGGCTCGTGGTGCCGACGAGCTCGCCGTCGTGGGGGCCTCCGACGAGGATCACCGCGGTCGGCAGGTCGTCCCAGCGGAAGTAGGTCGCCGCCCAGTCGGCGAAGGCGTCCGCGTCGGCCGGGAGGCCGGCCGCGCCGCCGCCGAAGCCGCCGGCGAAGACCGCCGGGTGGCCGATCGCCGCGTGCAGGGCGGGCAGGTGCTCCGGGGTGAGCGGGTCGAGCCGGACGTGGGAACCCACGAGGAGGCGGGCGCGGGGACGATGGCGGTCACGGCGCCAGCCTGCCAGACGGCCGGACGGGACCCGCGGAGGTGCGCGGGTCCCGTCCGGGCGGGGAGCCGGTCAGCTGCCGGACGTGGGCGTCGGCGTCGGGGCGGGCGTCGTGGCGGGCTCGCTGCCGGATGTCGATCCCCCGGAAGTGCCGGGTGCGGCGGGAGCCGTGACGCCGCCTTCAGGGCCGCCCTCAGGGCCGCCCTCCGGACCGTGCGCACCGGGTCCCGCGATGCCGGCGGGGCCCGCGGGCGGGGTGGGCGCCTTCCCGTCCTCACCCATGGGCGGGGCGGGCGGCGCGCAGCCGTCGGCCGGCGGGGCCGGCGGGGCCGCGGGGGTGCCGTCGGCGTTCGTCGGCGGGATGGGAGGGGCGGGGGTCGTGCCGTCCTCGCTCACCGGCGGGGTCGGGGGCGTCGGCTTCGCGCCGTCCTCGCTCGCCGGCGGGGCCGGGACCGTCGCGGAGGCACCGTCCGCGGGCGCGGGCGGGGTGGGAGGAGCGGGGGTCGTGCCGTCCTCGTTCACCGGCGGGGTCGGAGGGGTGGGCTTCGCGCCGTCCTCGTCCGCGTCCGCGGGCGGGGTCGGCGCCGTCGCGGGTCCGCCGTCCTCGCCGGCGGGCGGGGCCGGCAGCGTCGCGGGCGGGGCGGGCGGCGTGCTGCCGTCCGGCAGCGCGGGCGGGGCGGGGCAGGTCGCGGTGGTGCCCGTCGCGGATCCGGCCGAGCCCGAGGAGTCGCCGCCGTCCCCGTCGGCGAACGCCGCCGAGGAGAGGAGCGCGACGAGGCCGAGGGAGGCGCCGGCGATGCCGACGGCGATGCCCGCGCGGCGCTTCCGGGAGGCGGGCTTCCGCACGAAGGCGGTGGTCGAGTCGTCCATGGTGTTCCTTCCGTGACCGCCGCGGCTCGGGATGCGCCGTGGTCGGTATGCCCAGGCTCGGCACCGGATCTGAAGTCCTGCTTAAGTTCCGCGCCCGGAGCGGACATGCGCCCGGAACCCCCATGCGCGGCTCCTACAGTCGGCACATGCTCCCTCCCGCACGCGTCCTCGTGGTCGAGGACGACGAGGCCATCCGCGCCGCCGTCGTCTCCACCCTCGCCGCCGAGCGCTTCGTCGTGCGCGGCCTCGCGTCGGGCGTGGAGCTGGAGGACGAGGTGCGCGCGTTCCTGCCCGACCTCGTGGTGCTCGACTGGATGCTGCCCGGCCCGAGCGGCATCCAGCTGGCCGAGCGGATCCGCCGCTGGAGCGACGCGAGCGTCATCATGCTCACCGCCCGCGACGCCGTCGAGGACCGCCTGCGCGGCTTCGGGCAGGGCGTCGACGACTACATCGTGAAGCCGTTCGCCCTCGCGGAGCTGGTCGCCCGGGTCGCCGCGGTGCTCCGCCGCCGGGGCCGGCTCGCCAGCGTGGTGGAGATCGGCGACCTGCTGGTGGATCCCGACTCCGGGCTCGCGCAGCGCGACGGCCAGGCGCTCGACCTGACCTCCATCGAGTTCCAGCTGCTCGCCTACCTCGCCGCGCACCGCGGCCGCACCCTCTCCAAGACGCAGCTGCTCACGCAGGTGTGGGGCTACGACCACGCCGACCCGAACCTCGTCGAGGTGCACATCAGCGCGCTGCGGAAGAAGATGGAGGCCCGCGGGCCGCGACTCCTCCACACGGTGCGCGGGCTGGGCTACCGGGTGGAGGCGTGAGCGCCGGCCCGCTCCGCACCGGATCGCTCCGCACCCGCACGGTCCTCGCCGTGCTGGCGCTGCTCGCGGTGCTCCTGGTGGCGCTGTCGCTCACCGTGCAGGCGATCCTCGGGGCCGAGCTCCGGCAGCAGATCCAGGACCGGCTGGCGGACCGCGCCTCCGCCGCCGCCGCCCTCGTGGGCGTGCTCGACGACGAGGACCTCGCCGAGCGGCTGTCGGCGCAGGGTGTCGCCGTGCAGATCACGAGCCCCGACGGCGGCGCCGTGTCGGTGGGGCCCGGGCGGGATCCGCTGGGCGGCACGCTGCCCGGCCCGCCCGGCGACGGACCCGGCAGCGCCACGACCCCCGCACCCGCGGCGGGCGACGACGCGGTGACCGTGACCGCGAGCTCCGTCGTCTCCTCGGACCGGGAGATCACGCTCCGCTCGGACCTCAGCGACGGCACCGTGCTCGAGCTGTCGGCGAGCACCGGATCCGTCGACGGCACGCTGGCCTCGCTCCGCGGGATCCTCGCGGGGGCCTCCGCCGTGTTCCTCCTGCTCGCGGCGGTGGCGCTCGTGGTCGTGGTGCGCCGCACCCTCAAGCCGCTCGAGGACATGACGGGCGTGGCCCGCTCCATCGGCCGCGGGGATCGCGGGCGCCGCCTCCGTCCGACGCGCCCCGGCACCGAGCTCGGCCGCACCGCGACCGCCTTCGACGAGATGCTCGACGACCTGGAGCACGCCGAGCACCAGGCGCTCGCGGCCGAGGCGCGGATGCGCGCCTTCGTCGCCGATGCCGCGCACGAGCTGCGCACCCCGGTCGCGGGCATCCGCGCCTCCGCCGACGCGCTCGTCCGCGCGCACCTGCCCGAGGAGGAGCGCGAGCGGCTGTCGGTGCACGTGGTGCGCGAGGCGATCCGGGCGGGCCGCCTCGTCGACGACATGCTGATGATGGCCCGGCTCGACGAGGGCCTGTCCGTCGAGGGCCGGCCCGTGCGGATCCCGCCCGTGGTGGAGGCGGCGGCCTCCCGGCAGCGCGGCCGGACGCCCGGCACGCGCGTGGCCGCGGAGGTGCGCGGCGCTCCTCCGGCGGTGCGCGCGGACCCGGACCGGCTGGCGCAGGTCCTCGACAACCTGCTGCAGAACGCGGCCCGCTACGCGGCCACCGAGGTGCGGATCGAGGCCGAGGAGCACGACGCGGGAACCGTCCGCATCACGGTCGTCGACGACGGCCGCGGCGTGCCCGACGCCGACCGGGAGCGGATCTTCGACCGCCTCGTGCGCCTCGACGACGGCCGCGACCGCCAGGACGGCGGCGCGGGCCTCGGCCTCCCCATCGCCCGGGCGCTCGCCCGGGCCCAGGGCGGCGACCTGGTGTGCCTGCCCGCGGTCCCGGGCGCGGGGGCGCGCTTCCGGCTGACCCTCCCGGTGGTCGACGGGGGCTGAGCCCTTGCGCTCGCGCACCCCATGGTGTTGATTGTCGATGACATCGAAGATCGATAAGGGGGTCGACATGGCGAGCACGGGGATCATCGAGACCCGGCCGGTGCGGGAGCGCCCGCGGGCGATGCGGGTCACCCGCACCGTGCTGCTCGTCGTGATGACGTGGACGGTGCTGGCCGACTCCGGTCGTGCGATCAGCACCCTGACGGGCAGGACGATCCCGCTGCTCGGGAGCGCGCCGTCCGACCTCCCCCTGACCCTCCTGCCGCAGATCACCCGGGCCGAGAGCTCGACGGGTGCGCCGGGTTACCTCGCCGATGCGGATCTCCTGCTGCGCATCCTCGCGACGGTGCCGCCCGTGACACACGCCGTGACGGTGGTCCTGGCCGTGGCGTGGCTGCTGCGAGCACTCCGCGGCGTCGCGCAGGGCCAGCCGTTCCACGGATTCGTGGTCGCCAACTGGCGTCGGCTCTCGGTCACGCTGTTGGCGGGCGGGCTCGCGCAGGGCGCCATGGACACGATCGCCTACGCCTACCTCACGGCCCACCTCGGCTTCGTGGCCCGCGGCGGCACCGCGTCCGGGCCCGACCCCCTCGAGTCGTTCCTGGGTGCGCGCTACGACGAGATCTCCACGCAGCTGCCCGCCTGGCCCGTCGACCTCCTTCTCGCCGGACTCGTCGCCCTCGCGCTGACGGCCGCGTTCCGCGCGGGCGCCCGCCTCGTCGAGGACGCCGATGGCGTCGTCTGACCCCGCGCCCGTCCCGCGGCGCCCTGCCGACGACGACGCGCCCCCCGCCGCCCCGCACCGCATCGCGTGCCACCTCGACGCCGTGCTCGCCGCCCGCGGCATGACCCTCACCGAGCTGTCGGCGCGCACGGGCATCACCATGGCGAACCTGTCGATCCTCAAGAACGACCGGGCGAAGGCCATCCGCTTCACGACCCTCACCCTCATCTGCGACGCGACGGGCGCCACCCCGCAGGAGCTGTTCTCGATCCGGCCGGGCCTACGCTGACGGGATGAGCATCGACGCCCAGGCCCCGCGCACCCTGTCCGACCACCGGCCCCACGACGCGGAGGACCTGACGATCGAGGTGCCGGCGGCGCGGCTCTCGGCCGTGCGCGTGCCCGCCCGCACCGGGGATCCGGCCACGGCGCCCGTCGCCCTGCTCGTGCCCGGCTTCACCGGCTCGAAGAGGAGGACTTCCTCCCGGTCATGGGCCCGCTCGCCGACCGCGGCTTCACGGTCGTCGCGTTCTCGCAGCGCGGGCAGTGGGGGTCCACGGGGCCCGGCCAGGCCGAGCCGCCCGTCGACTCCTCCGGCTACGAGCTCGAGACGCTCGGCCAGGACGTGCACCACGTGGTCGACGCACTGGCGGGCCGGGGTGGATCCGGCGGCCGCCACGTGGCTGCGACCGACGCCGCACCGGCCGCGCCGCTCGGCCCCGTGCACCTGCTCGGCCACAGCTTCGGCGGGGTCGTGGGGCTGCAGGCCGTGATCCGCGACCCCGGTCGCTTCGCCAGCTACACGCACTGGAACTCGGGCCCCCGCAGCCGGGCCGACCGCTCGGAGCAGATCGCCGCGATCCGGGCGGCGGGCAGCGCCGCGCTCTGGCCGCTGTCGTTCCTGCCCGAGCGTCTCGACGGGGACGACCCCGAGGTGGCGTGGTACCGCACGCGCCTCTTCGGCACCGCGTCGGCGCAGCTGCTGGGCGCGCTGGAGATCATGCAGGCGCAGACCGACCGGGTCGACGAGCTCCGGGCCACCGGGCTCCCCGTCCTCGTGTCGCACGGCGACACCGACGACGCGTGGCCGCAGGACTGGCAGCGCGACATGGCGGAGCGCGCGGGCGCCCGCTACGAGGTCGTCGCCGACGCCGGGCACTCGGCCCAGGTCGACCAGCCGGAGGCGAGCGCCGACCTGCTGGCGGACTTCTGGCGGAGCGCGGCGCCGACCGCCTGAGCGGCGTCCGTCAGGACAGCCGGCCGGTGTCCTCCTGGAACCACCGGATCAGCTCGCGGAGCGCCGGCCGGATGGCGTCGTCCGGACGATCGCCCTGCAGGTCGTCGAAGGTGTCGCGGTAGCCGGGGATCCGCTCGGCCACCCGTGCGTCGTAGCGCGCGAAGCCCATGGTCCAGTCGGGGAACTGCCGCTCGGCGATCTCCTCCTCCATCAGCGTCGCGATGCGGCCGTGGCGGTCGTCCGCGAGGATCGCGGCCATGCGCTCCCGCACGTCGGCCTCCTCCCCCTCGATCAGCTGGAGGAAGCGCCCCTGCCGGTGGACGAGGAGGCCCGTGAGGCCGTGGGCCTCGTTGGTCGCGCGGCTCTGCGCCATGAGCTGCGCGAGGTCGACGTCGTCGAACGACGTCTCGGCGGTGCTGGAGTAGACGATGGAGAGCATGGTGTCCTTCCGCGTGCGCGGGGCCGCGCGTCGAGGTGCGGGGCCGGGTCCCCGTCGCCCCTCCAGCCTGGCCCGCGCCCGTGCCGACCACCAGGACGGGCCGGGATCCGTCGCCCGCCGGATGCTGTCGGCGCACCGCCGCCGCTAGCCTCGGGCCATGATCGTCTGGCTGAACGGCACGCACGGGGTCGGCAAGACGACGACGAGCAGGCTCCTGGCGGAGCGGATCCCCGGCAGCCGGGTGCTCGACGCCGAGAAGGTCGGCGAGGTGCTCATGGACGTCCGCCCGGGCCTTCCCGCGACCGACGACTTCCAGCACTGGCCGCCGTGGCGACCCCTCGTGGTCGAGACGGCCCGCCGCGTGCTCGAGTACGCGGGCGGCACGCTCGTGATGCCCATGACCGTGCTCACGGAGACGTACTGGCGCGAGATCAGCGGGGGCCTCGTCGCCCACGGCATCCCCGTCCGCCACTTCGTGCTGCACGCCGACGCGGACGTGCTCCGCGACCGCATCCAGCACGATCCGGTGCTCGGCCCGTCGGCGTTCCGCTTCTCGCGGATGGAGCCCTACGCGGAGGCCGCGCGCACCTGGCTGCACGCCGAGGCGGAGGTGGTCGACACGACCCGCATCACGCCGGAGCGGGCGGCGGATCTCATCGCGACCGCGGTGCTCGACGGCGGGCCGCGCGGCTGATCCGCGTCACGCCCTGTCGTGCAGCGTCACGTGGTAGCCGTCGAGGTCCGCGAAGGCGAAGGTGCGACCGAAGGGCCCGTCGAGGGGCGCGGTGACGATGCGGTGCCCGTCGGCGGCGAGCCGGTCGTGGATCTCCTGCACGTCCGTGGCGTGCAGCCAGATGGCGGCCCCGATGCCGGGCTGCGGGACCGCGTCGAGGTCGGTGCCGGGGATCACGTCGCGGAGCGCGAACGCGATGGGCGCGGTCTGGAAGACCACGGCGTGCGGAGGGCCGGCGGGTGAGCGGACGAGGCCCAGGTAGCGCTCGTAGAACGCCTGCGCCGCGTCGAGGTCGCGGACCTGGAGCGAGATGAAGTCGGGGCCGGTGGCGGGCATGGTGTCTCCTTGTGTCAATGTCAGATGCCTGACATTACTGATCGTATGTCAGACTGCTGACATGGCGCAAGGCGACGACGGCATCGACCTCCCCACCTCGCTCGGCTACCTCCTGAAGGAGGCGTCGAGCGCGCTGCGGCAGGCCATGGAAGAGGCCCTCCGGCCCCTCGGCATGACCATCACGCACTACTCGTGCCTCGAGATCCTGTCCCAGCGGCCCGGATCCTCGAACTCCGACCTCGCCCGCGGCGCCTTCGTGACGCGCCAGTCGATGAACGTGCTGCTGCAGACCCTCGAGCGCGACGGCATCGTCACCCGTCCCGCGGAGGAGGCGGTCGGCCGGGTGCAGCCGACGCGGCTCACGCCCGCGGGCCGGAGCCAGCTGGCGACGGCGAGCGCGGCCGTGCGCGCGGTCGAGCTGCGCATGCTCGACGGCCTGTCGGCGCGCGACCGCGACGAGGCCACGCGCATCCTCCGCGGCATGGTGCGCGCGCTGCGGGCGGACGGCGCGTGACCGCCTAGCGGATCACCGCTCGACGACGAGCCGCCGCAGCTCCGCCGACGACACGTAGCCGAAGCGGTGCAGCTCGCGCCACGCGGCCACGTACTGCTCCTGGCCCATGTCGAGGTCCGCCTGGAGCCGCTCGCGGTTCGTGGTGCGCGCGTCGGCGCGGCTGAGGAAGCGCGCGAGGTCCGCCGCGTCCGTGCCGAGGCGGGCATCGTCGGCCCAGCCGTCGTGGATCAGGGTCAGGCCTCGAGGAGGTCGTGCAGCACGACGACCTGCTCGCGCTCCGGGCCCACGCCCACGGCGGAGATGCGGGCGCCGCTCATGCGCTCGATCGCCATCACGTAGTCCTGCGCGGCCTTCGGGAGGTCCTCGAAGCGGCGGCAGCCCGTGATGTCCTCCTGCCAGCCCGGGAGCTCCTCGTAGATCGGGGTCGCGTGGTGGAAGTCGGACTGCGAGACGGGCACCTCGTCGTGGCGCACGCCGTCGACGTCGTAGGCGACGCAGACGGGGATGGTCGCGAGGCCCGAGAGCACGTCGAGCTTGGTGAGCACGAAGTCCGTGACGCCGTTGATGCGGGCCGTGTAGCGGGCGATGGGCGCGTCGTACCAGCCGCAGCGGCGCGGACGGCCCGTGGTGGTGCCGAACTCGAAGCCCTTCGCGCGCAGGTACTCGCCCGACTCGTCGTGCAGCTCCGTGGGGAACGGGCCCGCGCCGACGCGCGTCGTGTACGCCTTGACGACCGCGATGATCCGCTCGAGCCGGTTCGGCGCGACGCCGGAGCCCGTGGCCGCGCCGCCGGAGGTGGCGCTCGAGGACGTGACGAACGGGTACGTGCCGTGGTCGATGTCGAGCATGGTGGCCTGGCCGGCCTCGAACAGCACCGTCCTGCCCTCGTCGAGGGCGGCGTTCAGCTCGAGCGACGCATCGCACACCATGGGGCGGAGCCGCTCCACGTAGGAGAGCAGGCTCTCGACGATCTCGTCGGCCGAGATGGCGCGGCGGTTGTAGATCTTCACCAGCATGTGGTTCTTGGCGTCGAGGGCCGCCTCCACCTTCTGGCGCAGGATGTTCTCGTCGAAGAGGTCCTGGATGCGGATGCCGACGCGGTTGATCTTGTCCGCGTACGTGGGGCCGATGCCCCGGCCGGTGGTGCCGATCTGCCGCTTGCCGAGGAAGCGCTCCGTCACCTTGTCGATGGTGCGGTGGTAGTGCGTGATGACGTGGGCGTTCGCGCTGACGCGGAGCTTCGAGACGTCGACCCCGCGCGCGGCGAGCGCGTCGAGCTCGTGGAACAGCACCTCGATGTCGACCACCACGCCGTTGCCGATGACGGGCACGACGCCGGGGGTGAGGATGCCGGACGGCAGCAGGTGCAAGGCGTACTTCTCGTCGCCGACGACGACCGTGTGGCCGGCGTTGTTGCCGCCGTTGAACTTCACGACGTAGTCGACGCGGCTGCCGAGGAGGTCGGTCGCGCGTCCCTTGCCCTCGTCACCCCACTGGGCTCCGATGATCACTACTGCGGGCATGGCTCACTCCTCGTCGGGGCGGGTCGGTCGGGTCTGGGTCGGTGGCGTGCGGTCGTGCGGGGCGTACGGCGGGGTGGGTGCGGGCGGATCCGGCGCGGCCGGGTCAGTCCTGGCCGCGGATGACGATGGCCTCGGTGGGCGGCAGGGCACCCGCGGTCGCGGCCTCGATGTGGCCGGCGGCGGTCGGGTCCGCGTCGCGCAGGAACGCGGTGAGGCGGGAGACCTCGTCCTCCTCGCCGATGGCGGCGGCCGCGCGGCGGAGCGCGTAGAGGGAGCGGAGGACGCCGCGGTTCGGCTCGTGGCCCCACGGCACGGGCCCCTGGCCCTTCCAGCCGGACCTCCGCAGCGCGTCGAGCCCGCGGTGGTAGCCGACCCGCGCGAACGCGTACGAGGCGATGCGGTCGCCCTGGATGAAGGCCGTGTCCGCGAGCAGCGCCCACACGAGGGACGACTGCGGGTGGTCGGCGGCGATCGCGCCGAGCGTGTCGTGGTCGCCGTCGGCGTTCGCGATGCGCGCCGCCACCTCGGGCTCGTCGGCCAGGCGCGTCTCGGGGACGCCGAGCAGGTTCTCTCCAGTCACACTCGATCCTACCGCGAGGGCCCGGCGGGTCCCGAGGGCGGCGCCGCCGCCGCCGAGCCGGCCGTGTCGGAGCCCTCCGGTAGCGTGACGGGCACCGCCGCCCGCCCACGGAAGGACCCGCGTGCGCATCCTCCACACGAGCGACTGGCACCTCGGGCGCACCCTTCACGGCGAGGACCTGCACGCGCACCACGCCGCGTTCCTCGACCACCTGGTCGAAGTCGTGCGGGAGCGCGCGGTCGACGTGGTCCTCGTCGCGGGCGACGTCTACGACCGGGCCGTTCCCGGGTCCCGACCGTGCGGCTGCTCTCCGACGCGCTGGGGCGGCTGAGCGCGCTCGCGACCGTCGTCGTCACGCCCGGCAACCACGACTCGGCGGCGCGACTCGGGTTCGCGTCGGCGCTGCTGCGCGACGGGCTGCGGATCCTCGCGTCGGCGGAGGCGCTCGACGAGCCCGTCGTCATCGACGACGCGCACGGACCGGTCGCCTTCTACGGTGTGCCGTACCTCGACCCGGACGCGGTGCGCGCGACCCTCGTGCCCGTCGGCTCCCCTCCCCTGCCGCGCTCGCACGAGGCCGTGCTGGGCGCCGCCATGGACCGCGTGCGGGCCGACGCCGCCGGCCGGGGCGACGCCCGCGTCGTGGTGGTCGCGCACGCCTTCGTCACCGGGGCGGAGCCGAGCGAGAGCGAGCGGGACATCCGCGTCGGCGGGTTCGACCAGGTGCCCGCCGCGGTGTTCGCGGGGGCGGACTACGTGGCGCTCGGGCACCTGCACGGGGCGCAGGAGGTGCGGGCGGCGGGCGCGGGCGCCCAGGACCTGGATGGCCTCGCGCCGCGCATCCGGGCCCCGCGCATCCGATACTCCGGCTCGCCGCTCGCGTTCTCGTTCGGGGAGCGGCTGCAGCGGAAGTCGAGCGCGCTCGTGGACCTGGCGGCGGACGGCTCCACCGGGGTCGAGCTGATCCCGGCACCCGTGCCGCGCCGGCTCGCGGAGGTGACGGGGACGCTCGCCGAGATCACCGACGGGCGGAACGCCGACCTCGCCGACGCGTGGGTGCGCGTGCACGTGACCGATCCCGTGCACCCGGCCCACCTCGTCGCCCGCGTCCGGGAGGCGCTGCCCCACGCGCTCGTCGTGCTGCACGAGCCCGAGGGACGCGTCGAGGGCGTGCGGTCCCGCGTGGTCGACGCGACGACGGATCCGCTCGAGGTCGCCGCCGACTTCGTGGAGTACGCGACGGGCGCCGCGCCCACCGAGGCCGAGCTCCTCGTGCTGCGGCAGGCCTACGAGGACGCCCTCGCCGCGGATCGGAGCGCCTGATGGACCTGCACCGCCTCACCCTCCAGGCCATCGGCCCGTTCGCCGGGGAGCACGTCATCGACCTCGCCGAGCTCGGGCGGTCGGGGCTCTTCCTCCTGGAGGGGCCCACCGGATCCGGCAAGTCGACGCTCATCGACGCCGTCGTGTTCGCGCTGTACGGGTCGCTCGCGAGCGACGGGTCCAGCCGCGACCGCCTGCACAGCCACCACGCGGCGGCCGGGGTGGAGCCGTACGTGGAGCTCGTGTTCGAGACGGCCGCGGGGATCCACCGGGTGCGCCGGAGCCCCGCGTACCAGCGCCCCAAGGCGCGCGGCACGGGCACGACGGGCCAGAACGCCTCCGCGACCCTCGTGCGGCTGTCGTCGCCGGACGCGGACGCCGGGGAGGTCCTCGGCACCAGCACGCAGGAGGTGGGCACGGAGATCGCGCGCATCGTCGGGCTGACGCGCGCGCAGTTCGTGCAGACCGTCGTGCTGCCGCAGGGCGAGTTCGCGGAGTTCCTGCGCTCGACCGGCGAACAGCGCCGGCTCGTGCTGCAGTCGCTGTTCGGCACGGCCGTCTACGACGCGACCGCGAAGCGGCTCGCCGAGATGCGCACGGCCGCGAAGCAGCGCACCGACGCGGCTGACGCCCGGGTCGCCGAGGCCGTCACGGGCCTCCGCGAGGCGACGCGCGTGGATGCGCTGGACGTGGTCGACGCACCCGACGTCGTGCGCGTTCTCGCCGAGGCGGCGGATGCGGCGGAGCACGCGCGGGCTGAGGACGAGCGCTCCCGCCAGGACGCGGCCGCCGCGCTCGCCGACGCCGAGCGCGTGACCCGGGCGCTCGCCCGGCGGCGGGCGCTGATCGCCCGCGAGGAGGCGGTGCGGGACGCCGCGGAGGAGATCGCCGGCCTGTCCCGGCGCGTCGAGGAGGCGCGGCGGGCCGCCGCGGTCGTGGGCCCGCTGGCCGCGCGCGACCGGGCGGAGGCGGCGCGCGTCGCCGCGGAGGAGGCCGACGCGGCGGCGCGCGCGGCCTGCCGCGACGCGCGGCCGGAGCTCGCCGACGCGCCCGCCACGGCGCTGGCCGAGCGGCGCGACGCGCTCGTGGCCGAGCTGGCGACGCTCGCCGATGCCGAGGCACGCGAACGCGCCCTGCCCGGCCGGCGCGACGACGTGCGGGCCGCCGAGGAGCAGGTGGCGGCGCGGGAGGAGGTCGCGGACGCCGCCGAGGCCGAGCTCGCGGAGCGGCCCGCCGGTCGCATCCCGCTGCAAGGGGCCCGCGAGCGCGCGGCGTCCGCGGCGGGCGGCGTCGAGTCGGCGCGCACCGCCCTCGCCGAGGCGGAGGGGGCGCGACGGCGCGTCGCCGAGCTCGGGGAGCTGGCGGCGCGGGTCGTCGCGGCCCGCGGCGCCGTGGACGCCCGCTCGACGGCGGCGACGTCGGCCGTGCGGCACGAGGCGGAGCTGCGGGAGCGGAAGATCCGGGGGCTCGCGGGCGAGCTCGCGCGCGAGCTCGCCGACGGGGAGCCGTGCCCGGTGTGCGGCGCCGTCGACCACCCCCGCCCCGCGCCGAGCGCGCCGGGGCGCCCGGACGACCACGAGATCGAGGCGGCGGCCGAGGCCCGCGCCGCCGCCGAGCGGGCGCAGGGCGAGGCGGTCGCCGCGTTCTCCGACGCGAGCGCCCGGCACGAGGTCGCCGCGACCGCCCTCGACGGCATCACGGCGGCATCCGCAGACGCCGAGGTCGCCGCCCGCAGGGCCCGCCTCGCGGAGGCCGAGGCCGCCGGCGGCGCGCTCCGCGCGGCGGAGGCCGAGCTCGCCGCCCACGACACGGCGACCGAGCGGATCCGCGCGCGCCGCGACGACGCCCGCGCCGCGCTGTCGGGCCTCCGCGAGCGCGTGGTCCGCGCCCGCGAGCTGTGCGCGGACGACGAGGCGGCGGTCCGCGCGGTGCTCGCGGCACGCACCGCCGAGGTCGAGGCGGAGGCCGAGGCCAGCGCCGACGCCGCCGCCGACGCCGCCGCCGAGCGCGACCCCGAGGGCGCGTCTCCCCGCGTGGCGGCCCTCGTCGCCGACCGCGCCGAGGAGCGCGCCCTCGTGGAGCGCCTCGTCGCCCTCGCCGCCACCCGCGAGCGCACGGCGGCCGAGGCCGCGTCACGCGCCGCCGAGCTCGCCCGCACCGCGCGCTTCGAGGACCAGTCGATCGCCACCGAGGAGGCCGCGCGGGCCGCCGCGCTGCCGGCGCCGGAGCTGCAGGCCCTCGCCCAGCGGGTCGCCGCGCACCGAGCGCGAGCAGGCCGTCGTCGCGGAGGGCCTCGTGGACTCCCGAGGTGTCGCGGCGCTCCGCGGGCGCCGAGGACGCGGATCCGGACGCCGCTCGAGCCGCCCTCGACGCCGCGCAGTCCGCGGCGCGCACCAGCGCCGAGCGGGCCGCGCGCGCTCGCGACCGGGCCGACCGCAGCGCGTCCGCCCTCGCCCGGCACGAGGACGCCCGGCGGGAGAGCGCCCGCGCGGGCGACCGGGCGCGAGCTGCGATCCGCATGGCCGAGGTCGCCAACGCCGTCGCGCCGGAGAACTCGCGCGGCCTCACCCTCGGCACCTACGTGCTGCTGCGGCGCTTCGAGGACGTGGTGCAGGCCGCGAACGCACGCCTGCGCGTCATGTCGAGCGGGCGCTACGAGCTCGAGGTCAGCGAGGAGCGCGAGACGACGAGCAGGTCCCGGAAGACGGGGCTGGCGCTGCAGATCCGCGACCACGTCGTGGATCGCGTGCGCGAAGCCCGCGAGCTTCTCCGGCGGGGAGACCTTCTACGCGTCGCTGAGCCTGGCGCTGGGCCTCGCCGACGTGGTGCAGGCGGAGGCGGGCGGGCTGCAGCTCGGCACGCTCTTCGTCGACGAGGGGTTCAGCACGCTCGACCCGGAGACGCTCGACGCGGTCATGTCGGAGCTCGGGCGGCTCTCCTCCGGCGGGCGCACCGTCGGCATCGTCAGCCACGTGGAGGAGCTGAAGCAGCGGGTGGCGGACCGGATCGAGGTGCGTCGGCGCCCGGACGGTTCGTCGACGCTGACGTCCACGGTGTCCGACCCGGCGTGACCGCGGCCCGCGCCGTGGCTCAGCTCGAAGGGGTCGCGCCGCTTCGCCGCGAGGTGGCGCCGCCAGTAGAAGGCCGCCGCGCCGCCGAGTCCGGCCGCGAGCACGATCGCCACGACGCCCACGACGCCGAGTCCGCCGCCGGTCTGCGCTGTGACGATGCCGAGCGCCACCATCACGAGGCACGAGCGCAGCAGGATGAAGGCCAGGGACCGGTCGCTCGTCATGCGGCGCCTCTCGGGTGATCGGGTGCGCACGGGCGGTGCGCGCAGACGAGCCTAGGCGCCGGCCGTGCGGATCCGGTGCGCCTCCGGCACGCCGCACGAGCGACCGCCGGACGCGCGATGGCCGTGCGACGCAACCGATCGGGGGACGCGGATTCGCTCAGCGGATATCCGCTCAGCGACGACCCGCTCTCCCGCGGGCTCGCGCCGAAGCACGCCGCAGCCTCCGGGATCGCCGGAGGCGCCCTGCCGCAGGACCACCATGCATGATGAGCGGGAGGGCGGAGACGATCGACGCCGGAGACCCCAGGGACCATGACGACAACGCTGACCCCCATCGGAACGAGGGATGCCTCGCGCCGACCGCGCACGCCGCACGCCGACACCGCCGCGTCCGACGCCGCGTCCCTCGTCGATCCGAGCCCGTCGCCGGCACCGCCTCCCTCGGCACCGGGCCGCTCTCGGTCGTCGCCGCCGCCGGCACGGCCGTGCTCGGGGATGGACGCGGACGACGCGCACCCGACCACGGCATCCGCGACGATCGCGGCCCCGGCCGCCCCGGCCGACGCGCTCGCCGCCCCCGACGCCGCGCCTTCCGAGGCCCCGGTCGAGCCCTTCCTCCGCGCCGTCATGGCGGGGTCGGACATCGACGAGGCCACCGCGAGCCTCGGCGCCGTGCTCGAGGGGATCCGCTTCGCTCCCGACCGTCGCACCGGCACCTTCTCCTACCGCTACGCCATCCTCGGCGGCGAGCGCGTCACGCTGCGCACCTCGCGCATCGCGGGCACGCAGTGGGCCGAGAGCCCCCAGCGCCCGGAGCACGTCGTCACCTGGTACCTCGAGGGCCGGATCACGGTCGACCGCGGATCCCGCTCCGTCTCCTCCCAGGGGCAGCTCCCCTTCCTCTTCCCCACCGGCCGCCCGTTCCAGTACCAGGCGAGCTCCACCCGCCAGAACTGCGTGCACCTCGATGCGGGCTTCCTCGAGCAGACCGCGACGGAGTTCCACCACGGCCCGGCCCGTCCGCTGCTGTTCGAGCACCGCAGCGTGCCGAGCATCGAGACCGCGGCCGTGTGGCGACGGGCCGTCGCCGCCGCGGCGCCGGTCATCACCGACCCCGACGCCTCCCCGCTGATGCGCCTCGAGGCCGACCTCTCCCTCGCCCGCGCGACGCTGCGCCTCTTCCCGTGGGACGACGTGGAGCTGCCCGACGAGCTCCGCGCACCGCGCATGGCCCACATCCGCGTGGCCGTGGAGTACCTGCACCACAACGCCCACCTCCCCCCATCACGCCCGCCGAGGCCGCGGCCGCCGCCGGCATCTCGACGCGCGTGCTCCAGCTGGCGCTGCGCCGCCACCACGGCCAGACCCCCACCGAGTACCTCCGCGGGATCCGCCTGCGCCGGGGTGCGCGCGCAGCTCCTGGACGCGACCCCCACCACCACGACGGTCCGCAGCGTCGCCGAGGAGTGGGGCTTCGCCCGCCTCGGCCGGTTCGCGGCCTCGTACGCGCAGGCCTTCGGCGAGCTGCCCAGCGAGACGCTGCGGCACTGACGGGCCGCTCCCGTCGCTAGGGTCGGCAGGATGACCGGGGCGACGAGGCGGAGACGGCGCGCGCTGATCGCGGTGCTCGTCGTCGTGGCCGTGCTCGCGGCCCTGTACCTCCTGCGGCTCGGCACCCTGGCGGTCTCCGCCACCGAGGGCGACGTCCCGGCGGTGTCGGCCATCCCCCTGCCGGAGGGCAGCACGGTGGTCGATCGCCGCGAGGAGTGCGGGTCCGGCGGCTGCTGGATCCTCGTCTCGGTGCTCCCGCCCACCGGCACCACCCCGGCGGAGCTCGCGGACGGGCTCGGCGCGACGCCCCAGGCGCGCATCCCCGGTACTCCGTGGGATCCGCGCACCGTCTCGCTCCGGGCCGAGGTCCAGGGGGAGCTCCTCAGTGATCCAGGCCGACCTGTGGTCGCAGGAGGACGTGCCCTGACGCGCCCCGAGCCCCTCCGCCCGCTCTCCGGCGCTGGGAGCGCGCTGCGTAACTTCCGCCGCGCTGTGCAGGATCGCTGAGCCTAGGGTCCATGACCTCCCTCGCCTCCGCACGCGCGCCCCCGCAAGGACGCCGCGAGCGACCGCCAGGCCCTCGTCGACGCGGCGGTCGTCGCGCTCGACCACGACCCCGACGCCTCGCTCGAGACCATCGCCGCCGCCGCCGGCCTCAGCCGCCGCGCCGTCTACGGCCACTTCGCCACGCGCGACGACCTCGTCCGCGAGGTGCTGCAGCGCGGAGCGCGGCGCATCGTCGAGTCGCTCGCGGGCATCACCCACCCCGACAGCCGGATCCACGTCGCGCTCATCGGCGCCCGCCTGTGGGCGGAGGTCGAGCAGGTGCGCGTCATGGCCCGGGTCGCCGTGCGCGGGCCCCTCGCACGCGAGGTCGCCGCCGAGCTCGCGCCGCTGCGCGCGCCGAGCTGCAGCGCGTCGTCGAGCGCGGCATCGCCGCAGGCGAGCTGCGCGGCGACATGCCCGCGCCCACGCTCGCGCGGCTCGTCGAGGGCGGCGCGCTCGCCGTGCTCGACGAGGCGACCCGCAGCGACATCGGCCGCGCCGAGGGGCACACCCTCGTCATCCTCACCTCTCTCGCCCTCTGCGGCCTCGACTGGCGCGCCGCCGGGGACCTCATCGCCGCCGCCCCCGGAGCTCCGCGAGGCCCCGCCGCGCGTCGCCGCCGTCCCCCGGATCGAGGCGGCCCGGTGATCGTCACCCTCACGGACGCGCGCGTCGGCGACGGCCCGGCCCCCGCCCTGCCCGCGATCTCGCTGGCCTACGGCGGTCCGGCCCCCGTGGTCGCCGTCGCCGAGACGGAGCTGCGGCCGACCGTGCTGTCGCTCGTCGCATCGGGCCGCATGCGGACCGACGGCGGCACCCTCGCCCTCGACGACGACGCCTCCGCGGGCGTCGCCGCGCAGCATCGCCGAGCGGGTCGCGCTCGTCGACACCCCGCGGATCAACGAGCCCGCCGACGATGTCACCCTCCGCGCGGTCGTCGCCGAGGAGCTCGCCCTCGCCGGCCACCGGTCCGGGCGGCACGAGGTGGGCGTGATCCTCGACGACCAGCAGCTCGCCGACCTCGCGCGCGCGCCGTTCTCCGCGGTCCCCGCGGTCGCCCGCATCCGCCTGCTCACGACGCTCGCGGCCTCCCGCGCGGGCGTCGAGGCCGTGGTCGTCACGTCGCCCGAGCGGCACGGCGGCGCGGTCGCCGAGTGGATGCGGGTCCTCCGCGACCTCGCCCGCTCCGGCACCGGCGTCCTCGTCGTCACGAGCGAGGCCGCCGCCGAGGCGATCGCCGCGCTGCCCGCGGACGCCGCCCCGAGCCCCTCCCCCACCCCCTCGATCGACGGAAGCCCGACCCGATGAGACTCCTCCCCCTGGTGCGCGCCGAGCTGACGCGCCTCACCACCACCACCATGTCCAAGGTCGCGCTGGTCGCGCTCGTGCTGGTGCCCGTCCTCTACGGCGGCCTGTACCTCTGGGCCAACCAGGACCCGTACAGCAGCCTCGACAGGGTCCCCGCCGCGCTCGTCATGGCCGACCAGGGCACCACGGTCGACGGCGAGGCGGTCGACTACGGCACGGACGTCGCGACGGACGTCCTCGACGACGCCTCCTTCGACTGGCACGAGGTCTCCTCGGCCGAGGCGCGCACGGGCCTCGAGGACGGCACCTACGACTTCACGCTGACTATCCCGGCGGGGTTCTCCGACGCGCTCGCGTCGTCGTCCGGCACGGATCCCCAGCAGGCGCGCGTGGTCATGGCCACCGACGACGCGAACAGCTACCTCGCCACCACCATCGCGCAGCAGGCCGGGGCGCGGATCACGAAGTCCGTCGCCGCGCGCGTCGGCACGGAGGCCGCGGGCAGGCTGCTGCTGGGCAGCTCGCCGACGTGCGCTCGAGCCTCGGCGACGCCGCGTCCGGCGCGCAGCAGCTCGTCGACGGCACCGCCAGCGCGCGCACGGGCGCCGACAGCCTGGCGGACGGGAACGCGCAGCCGGCCACAGGGCGCCGACACGCTCTCCTCCGGCCTCGCGCAGCTCCGCACGGGGACGGCGCAGCTCCCCGCGCAGACGCAGCAGCTCGCCTCGGGCGCCGACCAGGTCGCGACCGGGGCCGACGTCGCGCTCTCGTCCGGCGCGACCGAGCTCTCCACGGGGGCCGCCGCCCTCACCCCGGGAGCGCAGCAGGTCGCCACCGGCGCCCGCCAGGTCGCCGACGCGGAACGCGCAGATCGCGGCGCTCGGATCCACCGCCTCCGCCGGCGCGGACGACCTCGCCGCCGAGGTGCCCGCCATCCGCGCCGACATCGTCGCCCGCATGACGGCCGCGGGCATCCCGCAGGCGGAGATCGACCAGGCCCTCACCCGGCTCGACGGCCTCGGGAAGGGCATCACGGACGCGGCCGCGAAGACGGACGGCCTGAGCGCCCAGCTCACCACCCTGGCCGCCGGCAGCGAGCGCGTCGCCCAGGGCAGCGCCCAGGTGGCCGACGCCGCCGGGCAGCTGCAGACCGGATCCGCGACCCTGGCGCAAGGCGCCGGCACGCTCGCGACCGGCGGCCGCCAGGTCGCGGACGGCGCCGACGCGCTGGCCGCCGCGTCGCCCGCGCTCGCGTCGGGGATCGCGGAGGCCGCGGACGGCAGCGCGACGCTCGCGACCGGCGCGCACTCCGCGTCCGACGGCGCGACCTCGCTCGCCTCCGGGCTCGGCACCCTGCAGGACGGCGCCACGCGGCTCCGCGACGGGCTCGACTCGGGTCTCGACAAGATCCCCGCGTCCACCGACGCGCAGCGCGACGCGCAGGCCGACACCATCGGCGACCCGGTCGCGCTCCGGCAGGACGCCGTGACGAAGGCCGGCGAGTACGGCGCCGGGCTCGCGCCGTTCTTCATCAGCCTCGCCGCGTGGATCGGGATCTACGCCCTGTTCCTCATCGTCAAGCCGCTGTCCCGGCGCGCGATCACGGCGCGGAAGGCGCCGCTGCGGATCACGCTCGCGGGCTGGCTCACCCCCGCCCTCCTCGGGATCGTGCAGATGGCGGGCCTGTACGCGATCGTCGCGGGAGCGCTCGGCTTCCGCATCGCCCACCCGCTCGCCATGTACGGGACGATGGTGCTCGCGTCGATCACGTTCGCGGCCATCATCCTCGCGCTCAACGTGCTGCTGGGGAGCGTCGGCCAGTTCCTCGGGCTCGTGCTCATGGTCGTGCAGCTCGTGACCGCCGGCGGCACGTTCCCCTGGCAGACCCTCCCGGCGCCGCTCGCCGCGCTGCACCACGTGCTGCCCATGAGCTACGCGGTGGATGCGCTCCGCCAGCTCATGTACGGCGGCGACCTCGGTGCGGCGGCCCGGGACGCGGGCGTGCTCGCGCTCTGGCTCGTCGGCGGGCTCGCGGTGGCGCTGGCCGGCGCGATCCGCATCACCTCGCATCGGACGCTGCGGGACCTCCGGCCGTCGCTGATCGGGTGATCGGGGCGCGCCGGCTGCCCTCAGCGGTCGGCGCGCGGGAGTCGATCGTCGCGACGGGCGCGCCCGCCCAGCCGGATTCCGAGCGCGAGCGCCAGGCCCGCCAGAGCCTCGACGAGCACCACCGCGCCCACGACCGCGGCGGTCGTGAGGAAGTGCACGCCGGATCCGCGGAACGGGTTCCCGGGGCCGACGGCCCCGAACGAGGTGACGACGACGGGCTGCGCCAGCGCCACGGCGAGCGCGACCGCCCCGCCCGCGGTCGCGAGCACCGCCACGGCGAGCAGCACGCGCATCCCGGCGCGGCTCATCGGAGCGCCTCGAGCGGGTTCGCCGCCAGCTTCGCAATCACGCCGCCGTCGACGAGGCGCCGGGCGGCCGTGTGGGGCTTCCGCTCCGCCTGGTCGACGACGCAGGCGCCGAACTCGGCGGCGAGGCCACCGCGCGGATGCACGCCGAGCACCTCCCGCAGGTACCCCTCGGGCAGCGCGTCGGCCCGCGCGCCGGAGATGTCGAGGCCGGTCGCGACCTCCAGGAGGTGCCCCTCGACGTCGAGCTCCGGATCCACCGACGGCCAGTTGTGCCGCACGATCGCGTCGAGCACGCGCCGCCGTCTCGCGGCGGGCCAGCCGGCCCCGGCCGTGAGCGCGACGCCGATGTGCCCGCCCGCGTGCTCGTACGAGATGGCGTGGGCGTCGAACTCCGTGACCGTGCCGATGTCGTGCAGCACGGCCGAGACGTAGAGGATCTCGTGGTCGACGCCCGCCAGCCCGTCGACCACCGCGAACGCCTCCGCCCACAGCCACGAGCGGATCCCGTGGGCGGTGATGGCGGCGGACTGGTACTGGGTGGCCAGCTCGAGGGCCCCGCGGGCGGCGGCCGTGTCGGGCACGGGGAAGTCGGCGATGCGCATGGACCACTGTGACACGGGGCGGATCCCGGTCACGCGTCGTCGCGGCGGCGGCCGATCCGGATCCCCCACCAGAGCGCGAGGGCGACGACGCCGACGGCGAGCACGGCGGCGGACGCGAGCGCCGCCGACGAGACCAGGTGCACGCCCGTCGGGACGAACGACTCGCCGGACAGCGGCGCGTATGCGAACCAGCCGGAGGCGGCGGGCTGCAGCAGGCCGACGCCGAGGGTCACGGCTCCGGCCACCCCGGCGAGCGTCGCGACGACGAGCAGGAGGCGCAGGGATCGGGTCACGGATCCACCGTAGGGGCGGGCGATACGGTTCTCGCATGATCCGACTGAAGGACGTCACCTACCTCGTCCGCGACCACGACGAGGCGCTCGCGTTCTTCGTCGACGCGCTGGGCTTCGTGGTGCGGCAGGACGACGAGCGCGACCGGATGGCGCCGCGTGGTGGTGGGACCCGCGGGCCCGGGCGCCGGCTTCGTCCTCGCGCTCAGCGACGACGCCGACCGCATCGGCCACCAGGCCGGCGATGACGTCGCGTTCTTCCTCGAGACCGACGACTTCGCCGCCCAGCACGCGCGGATGCTCGCGCACGGCGTCGTCTTCCAGGAGAAGCCGCGTCACGAGCCGTACGGCACCGTCGCGGTCTTCGAGGACCCCGTACGGCGCGCCGTGGGACCTGATCCAGCCGCCGGCCGCGTGACCGCGCGTCCGTCCGCCCGGTCGGGGGATCCCGAGCGCCGCGTCCGCCGGCTGCGCGTCGTCGCCGTCGTCGCCCTCGCGGCGGCTGCGTGCGCGGTGCCGATCGCGTTCCTCCCGGCGTGGGGATCCGCGGGCGGGCGCCTCCTGCCGCTCGCGGTGATCCCGCTCGGCGGCATCGTGGTGGTCGCGCTCGCGACGCGGCTGCTCGTCGGATCCGCCCGGCGCGATGAGCGTCCGGCCCGGCCGGACGTCGCGCTGCTCCTCGCGGGCGCGTTCGCGGCGCTGGGCGCGGTGCCCGCGCTGCTCGGGGCGGTTCTGGTCGTCTCCGGGCCCTGACCGGACCGCGGCCTCGGCCCGCGACGCCCCATCCCCGCCGCCACCCGTCCACCGCGGTGCCGCATCGCGTTCACCCGTCGCGCCTACCGTCGTCCCCCGTGACCCAGGACCCGACGACGTCTCCCTCCTCCTCCGCGCTCTCCCGCCGCGGCTTCCTCATCACGAGCGGCGCGGCAGGCGCGCTCGGCGTGGCCGGCCTCGGCGGGGCGCTGCCCGCGGTGGCCGCGACCGCATCCGACGACGCGCTCGGCGCCAGTGCCGTGAAGGCGCCCATCGCGCAGCAGGGGCCCCGCGCGCGCTGGAAGCCCGACACGGCGTCGCCGCGCTTCACGATCGCCGTGCTGCCCGACACGCAGTACCTGTTCGACGGCGCCGCGATCCACCCGGAGCCGCTCGAGGCCTCCCTGCGGTACGTGCTCGCGGAGCGCGACCGGCACAACATCGTCTTCCTCGCGCACCTCGGCGACGTGACCCAGAACGGCGCCGCCGCGGAGATCCAGGCCGCGAGCGCGCAGTTCACGCTCCTCGACCGCGCGGGCGCGGCCTACAGCGTGCTCGCGGGCAACCACGACGTGCCGGGCGACAGCGACGACCAGCGCGGCCGCACGCCGTACCTCGACGCGTTCGGCCCGAAGCGCTTCGCGAGGTCGCCGAGCTTCCGCGGCTCCAGCCCCGACGGCTACAACACGTTCCACACCTTCACGGCGGGCGGCCGCGACTGGCTCGTGCTCGCCCTCGACTGGCGCACCAGCGCCCGCGGCGTGGAGTGGGCGCGCGGCGTGCTCGCGGCGCACCCGACGCTGCCGGTGATCCTCACGGCCCACGCGATCGTCGACTCCCGGCCCGACGGATCCGCCGCCCTCGACGACCACGGCCAGGGCCTCTGGGACTCCTTCATCGCGGACCACGACCAGGTCTTCCTCACGCTCAACGGCCACTACTGGAAGCCCGGCCGCACGACGCTCGTGAACCGCGCCGGCCACGACGTGGACCTGCACCTCGTCAACTACCAGGACCGCTACTACGGCGGCGCCGGGATGATCCGGCTGTACCACGTGGACCTCGAGCGGGACGCGATCGACGTCGAGACCCTCTCGCCCTTCATCCTGGGCGGTGGCCTCGGTACCGGCAACGAGCTGGCGGACGAGGAGGCGCAGCTCTCCGGCGACGTCGACCGCTTCACCGTGTCCGTCGACTTCGCGCGGCGCTTCGCCGGCTTCGCGCCGGTCCCCGCACGGGCCCCCCGCCCCGCCGCCGCGATGCTCGTCCCCGGCACGGTCGCGTACTGGCGCTTCGACGGGCAGCCGGACGGATCCGCGCTCGGCTCGGCCACCCGCATCCCCGACGCCTCCGGTCACGGCAACGACCTGGTGGTCGCGAACCGGGCGGGCGCCGCCCCCGGGTCGCTGCGCTTCTCCGCGGAGCACCACGACTACTCGCCGAGCGCCGGCAGCCTGACGCTCACGGGCGGCAAGGCCTCGGGCGACCACCTCCGCACGGTCGACGGCGCCCCGCTCGACTCCGCCACGTTCCGCCAGGGCTACACGTTCGAGGCCTACCTGCGGATCCCCGAGGGCTACGGCGGCGGAGACGCCTGGAGCTCCATCGTCTCCCAGTCGGCGTCCGCGAGGGACGCCGGCAAGGCGGCCTCCTCGGGCGACCCGGACGAGCCCGCCGTGGTCCTCACCGTCTCCGGCAGCCGCGAGATGCAGTGGTGCGTCTACCCGACCAGCCAGGACGGATCCCTCACGAGCTGGTCGCACGAGCTGCCGGCGGCGACGTGGTGGCACGTCGCCGTGGTGAACGACAGCCAGCACACGACCATGTACGTCGACGGGAACCCGGTCGTGCGGAACCCCACGACGCCGAACCGGGGGCTCGCCTCGGCCGGCAGGTCGTGGCTCGTCGGCGCCAACCACTACGGCGGCCAGCTCGACCACGTGTTCCCCGGCTCCATCGGCGACGTCCGCATCGTGGAGCGCGCGCTGGAGCCCTCGGAGTTCATGAACGCCTGACGGAGAGGGTCGGGACCCCACGTCCGACCACGATCCCTTCGGATAGCCGGCATTGATCCGAAAAATCGGATGAGCTACGGTGATCCGGATAAGCGGATCAAGAAGGTCTGCGCTCACACGATGGGAGACGAGATGCGGACGGCCCCCATCAAGGACCCGACCACCCTCGGCCTGGTCCTCCGAGAGGCGCGCCTGCAGAGCGGCCTGACCCAACGCGAGCTGGCTGCAGCCCTCGACGTCAGGCAGAGCTACATCGCCGAGATGGAGCTGGGCAAGTCGATCAAGGCCCTCGAACGGCTGTTCGACTTCGCCCGAGACCGGCCTGACCCTCACCGCGGATATCGCCGACGCGGCGGAGGCGGATTGATGCGGCTCGCGGTCGAGCTGTACGGCGAGCGGCTGGGCGAGCTCGTGGAGAAGCGCGGCGGCTTCGACTTCGTCGCCGCCCCGTCCGCGGTGGCCGCCCACGGCGTCGGCAGCCGGCTCCTCTCCGTCGCCGTCCCGCTCGTCACCCGCGCGCGCCCGTCGGATGCCGCCATGCGCCGCAACTTCTTCGACGAGCTGTTGCCGGAGGGACGAGCCAGGTCGAGCCTGGCACGACGCGCGGGCGTCTCCTCCGACTACACGATCGGCATGCTCGCCCGGTACGGACGGGACGTGGCGGGCGCGCTGTGCATCTGGGACACCCGAGGGGCCCGATGAGCCACGGGTACCCGAGGCGACCCCCGCCGACGACGACCGCGTGGAGGAGCTGCTGCGCTCGGTCCGATCGGCGCCGCTGGGCAACGTGACCGCCCGCCGAATGTCCTCGCTCGCCGGCGTGCAGGACAAGATCGTCCTGGCTTGGACCGGATCCGGATGGGCGGAACCCCTCGACGGCTTCCCCTCAACCCACATCATCAAGCCGATCATCATGACCATGCCGACCCTCATCTTCGACGAGGAGTACGGCGCCCGCATCGCCCGCAGCCTGGGGCTGCTCGAGTACGGGACCGAGATCAGGACGTTCGGTGCCACGTCCGCGCTCGTGATCGAGCGGTACGACCGGGATCCGGGCTCTCCCGATGGGCGCGTCCACCAGGAGGACTTCAACCAGGCGCTCGGCATGAGCGGTGACGGGAAGTACGAGGATGAGGGGCATCCGGGACTCGCGGCCATCGCCGGCATCGCGCGCCAGGCCGATGGAGGGTCGCTCGCCCGCCTCGCGCGGATGATGACCCTCTCGGTCGCGGTCGGGAACCTCGACATGCATGCCAAGAACCTCTCCCTGCTACACCGTCCGGACGGATCGACGACCCTGGCACCCGCATACGACGTCGTACCCCAGCTGCACCAGGACGTCGATCCGGTCGTGGCCTTGCACGTGGCTGGCCGGCGCGAGCATGCGGACATCCGGCTCGCGCACCTCATCGCCGAGGCAGAGTCATGGGGACTGCGCGGCGCCGGCGCGCTCATCAGGAAGACGATCGACGACATCGCCGGGTTCGTGGCCAGGGAGGACCCCCACGCTGGCGCCGCTCCCGATCTGGCACGTCAGATCGCCCGCATCTGCGACTCGCTCCTCCGCGCCGCCCCCGAGGGCCGCGAGGTCGAGCCGGACCCGACCGCGGAGGAGTCGAGACCGCGATACCTGCCAGAGAGTCCCGGCGGATGGGGTGGTCCCGTCCGCCGCTGACCGAGGGCGGCGGATCGGCGGGCGACCGCCCGGGCCTACAGCTCCGGGTGGTCGTCCTCGAGCAGGTGGAAGCGGCGGTCGCGGTAGACGAGCGGCGGGGCGGGCTCGCCGAGGATGACGTCGAGGACCTCGGCGACGACCAGCACGGATCCGCCCACGGGCACGGTCTGCAGGGTGCGGCAGCGGAGGGCGGCGCGGGCGTCGGCGAGCAGCGGCTCACCGGTCGGGAGCTCCTGGAACCCCTGCTTGGCGGTGAAGCGCGGGGAGCCGGAGACCGCGAAGGCCCGGGCGAGGGCAGCGTGCTGACCGCCGAGCAGGTGCACGAGGTAGGTGTCGGCCTCGAGGATCGCCCCTGCGGATCCCGTGGCGCGCGTCACGGAGAAGGAGAGCGCCGGCGGGTCGACCGAGAGCGAGGCGACGCTCGACGCGGTGAGGCCGGAGGGCCCATCCGGGGTGCGCGCCGTGATGAGCGCGACGCCGGCGGGGTGCCCGCGGAAGGCGGCCTTGAAGAGGTCGGGATCCGCGCTCACGCGTGCTCGCCCTGGGGCGGGAGGGCGGCGATGACCGGATGGTCGGAGTGCGTCACGCCGATCTTGGTGGCGCCGCCGGGCGAGCCCATATCGGCGAAGAACTCCACGTTCGCCGTGTAGTAGTCCGACCACTTCTCCGGCAGGTCGTCCTCGTAGTAGATCGCCTCGACCGGGCACACCGGCTCGCAGGCGCCGCAGTCCACGCACTCGTCCGGGTGGATGTAGAGCGACCGCTCGCCCTCGTAGATGCAGTCCACCGGGCACTCGTCGATGCAGGCGCGGTCCTTGACGTCGACGCACGGCAGGGCGATCACGTAGGTCACAGGGCGTCCTCGCGGGTGGGGGCCGACGCGGCGGCGGAGGTGGGGATGCGCATGGTCTCCAGGGTAGAACCTCACGTACCCTTGAGGTCAATCGAGGGGAGACGTCGTGGCGGATGCGCAGGCAGGGCCGCGGCACGCGCCGGGCGAGCTCCTCACGGTCGGCGAGATGAGCCGCCGCACCGGGGTGGCCGCGTCCGCCCTCCGCTTCTACGAGGACCTCGGCCTCATCGCCGCTGAGCGCACCGCCGGCAACCAGCGCCGGTACGCGCGGCACATGCTGCGCCGGGTGTCGCTGATCACGGTGGCGAAGCGGCTCGGCATCCCGCTCGCCGACGTGCAGGCCACCTTCGACGACGTGCCGCTCGACCGCCCGCCGAGCCACGCCGACTGGCAGCGCGCGTCGCGCCGGTGGAAGCGCCTGCTCGAGGAGCGGCGGCGGAGCGTCGAGCGGCTGGAGCGGGAGCTCACGGGCTGCATCGGCTGCGGCTGCCTGTCGATGAAGGCGTGCGGCCTCCTCAACCCCGACGACGCGCTCGGCGACCGCGGGGCCGGGCCCGTGCGGGTGCAGGGCGGCTGATCCCCGACGCGACCGAGGTCAGCGGCGCCTCCGCCGCGCCACGAGCAGCACCGCCACCGCCGCGATGGGCCACGCGCCGACGATCAGCGGGTCCATCCACAAGTGCTTCACGTCCGTCCGCCCGCGTCCGACCCGCGACGAGACCGGGTGGTGCCGCGGCTCGCTCAGCACGCCCGTCTCGGTGAGGGGGTCGTCCGGTCGCCCGGTCACGAGGGATCCGAGGTGCGCTCCCGCCGCGTCCACCCGGTCGCCGAGCATGAGCAGCAGCCAGTGCACCGAGCGGCCCTCGCTGAAGCGGGCGTACGCGACGCGCTTGATGGCGCCCGAGACGCCGTGCAGGGGCGCGACGGTGCCGAACACGGGCGGCATCTCGGTGTGCTCGATGGAGCGCTCGCGCGGGGTGCGCTGCTCCTGGGCCTCCGGCATGTCCCAGTGGGCGCCGGAGACGAGATCCGTGCGCTCGCGCGGGAACGCCGGGCGGTCGGCGGGGTCGAGGTCGGTGCCCCAGCCGGGGATGCGCGCCCGGAGCGCATCGGCGTCGATCGGGCGGTGGTGGTCGCTCGCGCGGTACGGCATCGTCGGCTCCTAGTCCTCGTCGAACGTGATGACGGTCTTGATGCAGTCGTCGAGCTTCGCGGAGAACGTGCGGTACCCCTCCGCGATGTGCTCGAGCGGGATGCCGGTGGGTCACGATGTCGCGCGGCGTGATGTGCCCGGCGCGGATGTGCTCGAAGAGCCGCGGCCACTGGCGCTTCACGGGCGCCTGGTTCATGCGCATCGTGATGCCCTCGTTCACGGCGTCGCCGAACTTGATGGCGGCGGGGACGGGCCCGTAGGCGCCCAGCACGCTGACGGTGCCGCCCTTGCGGACGCCGTCGATCGCCCAGTTCAGCGCGACGGGCGATCCGCCCTGCACCTTGACCTTCGTGCCGGTGATCTGGTGCAGCGCGTGCCCGTCGGCCTCCGCCCCGACGGCGTCGATGACGACGTCGGCGCCGAGCCCGCCGGTCACGCGCTTGAGCTCCAGCACGGTGTCCTTCACGGCCGAGAAGTCGAGGGTCTCGGCGTGCGCGAACGACTCGGCCTTCCGCAGCCGGTAGTCGAGCTGGTCGACGACGATCACGCGGCCGGCGCCCATGAACCACGCCGACAGCGCGGCGTACAGGCCGACGGGACCGGCACCCAGCACCGCGACGGTGTCGCCCTCGGCGATGTCGCCGATCTGCGCGCCGAAGTAGCCGGTGCTCAGCGCGTCGGTCATGAGGAGGGCGTCCTCGTCGTGGATGTCGTCGGGGATCAGCTGCGGCCCGACGTCGGCGAACGGCACGCGCACGTACTCCGCCTGGCCGCCGTCGTAGCCGCCCGTCGTGTGCGAGTAGCCGTAGATGCCGCCGACGGCCGTGGCGTTCGGGTTCACGTTGTGGCAGTTCGAATACAGGCCGCGGGCGCAGAAGAAGCACGACCCGCAGTAGATGTTGAAGGGCACCATCACCCGGTCGCCGACGGACAGGCTCTCCACCAAGGGGCCTACCTCGTGGACGACGCCGATGAACTCGTGCCCGAAGGTGGTGCCGACCCGCGTGTCCGGGAGGAGCCCGTGGTACAGGTGCAGGTCGGATCCGCAGATCGCGGCCCGGGTGACCCGCACGATCGCGTCGTTCGGATGCTCGATCCGGGGGATGTCCTTCTCCTCGACGCGGATCCTGTACTGGCCCGCGGTACACCATCGCCTGCATGTCGCTCCATCCGGTCGGTCCATCCAGCACACACCGGCCGCCGGACGCCGCCTACCCCTTGACATCGGCGGCGGCGCCGGTCAGCTGCGCGTCGGCCCGCCGGGCGGAGCGCCGGACCGGGAGTTGACATGTCCACCACATCGGCGGATAGTTGACGTGTCGACACAGAGGAGCACGAGCATGCAGCACCGCGCGACCGGCATCGACACCGGAACCGACATCCCCTCCGCCGTCGCCCGCGAGGCGGTGGCCGCGTGAGCGCCGCGACGCCCGTCACCGTCGGGATCCTCGGCGCCGGCAAGGTCGGCACGGTGCTCGCGCGACGCGCCGTCGCCGCGGGGCACCCGGTGCTCATCTCCGGCTCCGGCGATCCCGCGCGCATCGAGCTCATCGTCGACGTGCTGGCCCCCGGCGCCGTCGCCACCACCTCGGCGGACGCCGCGGCCCGTGCCGACGTCGTGATCCTCGCCCTCCCCCTCGGCAAGCTGGCGAGCGTCCCGGCCGCCGAGCTCGCGGGCCGGCTGGTGATCGACGCCATGAACTACTGGTGGGAGGTCGACGGCCACCGCGCTGACCTGGCGGACCCCGTCTCCTCCACCAGCGAGCTCGTCGCGGACCACCTGCCCGCCTCCACCGTCGTCAAGGCGTTCAACCACATGGGGTACCACGACCTCGACGAGGGACCGCGTCCCACCGGCGCGCCCGGGCGGAAGGGCATCGCGCTCGCGGGCGACGACCCCGCCGCGCGCGCCGCCGTCGCGGCCCTGGTGGACGCCTTCGGGTTCGACCCGGTCGACATCGGACCGCTCGCCGCCGGCCGCGTGCTCGAGCCCGGGCACCCGCTGTTCGGGGCGAACGTGGACGCGGACGAGATCCGCCGCCTGGTCGCGACCGCACCGCTCGACGCGGACGCGTCCCGCCCGGCAGCGTGAGCGACCCGGGCGCCGGACCCTTCCCGCGGGCCGCCGTCACCGTCATCGGCGGCGGCCAGGCGGGGCTGTCCGCCGCCCACCACCTCCGCCTGCGCGGCTTCGCGTCCGCGCTCGAGGACCCCGGCGCCCGGCGCTCCTTCGCCGTGGTCGACGCGAACCCGCGCCCCGGCGGCGCGTGGCAGCACCGCTGGGAGTCGCTGCGCATGGCGACCGTCAACGGGATCTTCGGCCTCCCCGGGATGCCCGTCCCGCCCGTCGACCCGACGGAGCCGAGCCGCACCGCCGTGCCGCGGTACTTCGCCGACTACGAGCGGGAGGAGGGCCTGCCGCTGCTGCGCCCGGTGCGCGTGCTCTCGGTGGCGCCCGTGGACGCGGATCCGCGCGGCGACCTGCGGGTGACGTCGACGGCGGGGTCGTGGCGCACCGCCGCCGTCGTGAACGCGACCGGCACCTGGGACGCGCCCGTGATCCCCGACATCCCGGGCCGCGACGGGTTCCTCGGGGTCCAGCTGCACACGCGCGACTACGTGGACGCCCGTGCGTTCGCCGGCATGCGCGTCGCCGTGGTGGGCGGCGGCATCTCGGCCGTCCAGCTCCTCGAGGAGATCAGCCGGGTGACCGACACCCTCTGGTACACGCGCCGCGAGCCCGTCTTCCTCGACCACGAGTTCAGCCCCGGCGAGGACGGCGTCGACGTCGAGCGCCGCGTCGCCGCGGACGCCGCCGCGGGACGGCCGCCGCGCAGCGTGGTCTCGTACACGGGCCTCGGCTGGACCGGCTACGCGCGGGCCGCGCGCGACCGCGGCGTCCTCGTCCGCCGTCCCCTGTTCCGGGCCGTCGGCGCGCGGCACGTCGTCGAGGCGGACGGGTCGTCGACCAGCGTCGACGCGATCCTGTGGGCCACCGGGTTCCGCGCCTCCCTCGCACCTCGAGGGGCTCGACCTGCGCGGACCGCTCGGCGGGATCCCGCTGGTGGGCACGCGCGCGGCCCGGGAGCCGCGCGTGCACCTCGTGGGCTACGGGCCGTCGCAGTCCACGGTGGGCGCGAACCGGGCGGGACGCGCCGCCGTGCGCGAGCTCGCGCGGGACCTCGCCGACCCGGCGGGGGCGCCGGTGCCCGTGCGGGCCTGACGCGCGGGCGCGGCCGCGCGGCACCGCGCGGCTCCCGAGCCCGGCGCCGTCGACCGGATCAGCCGAGGTCGGCGGAGCTCGACCGCCGTCCGCCGCGGTCGAACCGCATCCCGCAGGCGCGCGCGTCGACGTCGGCGGCGACCCCGCCCGTGCGCGCGAAGTCGGCCCACACGCGCCGCACCGCGCGACCGCGCGCCGCGACCTCCGGCCACGCGGCGGTCCCCACGAGGTCCATCGACGTCCACGCCTCCCGCGTGCCGAGGACCAGCGGCACGTCCGAGGTGTGGCCGGCGCCGATGGGGCTCGACGCGGGCGCCGCCCGCAGCACGTACCGCACGGCCCGCCCGCCCGCGGCGCGGTGGCGGGCGGCGAACGCGGTGACGGGCCACGTGTAGACGAGGCGGGTCGTCGGCCGGACGACCGCGCGCATCAGCACGGCCCGGAGCGCCCGGCCGACGACGGGCACGCGCAGCAGCGGCGCGACCACAGGGAGCGCCGGGAGGTACATGGCGGTCTCGTCGCGCGTGGTGCCGATGAGGAGATCCACGTCGGGCGCGATCGCGGCCCACGCCGCCTCCCGGTCGGCCTCGGGGGGCAGCGGCGCGTGACCGTAGCGCGGCCCCCACGGCAGTCCCGCGCGGATCCCCGACGCCCACGACGCCCGCTCGGCCCGCGCCTGGCGGCGCATCACGTCGGCGAGCGGGGCGTCGGCCGCGAGCGTGCGCGTGGTGCGCGCCATCGCCCGGAACATGCGCTCGCGCCCGGCCGTGATCCCCACCGGCGGGCTCTGCACGATCGCCCGGCGGAAGAGCCCGCGCGCGCCGTCGCTGATCATGAGGTGCAGGATCGCGTCACCGCCCGCCGACTGCCCCATCGCCGTGACCTGCCCCGGGTCGCCGCCGAACGCGGCGATGGAGTCGCGGACCCAGCGGAGCGCCTCGAGCTGGTCGAGGAGCCCGAGGTTCGCGGGCGGGCCGTCGTGCGGGCGGCGCCCTCCGGATCCCCCGCCGCCGAAGCCGAGGAGCCCCAGCCGCGCCGTCACGGCCACCACGATCACGCGCTGCTCCACGACGAGCGCGCGCGGGTCGTGGATGGGCAGGTCGCCCGCGCCCGTCGTGTACCCGCCGCCGTGGAACCACACGATGACGGGCAGCGTCTCGCCGGGCCGCAGGTCGGCGGGCAGGGTGAGGGAGAGCCGCTGGCAGTCCTCGGAGCGCGCGACGCCCGCGAGCGCCCCGCGCATGAGCGTGTCGAGGATGCGCGACGACGGCTGCGGGCACGCGGGCGCCGGCTGCACGGCCGCGAGCACGAGCGCCTCGCCGTCGGATCCTCGGGCGGGCCGCGCGGGCACCGGCGGCTCGCCGCGCCCGGCCGTCGCGTAGGGGATCCCCAGGTAGCGGATCACGTCGCCGTCCGCGAGGCCCGTGACCGGCCCCGATCGCGTCGTCGTCGGGCCGAGGGAGGAGGGCGCGGGCATCCCGCCACGCTATCCGCCCGCGCCCGGATCGGCGCCGCCGGTCGGGGCGGGGCCCCGGGCAGGCGTACCGTCGAGGGGTACCGCATCCGAAGAGGGCGCGGCCGGATCGACCCGATCCTCCCCCTCCCCACCGGACAGCTCAAGGAGAACCATGCGCACCGTCAACGCCTACGCGGCCACGTCCGCCACCGATCCCCTCACCAAGACCACCATCGAGCGCCGCGACGTCGGCCCGAAGGACGTCTCCATCGACATCGCCTACTCGGCGTCTGCCACTCCGACATCCACACCGTCCGCGGCGAGTGGGGCCCCATCGCCTACCCGCAGGTCGTCGGCCACGAGATCGTCGGCCGCGTCACCGAGGTCGGCTCCGACGTCACGAAGCACCAGGTCGGCGACCTCGTCGGCGTCGGCTGCATGGTCAACTCCTGCAAGGAGTGCGAGCAGTGCAAGGCCGGCCAGGAGCAGTACTGCCTGAAGGGCAACATCCAGACCTACGGCGGCACCGACCCGGCCGACGGCACCATCACGCAGGGCGGCTACTCCGAGGCCGTCGTCGTCGACGAGGACTTCGTGCTCCGCGTCCCGAGTCCCTCGACGTCGAGAAGGTCGCCCCGCTGCTCTGCGCCGGCATCACCACCTACTCGCCGCTGCGCCACTGGAACGCGGGCCCCGGCACCAAGGTCGCCGTCGTCGGCATGGGCGGGCTCGGCCACATGGCCGTGAAGATCGCGCACGCCATGGGCGCCGAGGTCACCGTGCTCTCGCAGACGCTCTCCAAGAAGGAGGACGGCCTCCGCCTCGGCGCCGACCGCTACTTCGCCACCAGCGACGACGCCACGTTCGAGGAGCTCGCGAGCTCGTTCGACCTGATCATCAACACCGTCTCCGCGAAGCTCGACATGTCGAAGTACATCGGCCTGCTCGCGATCGACGGCACGCTGGTGAACGTCGGCGCCCCGTCGGAGCCGCTCGAGATCCCCGCGTTCGCGCTCATCCCCGCGCGCCGCAGCTGGGCCGGCTCCATGATCGGCGGCATCGCCGAGACGCAGGAGATGCTCGACTTCTGCGCCGAGCACGGCATCGTCCCGGAGACCGAGCTCGATCTCGGCCGACCAGGTCAACGAGGCCTACGACCGCGTCCTCAAGTCGGACGTGCGCTACCGCTTCGTCATCGACGCGAAGACGTTCGCGTAAGCACGCCGCGCGTCACGCGCACGGGAAGGGCCCCGCGGATCCTCGGATCCGCGGGGCCCTTCCCGTCGCCTTGTCCGCGGCGCCTCCCGGTAGCGTCGGGGTCATGCGCCTGATCCTGATCCGCCACGGCCAGACGAGCTCGAACGTCGCCGGCCTCCTCGACACCCGCATCCCCGGCCCCGGGCTCACCGAGCTCGGCCGCACCCAGGCGTCGCTGCTGCCGGGTGCGCTCCAGGGCGAGGACATCGGCCGGATCCACGTCTCCACCATGCGGCGCACCCACGAGACGGCCGCGCCGCTGCGCGCAGGCGCTCGGCCTCACGCCGGTCGAGAGCGCGGGGATCCGCGCGATCTCCTCCAGGCAGACCTCGAGATGTCGCGGCGACCGGGCGGCCGTCACGGAGTACGTCGAGACGATGGTCCGGTGGGTCGACGGCGAGCACGACCTGCGCCTGGCCGGCGGCGAGACGGGGCACGGGTTCGCGGCGCGGTTCGACGCCGTCGTCGCCGCAGGCGGAGGCCTCGGGGCACGGCACGGTCGCGCTCGTCAGCCACGGCGCCGCCATCCGCTCGTGGACGGGCCTCCGCGCGCACGGCGTCGACGGGGCCTTCGTCGCCGACCACCCGCTCGAGAACACGGGCGTCGTCGTCCTCGTCGGATCCGGCGCGGACTGGCAGCTCGAGTCCTGGGAGGGCGAGCCCGCGGCCGGCGTCGGAGCCGCACGCGCCGCTCCGGCCCGGCGGGCGAGCCCGCGCCTGCTAGCCGGCGCGCCGCCTCCGCGCGTCGCTCCGATCAGCGAGCCCGCGCACCGCCGTCACGGCCCTCGACCGCCCTCCTCCCCTTGCGCTCTGCGTCGCAGAGTGAAAGGCTCTGCATCACAGAGCGACCGACAGGAGGAGCACCATGACGACCCGCACGATCGACCTCCACGCGCAGCGTGCACGCCCTGCGACGCGCGTCCTCGATCCCCCTCATCGTCGTCGGCGCGGCCGTGGCGCTGGTCGCGCTCCTCGTCGGCAGCGCGCTGCCGGTCGCCGGCCCGGCGTCCGGATCCGTGGTCACGGTCCTCGCGGCGGTCGCCCTCTGGCTGGCCCTGCGGGTCGTCTCTCGCCCGCCAGGGCCTCGGGCATGGGCCGGGAGCGCATCGGCGTCGTGGTGCTCGTCGCGTGCGGCGCCGCGACCCTCGTCATCGTGCCGCTCCTGCTCGGACCCGCGTTCCTCCTCGGCGTGCTGCTGTTCGCGGTCGGGTGGCGCCTGGAGGACCGGCGGCAGTGGATCACCGGCGCGGTCGTCGCGGTCGTCGCCATCCCCGCAGCCGCCCGCTCCTCGAGGACGCCATCGCCGCCCTACGGCCGGCTCGTCACCGGCGACCCGCTCATCCGCGCGTCGGCGGACGACGTCGTGCTCCTGATCATCGGGTTCGCGGTGCTCGGCATGGGGCTCCTCGCCTGGCGCCGGGAGGACCGGATCACGCGCGGGCGCCACGTGCCTGACCAGACGCCCGAGGAGACGCCCGACCACGCCTCCGCCTTCCGGTCGCTGGACGACGCCGTGCACCAGCGCACCCGCCTCGGGATCCTGACCGTGCTGCTGGAGGCCGGCGAACTGGCCGACTTCCGGTTCCTCAAAGGGCGCCCTCGACCTCACCGACGGGAACCTCGGGCGGCACCTCGAGGTCCTGTCGAGCGCCGGCTACGTGACCACGCGCCGCGGCTACGACGGCCGCCGCAGCAAGGCCTGGGTCGCCCTCACCTCCCGCGGCGCCGACGCCCTGCGCATCGAGGCGGACGCGCTCCGCGCCATCGTCGCCCGGCTCGATGGCGGCGGCGGCGGCCCGCTCGTGGGCGACGGCTCCTGAGCCGCTCCGCGCACCGACCTCAGCCGACGCGCTCCGCGAGCGCCACCGTGATGCCCTCGGGGCCGCGCACGTAGGCCATCCGCCAGACGCCCTCGTGCTCGCCGATCCCGCCAAGCCAGGCCGGTATCCGTCCTCGGCGAGCGCCGCGACGCGCGCCGCCAGCCCGTCGACCTCGAAGGCCACGCTGCGGATCCCGAGCTCGTTGGCGAGCGCGCGCGGCGACCCGGGCACCGCGTCGGGCCGCGCGAACGAGGACAGCTCCACGGCCGTGCCGCCCTCGGGGGTCCGCAGCATCGCGATCTCCGACCGGGCGTCCGGGATGCCCGTCACCGTGTCGATGAAGCCGCCCTCCACGACCGTGCGCCCCTCGACCTCCAGGCCGAGGACACGAAGAACGCGATCGCCCCCTCGAGGTCCCGGACCGTGATCCCCACGTGGTCGAACCGCACCGTGCGCGTCATCGTCGCCTCCTCCGGGCGGTCGGGGCCGCCTCGTCCGGAGCCTACGACCGCCTCGGCGCGCGGGGAAGCGCGCGGCCTCGCGGATCGCCGCACGGTCGACCGGGTGCACCGCGGGTGAGGCGACCCCGCAGGCGGCACTGGCGCCCCCACCCCGAACCCGCTTGAGTGGCGTCATGGCGACGGCGGGCGGGAGCGGCTCGGACGAGGATCCCCGCACCCGCCGCAGCGGCACCCGGGGCGGCTCCTGTGGCCGACGGCCGCGTGGTCCTGGGCGCTGCAGTTCGCCGTCCTCAACCCGCTCCTCGCCGTGCTCCTCGTCTCGCTCTACGGCGCCAGCCCCGCGCAGGTGGGGGTGGTCCTGGGCGTCTACAACGCGGGCGGCTTCGTGGCGTCGCTGCTGATCCCGACCTTCGCCGACCGCCGCGGCGACTACCTCCGTCCCCTCGTGGTCTGCGCGGTCACGGGGGTCGCCCTGGTGATCGTCCTCACGGTCACGACGGCGCTGCCCGTCGCGGTGATCGCCCTCGTCGTCCTGGGCGGGCCGCCCGGCGTCGGGATCGACCCTCCTGTTCGCGCAGCTGCGCCACGAGGGGGCGCCGCCCACCGGATCATCCGCACGCGCGCGATCGTGTCGTCGGCCTGGGTGGTCGGGCCGCCGCTCGCGACGCTCGTGACCGGCGCGGCCGGGACGCCGTCGGCCCTCCTGCTCCTCCTCGGGATCAGCGGCGTCAACGTCGTCACCGCCCTGCTCCTCCTCCGCCGCCATGGGCCGGTGCCCGCGCGCGACCCGGCCGAGGTCCGGCCGTCGCTCCTCGCTCAGCTGCGCGGCTGGTCCAGGTGGCGGGTCGTGACGGCGTTCACCCTGCTGCAGGCCACGAACAGCGCGACCGTCACCGTGCTGGCCCTCTTCGTCGCCGACGACCTGGACGCGCCGATCGCCTGGGCCGCCGCATCGTGCTGGGCGCCGCGGCGCTCGTGGAGATCCCCGCGCTGCTGATCATGGGGCCGCCACGAGGGCACGTCGACCCGCGTGCTGCTCGGCACGGGCTGGGCCTGCGGGATCGTGTACTACGCGCTCGCGGCGGCCGCCCGGGAGCCGTGGCAGCTGCTCGCCCTCCAGCCGCTCAACGCGTGGTTCTTCGCGTCGGTGGCCGGCGTCGGCCTGACCGTCTTCCAGGACGCCTTCGCGAACCCGGGCCTCGCGTCCGGCCTGTTCACGAACACGCGGCGGGTCGGATCCGTGCTGGCCGGGCTGCTCATCGCCGAGCTCAGCAGACCTGCCGCGCCGTATCGCGGGGTCTACGCGGCCTCGGCGGCGGTGGTGCTGCTCGTGCTCGTCGGCGCGGCCGTCGTGCAGGCGGTCGGGCGCGACCCCGCAGGGGAGGGCGCGGCGTAGGCCGCGCGGCCGGCGCCGTGACCGCGCCCGTGACCGCGTCAGTCCGCGGGAGGCTCCTGCGCCGGCCGCTGCCCGATGGACGACTGGAAGCGCACCAGGTAGCCGTCGGGATCCTGCACGAGGAGCTGCCGGACGCCGGCCTCCTCGTCCCCGATCCGGTACCAGGTCGTCTCCGGCTCCAGGTAGAGCACGACGCCCGCCGCGGTGAGCGCCTCCGCGACGACGTCGGCGTCCTCGACGGCGATCTGGAGGTTGATCCCGCGCCCAACGGCCGCTCCAGCGGCCCCGTCACCCAGTTCCGGATGATGCCCGACTGCTCGAGCATGAGGTGCGCGCCGCCGCGCGCGATGTACGCGAAGCCCTCGGCCGGCCGGTCGTAGACCACGGCGAAGCCGCAGAGGTCGCGCCAGAAGGCGAGGCTCGCGGCGAGGTCGGTGACCAGCAGCTCGGGGACCAGGTCGGGCTCGGCGTGGGGATCCATGCGGCCATGCTCGCAGACGGCCCGCGCGTCGCGGCGGTCCCGCCTGCCCCGGTCCACCCCGGCACTCACCCCGCGTCGCGGCAGCGGGCCGGGGACGAAGCCGGGGAAGTCCTCGCCGATCCCGCCGGGCTCGGAGAAGCCGTCCACGAACGCGGTCGCCTCCGCGACCAGCTGCTCGCGCGTGAGCCGCCCTCCCCCCGACGGTGAACCCGTATGCACCGCCGCCCGGCCCGCTCAGCCAGGTGAGGTCGTAGGCCGGCGTCGCCTCGGCCGGCGCGCGCTCGACGATCCGCCAGCGCTCCCCGCGCACCGACACCTCGAACGGCTCCACCCGACGAGCCTACGAGCGGGCTCCCGTTAGCGTGGACGGATGATCTCCACGCTCCCGCCCACCGCCGAGCTTCACCTGCACGTCGAGGGGACGCTCGAGCCCGAGCTGGTGTTCGAGCTCGCGGAGCGCAACGGCGTCGAGCTGCCGTACGCGGGCATCGAGGACCTCCGCTCCCGCTACGCGTTCACCGACCTGCAGATCCTCCTTCGACCTCTACTACGCGTGCACCGCCGTGCTCCGGACGCGCCGCGACTTCCACTACCTCGCGGCCGCGTACCTGGAGCGGGCGGCCGCGGACGGCGTCCGCCACGTGGAGATGTCGTTCGACCCGCAGGCGCACACGATGCGGGGCGTCCCGATCGGCGACGTCATCGACGGCCTCCTCGACGCGCTCCGCGACGCGCGGGTGCGCCACCACGGCCTCTCGGGCGGCCTCATCCTCAGCTTCCTCCGCGACCGGCCCGTGGCGGAGGCGATGGCGACCCTCGAGTCCGTCGCGCACCGCGCCCGCACCGACGCTCCTCGCCGTCGGCCTCGACTCCGCCGAGGTCGGCTACCCGCCGTCCCTGTTCGTCGACGTGTTCGCGCGCGCCCGGGAGCTCGGCCTCCACGCCGTGGCGCACGCCGGCGAGGAGGGCCCGCCGGCCTACGTCCACGAGGCGCTCGACCTGCTGCACGTGGAGCGGGTGGACCACGGGGTGCGCTGCCTCGAGGACCCCGCGCTCGTCGACCGGCTCGTCGCCGAGCGGATCCCGCTCACGGTCTGCCCGCTCTCCAACGTGCGGCTCGGCGTCGTCGGGACCCTCGACGGAGTACCGCGCCCTGCCGGAGCTCCTCGCCCGCGGCGTGGTCGCGACCGTCAACAGCGATGACCCCGCGTACTTCGGCGGCTACCTCGGCGAGAACCTCCGCCAGCTGCGCGCGGCGCACGCGTTCGACGACGACCGGCTCGCGCTGCTCGCCCGCAACTCCTTCGAGGCGTCGTTCCTGCCGGAGGAGCGCCGGGCCGAGCTGCTCGCCGCGGTCGACGCCTGGCGCGCGACCGCCTCTGATGCGCGCCGCGACCGCCGGGGCCGCGGTGAGCTACCCGCGCTGATCCCCCGGGTCGGCGTACCGGCGCGCGAACGCGCGGCGGCTCGTCTTGCCCGCGTCGTCGCGCACGGGCGAGGCGACGACGTGGACGGCCGCGGGCCTCCGGGACGCGTCGAGCCGGGACGCGATCCAGGCCAGGAGCCGCTCCGCGGTGACGTCCGAGCCGGTCGCGTCGACGACCGCCTCGATGCGCTGCCCGAGGTCGACGTCGGGGACGCCGAACGCGACGGCACCGCGCACGGCGGGATGCGCCTCGAGCACCCGCTCGATCTCGGTGGGATGCACGTTGGTGCCGGCGCGGAGGATCACGTCGTCGGCGCGCTCGGCGATGTGGAGGTACCCGTCGCCGTCCAGGTGGCCGAGGTCGCCGATGGTGTCCCAGCCGTCCGCCGTGCGGGCCGAGTCGCCGCCGACGTACCGGTACGCCGCGTCCCCCTCGCGATGGAGCCAGATCCGCCCGACGGAACCGGTCGGGAGGTCGGTCCCGTCGGGGTCGCGGATCGGCCACGGTGGTGCCGCCCGAGGGGCGCCCGACGCTGCCCGGGTGCGCGAGCCACTCGTCGCCGCGGATGCTGAGCACGCCGTTGGACTCGCTCCCGGCGTAGACCTCGGTGACGCGCTCCGGGCCGACCCCACTCCATGAACCGCCGCTTGAGGTCCGGCGCGCACGGGGCGCCGAGGTGCAGGACGGTCTCGAGGCTGGTGAGGTCCGCCGCGTCGCGGACCTCGGCGGGGAGGCGGAGGAGGCGGTGCAGCATCGTCGGCACGAGGAGTGCCCAGGTCACCCGGTGCTCGGCGACGGCCTCCAGCACCCGCCGCTCATCGAAGCGGGGCAGCAGGACGAGGCGGTGCCCGGTTCATCAGCCCGCGGAACGCGTAGGTGAAGGCGGCGGAGTGGGTCAGCGGGCCGGAGACGAGCTGCACCTGGTCCCGGGGCAGGAACGACGCGACGGGGACGTCGGCGTCGAGGAGGGCGGGAGCCGTGGCGACCACGACCTTGGGGGGGCCGGTGGAGCCGGACGACGTGGGCGCCTTCCAGGACCGGGCCCAGGCGTCCGGGAGCCGGGCGTCGGAGAGGGCGGGATCCGGCGTCCAGGCGGCCGGGAGGGACGGGGTGCCGGGATCCGCCGACGGGATCCCGAGCACGAGGGCGGGCCGGACGAGGTCCTGAGAGCGCGCGGCGCGTTCCTCGTCCGCGAGGCCGAGCCGGATCGGCTGCGGGGTCGCGCCGCACTTCCAGACGGCCGCGCAGGCGACGACCGTCTCGACGGTGTTGGGGAGCGCCAGGGTCACCATCGAGTACCCGGGTGACGCCCCGGGCGGTGTAGGCGCGGGCGAGCCGGTTCGAGTCGAGGTCGGGCTCCCGGGCGGTGAGGGCCCGGGTGTCGTCGACGGCGACGACGCGGTCGGGGTCGGCCTCAGCGAGCGCCGTGATGATCCGCGAGATCGATCGCCTGACCATGGTCGCCGCCCTCTCCCGCCGCCCCGGTAGAACGCCTCGTGGAGGCAGGGCCGCGTCGTCCCGAGTCGATGCGCGGCGGCGAGGGAGCGGCCGGCCTCGGGGCCGGGCCCTCCTCGGGCGAGCGCGGTCGCGAGCGCGTCGGCGATGGTGACCGGGTCGCTCGCGTACGCGACCGTGGACCCGAAGACCTCGTGCAGCACGGGCAGGTCGCGGGCGACGACCGGGACGCCGGCGGCGAGGGCCTCCATGGCGGCGAGGCCGAAGCCCTCCTTGGTGGACACGAAGGCGAGGGCGCCGGCCGCGGCGACGAGGGACGGGAGCGCCTCGTCGTCGACCACGCCGAGGATCACGGGGTCGAGGCCGAGCTCGGTGACGCGGGCGTCGAAGTCCGCGCGGTAGCCGCGGTAGTCGAAGAGCGTCTCGCCCCCGCCGAAGACGAGGCGGACGTCGGGCTGCGTCCGGTGCAGGTGCGCGAAGGCCTCGAGGAGGTCGATGCTGCCCTTGCGCGGCTCGATGCCGCCGAGGGCGAGCACGTACCGTCCGAGCGTCCGCTGCCATGCGGCTCGCGCCTCCGTCCCGGCGCCCTCGGACGCGCGGCGGAAGCGGGCGGCGTCGACCCCGTTGGGGATGACGGTGGGGTGGAGGCCCCACCCGACGGCGACGTCGGCCGCGACGGCGGCGGAGACGCAGATCCGGGCGACGGGCTCGCGGACGGCGGCGTCGTGGCAGGCGACCAGCTCGGGCGTCGTGAACTCGTCGAGGTGGTGGATGGTGCGGATGCACGGGCCCACCGCGTTCGCGGGGATGCAGTCCTGCGCGTGCACGACGTCGTGCGCCTCCATGACGCGGGCGGCCGCGAAGGCATCGCGCATGGTCGCGATCGATCGCTGGATGCGGCCGCCGACCCCCTCGTCGTCGCGCGGCTCGAACGGGACGACCCGCACGTCGACGGCGGGGTCGACGTCCCGGAAGAACGCCCGGTCGCCATCGCGGCCGAGGGTCCAGACGGTGACGTCGTGACCGCGCCGCGCGAGGGCCTCGGAGAGGGCGAGGGTGTGCACGACCCCGCCGCGGGGCTTGGTGGAGTAGGTCACCTGGGCGATCCGCATGCGGGCTCCCCGATCACTCGGCACCGGCGGGCGCGACGCCGGCGGCGTAGGCGTGCGGGACGCGGTCCCGCAGGTGGTCCATGGTGCGACGGGCGCGGGCCACGTCGGCCCGCACGTCGGCGGTGGCGACGGCGAGGCCGCCCTTCGCCCAGGTCTTCGCGACGATCTCGCCGGCGGGGTCGACGACCTTGGCCTGGCCGAGGAATCGAGAGCCGCCGAGGACGCCGGTCTGGTTGGAGGACACCAGGTAGAGCTGGTTCTCGGCAGCGCGGGCGCAGTCGTAGAGGTCGAACAGGTGCGCCTGCCGGTCGTGCCGGAGGCGGTCGGAGCGGTCGGTGACGCTGGCCGGCCAGGCGCTAGAGGCACGCGAGGATCTCGGCGCCGGCGAGGGCGAGCGTACGGGAGGACTCGGGGAAGGTCTTGTCGAAGTCGATCATCATGCCGACCCTCCCGACGGGCGTGTCGAACGGCGTGAAGGAGCTGCCCGCCGCGTACGCCTCGGACTCGCCGAGCGGCAGGTGGACCTTGCCGAGGTGCGTGCCGAGGACGCGTCCGCCGTGCACGCACACGGCGCTGTTGTAGCGCCTCTCCTCCCCCTCGACGACGACCCGCTCCGCGACGCCGAAGCAGACGGTCATGTCGCCGGCCATGTCGGCGACGGCGCGCACCTCCGGCCCGTCCATCTCCACGGCGGGCGGGAGCGCCTCCGGCCCGGGGTGGACCATGTCGAGGAGGTAGCCGCCGACGAGTCGCGTCGGGGAGGACGAGGAGGTCGACGCCGCGGTCGCGTGCCTGCTCGATCATGCCCGGGGAGCTTGGCGAGCGTGCGTCCGATGTCGCGGCCGAAGTGCGCGGCGACCGCTCCCATGGTGATCTCGGCCATCGGGTCAGGCTAGCCGGGAACAGCTGCGGCCACCTCTCGTCGGGCCCCCGCGGCGATGAGTCCCACCGTGTGCTCCGCGTCGCGGGCGATGGCCGCGAATCGGCCCGAGCCCCACGTGTGCAGCCAGGGGAGGCCGAGGAGGTGGAGCCCCAGGGACCGACGTGCTGCCCCGCTGGTGCGTGGGGTGGCCGGCGCCGTCGAAGACGCCGACCTGCACCCACGAGTAGTCGGAGCGGAACCCGGCGGACCAGACGATGCTCGTGATTCCGGCCTCGTGCAGGTCGAGCCCGGTGACCTCGGTCTCGGGTCGCCAGACGGGCTCGTAGCGCGCCTCGACGGGGGCGTCGATGGCGTGCCGCTCGATGTGGCGGTCGATGTCCGTCTTGATGGACTCCATGACGGAGTCGGCGTGGTCGAGCGACGCCTCGGCGGTGGGGCTGAACGCGACCGACGTGCCGTCGGCGCCGGTGAGCCGTCCGTGGAGGCTCATGCCGTCGCGCGCGAAGGCGCGGAGGTCGATGTCGCGGCCTCCGCCCCGGCCGGTCATGTAGTGGTTGGTCGACTCGCGCTTGGTCAGCCCGCCGACCTGCGCGTGGACGGGGATGTCGTAGATCCCCATGTCGCTGAGCCAGGCGATGCAGTCGCGCCCGCGGTATGCGCGCGCACACCGGGGGGCGGAGCCGAGGGCGAGGTGCACCCGGCGTCCGGCGAGGAACAGGTCCTCGGCGATCTGCGCGCCGGACTGGCCGGATCCGACGACGAGGACGCCGCCGGAGGGCAGGGCCTCCGGGGAGCGGTAGTCGGCGGAGTGGAGCTGCACGATCGAGCTGGACACCCGCCCTGCCGCGGCCGGCAGGACCGGGCGGTGGTACCCCCCGGTGGCGATGACGACCTGGTCGGCGAGGAGGGTGCCCTGGTCGGTGACGACCTCGAAGCCGCCGGCGGGCGCCTCGCGGAGCCGGGTGACGAGGACGCCCTCGACGACCGGCGCGTCGAAGGTGCCGGCGTAGCGGCGGATCCAGGCGAGGACCTGGTCGCGTGTCATGAAGCCGTCCGGGTCGTCCCCGTCGTACGGGTAGCCGGGAGGGCGCCGCACTGCCAGTTCGGCGTGACGAGGGTGAAGGCGTCCCAGCGCCGGTCGGCCCAGTCGTGGGCGATGCGGTCGCGCTCCAGCACGACGTGGTCGATGCCCCGGTCGGTGAGGTGCCAGCTGGCGGAGAGCCCGGCCTGGCCTCCGCCGATGACGGCGACCTCGACGTGCGTGCCGTCGACGACGCGGCGCGGGGCCGTCATGCGCCTGCCCCCTCGGCGGGCAGCGGCGGGTGCATCGGCCAGCACCCGCACCGTGCCCCCGTCGAAGGCGGCCGCGGCGTCGAGGATCTCGTCCCGCTGCTGCCGGGCGGAGGTGCACTCGAACCCGTAGCGGGCCTGGACGCGCTGGCCGGCGATCCCGAGGGCGGTGGTGGAGCGGCGGACGAAGTCGGCGAGCGGGTACTCGGCGCCCGTCTTCGAGGTGGTCGTGCACGACCAGGCTCGGCGAGTAGCAGGAGGCCTCGGTGCCGTCGGGCCAGCGGACCCGGAACGTCAGTCGTCGGCGTCGACCAGGACCCCTTCCCCGGTGCGGTAGGCATCCGGTCGGCGGTCGCGGAGGTGGAACATGCCCTTGCGCATGGCGGCGAAGGTGCCCTCGACGTCGATCTCGGCGATGGCGAGGCCCGCCTCGAGCAGCGTGGTGGCGAGGACGTTGCCGCCCGGGTCGACGACCTTGGCGTTGCCCACGTAGCGCAGGGAGCCGAAGGCGCCGAAGCCTGGTTGGAGGCGATCCGGAACGCCTGGTTGTCGAGGGCGCGCGCGGTGTCGAAGAGGTTGAACCGGTACGTCCACCTGTCCTCCTGGAGGTCGTCGGCCGTGGCCGTCCGGGCGACGGGCCAGGCGGACATGCTGACGATGATCTCGGCGCCGTCCACGGCCAGGGAGCGCGCCGCCTCGGGGAAGGCCTTGTCGTAGCAGATCTGGAGACCGATGCGGCCGACGGGGGTGTCGAAGGCCTCGTAGGCGTCGCCGGCGGAGTACGACATGCTCTTCGCCGAGCGGCTGGTGGACCTTCCGGGTACGAGCCCGTACACGCGGTCGCCGTCGAGGCAGACGGCGGCGTTGTACCGGGTCTCGCCGTCGTCGGCGAGCTCGCAGAAGCCGATGCAGACCGCCCATGTCGCCGACGATCTCCTGCACGCGCCGGATCTCCGGCCCGTCGAGGGCGATGGCGGGGGGCAGCGAGCGGGTGGTCGTCCTCAGGGTGTCCCCGTGGTCGCCGAGCGAGGACAGGTACCCGCCGATCGCCGCCTCGGGGAAGGCGAGCAGCTGGACGCCGCTCCCGCGCGCCTCGTCGACGAGGGTCGCGATGAGGTCGTAGTTCTGCTGGAGGTCTCGCGTGAAGTTCGCCGAGACGGCCGCGACGGTCGTCGTCATCGTGCCTCCTGTCGTTTCGGGAGCGGTCCGCGGCATCGCTGCGGTGCGCCCAGTCGATGTCGCCGGTGCGTCTCCGGTTGGTTACGCCGGGAATCAGAATGCGTTGCGCGGCGCGGCCCCCCATCGACCGAAACGCGCATTCAGCCGGGCCTTCCACCCGCATTCATCGAGGGCGGAAACGAAAGCGGGCACGTGCGCGTGGCCGCCCGGCGGCGGCAACAGAGGCGACTGAGACTCGGATCCACCGGCCGCCCCCAGGCTCTCGTCCGACCGCGAAGGAGCACCACCATGAGCGACACCGACATCGACCAGCAGATCCTCGACAACATCGAGAGGTCCCGGAACGAGATCTCCCACCCGTCCCTGCCGAAGGGCAGCAGCATCTACGGGTCGACGAAGATCTTCCCCGACTACACGGCCTCGAAGGACGAGCACTACTTCCAGCTGGTGCACGGCATCGCGCACGAGTCGTCGGTCAGCTTCGTCGCGGTCCTCCAGGCCACCCGCGCGCTGCGGAAGGGCTTCACGAGCGTCCTGTACTTCTACGGTCCGGGATCGCTGAAACGCCATCGCGAACCGCGGGTTCCCCACGACCGGCGCCGACGGCTTCCCGGGCGAGAACAACATCAACAACGCGCTCGAGACGTTCATCGCCGAGGGCGGCACCGTCTTCTGCTGCCGCTTCGGCCTGGCCCTGCACGGCGCGCGCGAGGAGGACCCTCATCGCGGGCGTCATCCCGTGCCACCCGCTCGACGTGCAGGACGCGGTCATCCACTACGCCCGCAAGGGCGCCATCATCAACAGCACCTACATGGTCTGACCGGTGCCCGGATGACCATCACGAGAGGGACCGTCACACCGACGCGCGGCCGACCGGCGGACGGGGACGCGCTCACGACGCGCGTCGACATCGCCATCCGCGGGATCCGCGTCGCCGCCCCCGTGCACCGCGAGGGCGGCGCGGGACCGAGCGACGACGGGCACGTGATGCTCGCCGGGCTCCAGTCGGCGATCCCCGCCGCCGCGGACAGCCCCTACCTCGTCGACGACGGGCGCCTCCTGCTCGACGGCGAGGACACCGGCTGCGAGGTCACCGCCGTCGACCGGCCCCGCTTCTACGACCTGCGGGACCGCGGAGGGCGTCTCCTACGAGAGGATCGCGCGGCTGCACGGCGCGAAGGTGCTCGCCACGACCGTCGTGCAGACCTGCGTGCGCTACGCCGAGTCCGAGCGGTGCCGGTTCTGCTCCATCGAGGAGAGCCTCGCCTCGGGAAGCACCATCGCGGTGAAGACCCCGGCCATGCTCGCCGAGGTGGCGGAGGCCGCGTGGCGGCTGGACGGCGTCGAGCAGATGGTCATGACGACGGGGACCAGCAACGGCCGCGACCGGGGCGCGACCCACCTGGCGCGCTGCGTGCGCGCGATCAAGGCCGTGGTGCCCGACCTCATGATCCAGGTGCAGTGCGAGCCGCCGGCGCAGCTGTCGACCATCACGGACCTCTACGAGGCCGGTGCGCGGTCCATCGGCATCCACGTCGAGTCGATGGACGACGACGTGCGACGGCAGTGGATGCCGGGCAAGTCGCGGGTCTCGATGGACGAGTACCGCGCGGCCTGGCGCGAGGCGGTCCGCGTCTTCGGCCGCAACCAGGTGTCGACGTACCTGCTCGTCGGGCTCGGCGAGGATCCGGAGGAGATGGTCGCGGGCGCCCAGGAGCTCATCGACATGGGCGTCTACCCGTTCATCGTCCCCTTCCGGCCCCTCCGCGGCACGCTCGCGACCGATGTGGACGGCGTCGGCGCCCCCGACGGCGCGGTGCTCCGCGACGTCACCTTCCGCGTCTCGCGTGCGCTGCAGGCGGCGGGGATGCGCGGCGCGGACCAGAAGGCGGGGTGCGCCGCCTGCGGCGCCTGCTCCGCGCTGCCAGACGGCCGGCGGCTGACCTTGGCGCTCCTGGACGTGCCGGCCCTCATGGGGCCGCCCGTCGTGCCGCCGACCGCCGAGTTCATCGTGGGCATCGCGGAGGCCGACGAGCTCGATGCGCACCGCCGCCTGCGTCGCGCCGCGTTCGTGGAGCAGCAGGGCCTGTTCGCGGTCGACGACGCGGACGGCATCGACGACGACCCGAGGGCCGTCGTGCTGATCGCCCGCGCGCGCAGGGACCGTCATCGGCGGCGTCCGCATCGCCCCGGTCGGCGCGCGCGACATCGGGTGGTGGACGGGCTCCCGGCTCGTCGTCGACGACGCCGCGCGCGGCGTGCGCGGCGTCGGATCCGCCCTCGTCCGGGCCGCCTGCGCCCTCGCGGAGCAGAGGGGCGCCGTCCGGTTCGACGCGACCGTGCAGACGCGCAGCTCCGCGCTCTTCCGCCGGCTCGGGTGGACGACGACCGGATCCTGCCTGATCGGGGGCGTCGACCACCTGCGCATGCGCTGGCCGGTCGACCAGGTACCAGCGCATCGTCGACGCCACGAAGTCGCACCTCGAGGCCCTCCTCGAGCCGCGCACGTCGTGGGCGCACAGGACCCGCGGCCTCCCTCGGCGGACCGGGGTGGATCGGGGACGACGGGGCCCCCGTCCCCGGCACGGACGTGATCGCCGCATGCGACGCCATCCTGCCCTCCATGGTGGAGCGGGATCCCGAGTGGGCGGGCTGGTGCAGCGTCCTCGTGAACGTGAACGACCTCAGCGCGATGGGCGCGACCCCGGTGGGCCTGCTCGATGCGGTCGCGGGCCGCGACACGGCCGCAGTGCGCCGCGTCATGGCCGGCATCCGCCGAGGCGCCGAGGCGTGGGGCGTACCCCTCCTCGGCGGTCACACGCAGATCGGTGTCCCCGCGGCCCTGTCCGTGACCGCCCTGGGACGGACCGACCACCCGGGTCCCCGGAGGTGGCGGCCGTCTCGGGCACGCGCTCAGCCTGACCGTGGACGTCTCCGGGACCTGGAAGGACGGGCACCACGGGAGCCAGTGGAACTCGACCGAGGGGCGTCGGCCGCACGAGCTGCGCGACCTCGCCGCGACGGTGGCCCGCGCCCGCCCGTCCGCGGCGAAGGACGTGAGCATGGCCGGCATCGTCGGGACGGTCGGCATGCTCGCGGAGGCGAGCGGCCTCGGGGCGGTCGTCGACGTCGCGGACGTCCCGGTCCCCGGAGCGGCCGGCGGCGGAGCCGTGTTCGATGGGCGACTGGCTCGGCTGCTTCCCGGGCTTCGGGATGGTCACCGCCGACCCGCCGGGCGGATCGCGGATGGCGTCGCCGCACGCCGTGACCGCGGAGGTCGGGCGGCTGACGCCGGAGCGGGGCGTCGTGCTCCGGTGGCCGGACGGGGAGACGACGGGGGCCGTCGCGGGCGGCGTCACCGGGCTCGGTCCCGCCTGATCCGCGCCGTCCGCGCCCGCTCGCGGGCAGGTGCGGCGCTCGGCCTTACCAGCGGCGACGGTCCAGCTCGCGCGGAGCCCCCGCGGATCCGCCGCCGGGTCCGCCTGCACCGCGAACTGGGTCCGGTGCAGCTCCTCGTAGCGGCCGCCCGCGGCCAGGAGCTCGTCGTGCGTGCCGCGCTCGACGATCGCGCCGTCCTCGACCACGAGGATCAGGTCCGCGCTGCGGATGGTGGAGAGGCGGTGCGCGATCACCATCGCCGTCCGTCCCTCGAGCGCCTCGCTGAGCGCCGCCTGCACGGCGGCCTCCGAGGTCGAGTCGAGGGCGGCCGTCGCCCTCGTCGAGGATGACGACGCGCGGCTGGGCGAGCAGCAGCCGTGCGATGGTCATGCGCTGGCGCTCGCCGCCCGAGAGCCGGTAGCCGCGCTCCCCCACCATCGTGTCGAGCTGGTCCGGCAGCGACCGGATGAGCGGCTCGAGCCGCGCGCGGCGGACGGCGTCCCATCACCTCGTCGTCGGTCGCCTCCGGCCGCGCGAGGCGCAGGGTGGACAGGATCGTCTCGTGGAACAGGTGGCCGTCCTGCGTCACCATGCCCAGGGTGCCCCGCATGGACGCGGAGGTGACGTCCCGCACGTCCGTCCCGGCGAGGCGCACGGCGCCGCCGTCCACGTCGTACAGGCGCGAGAGGAGCTGCGCGATCGTGGACTTGCCGGCGCCCGACGAGCCGACGAGGGCGACGGTCTGCCCCGGCTCGATCCGGAACGACACGCCGTGCAGCACCTCCTCGCCGCCGCGGGTGTCCAGCGTGGCGACCTCCTCGAGGGAGGCGAGCGACACCTTGTCCGCGGACGGGTAGGCGAAGCGCACGTCGTCGAACTCCACGGCCACGGGTCCCGCCGGGACCTCGACGGCGTCCGGCGCCTCCTGGATGAGCGGCTCGAGGTCGAGCACCTCGAAGACGCGCTCGAAGCTGACCACCGCGCTCATGATCTCCACCCGCGCGTTCGCGAGGCTCGTCAGCGGCGCGTAGAGGCGCGTGAGGAGGAGCGCCAGGGTGACCACCTCGCCGGTGTCGAGCTGGCCGGCGAGCGCGAGGAAGCCGCCGAGCCCGTAGACCAGGGCGAGCGCGAGGGCGGAGACGAGCATCAGCGCGGTGAAGAAGACGAACTGCAGCATCGTGCTCCGCACCCCGATGTCGCGGACGCGGGCGGCGCGCACGCGGAACTCCTCGGACTCCTCGTCGGGCCGGCCGAACAGCTTGACCAGGGTGGCGCCGGGCGCCGAGAACCGCTCCGTCATCTGCGTGCTCATGGCCGAGTTGTGGTCGGCGGCCTCGCGCCGGAGCGCGGCGAGCCGGCCGCCCATCCGCCGCGCGGGGATGAGGAACGCGGGGAGCATGACCACCGCGAGGACCGTCACGAGCCACGACGTGCTGCCGAGCATGACGACGAGGGTGAGGATCAGCGCCACGAGGTTCGTGACCACGCCGGACAGCGTGCCGCTGAAGGCCTGCTGGGCGCCGATCACGTCGTTGTTGAGGCGGCTCACGAGGGCACCGGTGCGCGTGCGGGTGAAGAACGCGATCGGCATCCGCTGCACGTGGTCGAAGACCGCGGTGCGGAGGTCGAGGATCACGCCCTCGCCGATGCGCGACGAGTACCAGCGCGTCACGAGCGACACGGCGGCGTCGGCCACGGCCACGAGGGCGATGACGACGGCGAGCCGGACGATCGTCGCGACCTCGCCCCGCGCGACGATGACGTCGACCACCTGCCCGGCGAGCACGGGCGTCGCGACCGCGAGGAAGGCGCCGACGACGGACAGCGAGATGAAGACCAGGAGCTGGGTCCGATAGGGCACCGCGAACGTCATGATCCGCCGCACCGACGCGCGGGAGATGCTGTGCCTGCCGCCCTGCGTGCTCGAGATCTTGTAGAGCGAGCTCCAGGCCGCGCCTTCCATGCTCATCGCGGTTCCTCACGTGGGCATGCGCCCGGTCTGCGTGGCGGATCCCAGGGCCCGGGATCCTCCCGTCGGCGGCGAGCCGGGACACGGGCCCGGGAAGGGGCTCGGCCGGCGACGTCCGCGACGTCCTGTCCGGGCTCGAGAGGCGCGGCGCGCGCGGAGGTGCGCCTGCCGGCACCGGCATGTCCATCATGCGCCACGGATCGCGGCGCGACCGACCGGGCGGTCCCTGCAGCGGATTCCCGAGGCCGGCTCGCCTAGGGCGCCGACGGCGACGCCGCCTCCGCGCCGAGGCGCATCGCCAGCTCCATGCAGCGCACGCGGGCCGGCGAGAGGTCGTAGGGCATGCTCCGGATGACGTCCGCCGCGCTCCGGGCGCGGGAGCCGTCCGTCGGGCGGGCGCGTGCGGCGGCCGCCTCCTCGGGCGGGTGCGCGCGTCCCAGGCCGCGAAGAGGGCGTCGTCCTCCTCCGGCTGGCCGGACTCCTCGATGACGCGCATCAGCTCGGTCTCGAAGGCGTGCCGCTCGGCCGCCACCTGCGCCACGCGCGGGTCGTCGACCGCGACCGCGTCGTCCAGGGCCTCCTCGGCGGCGTCGACCCGGTCGGACTCCGCGCGCAGCGCCGGATCGGCGGCCAGGGCGAGGAAGCGGCCGGCCTGCACCGCGGCGCCGAGCGGGCCGAAGATCCGTTCGGTGACGAGGAGCGCGTCGAGGTCGTCCTGCCGGAGCGAGCCCGCGGGCGCGCCCTCGAGGCGGCCGGAGACGAGGCCGTCGAGCAGTCCCAGCCGGTCGCCGAGGGTCCGCATGCGCTGCACCCGGGCCCGCTGCCGCTGCAGCTCGGCCTCCTGCGCGGCGAGGGCGTCCTCCAACCGCGCGAGGACGTCGGCGATCCCCTCCGCGGCGCCGTCGGACGCGGGACCGCCGGGTGCGCCGCCACCGGGTGCGCCGCCGTCGAAGGCGTCGCGGATGTCGTCGAGGGCGATCCCGGCGTCGGCCATGCGCCGGATCCAGAGCAGCCGGATGATCTCCCCGTAGCCGTACCGGCGCCGGCCGTCGGCGCCGCGCTGCCGCTCCGGCAGGAGGCCGATCTGGTGGTAGTGCCGGATCGACCAGGGGGGTGATGCCGACGAACGCCGCGGCGTCGCCGATCTGGACCTGGCGGGGTGGGGCCGGGAACGGGTGCATGGCGGTCCTCTCGGGGTCAAGGGGGGATGTGCTCCCGAGCAGACCACATGACGTTGCGTCAGGAGCAAGCCCGCTCGTCGCGGATCGGCGGATCGGCCGACGCGTCAGTCGAGGACGGCCGCGACCGCCTCGACCTCCACGAGCTGGTCGTCGTAGCCGAGCACGGTGACGCCGAGGAGCGTGCTCGGCGGGTAGTGCAGCGCGAGCGCGTCGCGCACGACCTCCCATGCCGTCACGAGGTCGGCCTGCCGGCTCGACGCGACGAGGACGCGGGTGCTGACGAGGTCGGCCGTCGAGGCGCCCGCCGCCTCGAGGGCGGTGCGCAGGTTCTCGACGCAGCGGGCCGCCTGGGCGGCGTGGTCGCCGACGCCGACCGTGCGGCCGTCAGCGTCGAGGGCAGGATCCGGCGAGGAACACCAGCCGCGCGCCGGCCGGGGCGGTGGCGGCGTACGCGTACTCGGCGACGCCGGAGAGGGCGGCGGAGCGGATCAGGGTCACGGCGGTCATGGGTCTCCCGTCCCGGTGCGGCGGGTGCCGCCCGCCGCCAGCCTGCCAGAGCGGGCGGCACGGCCCGGACGGGGACTGGCCCCTGCGGCCCCGACGCCCTAGCGTGTGGGCATGGCGGCCGTGGGGGATCCGCGGCCGAGCGCGCGCGCCCCGACGGGCGCTCCCGCCCCCGGCCGCACCGGGGACGCGCCGGCGACGGCGCGCTCCGTCGATCACGCGCCCGCGGCGGGTGACGATGCGATGCCGCTGCGGACCGGCGTCGAGCGCGGCATGGTCCGGACGACGGCCGTGGTCGCGGCCCTGCTCGTCCTCCTGTCCCTCCCCCGGCTCCTGTCGGACGACCCCGGGTCGCGGATGGCGCTCACGGTCGTGGCGCTCCTGCTCGCGGCGCTCCTCGTGGCGCTGGTGCCGTTCGCCCTGCTCCGCCCGGGCATGCCCGCCCGCGGGTGGCTGCGCGCCGTCCCCGTCGTCTACGTCGCGCTGCTCCTCCTGGAGCCGCTCCGGCTCGGCGCGCCCGCCGTCTGCCCGGCCCGCTCCCCCTCCCGTGGCTCATCGGCCTGTCGCCCGTCGTCCTCAGCTGCATCGCGCTCGCGACGCGGCGCCCGCTGGCGGCCGGGCTCGGCTGCGCGGGGGTCCTCGTGCTGCTGGTCGCGGTCCACGTCGGCCGGATGCCGTCCGACCACCTGGCGGCGCAGGGCGTCTGGCTCGCGATCCTCTCGGCCGGCCTCGTCGTGGGCGTCCGGGAGCTGCGGGTCCGGGCGCGGAGCGCGGACAGAGGCCGGCCGGCGGGCGCAGGAGCAGTTCGAGACCAGCCGACGCGAGGCCGCCATCGCCGCGCAGCGCGTCCGCACGGACGCCCTGCTGCACGACACCGTGCTCGCCGCGTTCCTCGCCGCCGCGCAGGGCCTCGGCGACCGGGCGGTGCCCATGGCGCGCTCCGCGCTCGAGATCGTGTCCGACACCCAGGATCCGCTCGTCGGCCGCCGGGGAACGGTCCGGTTCGGAGAGGCGCTCGCGTCCGCGGAGCGGGAGGAACTGTTCGCGCCGCTCGCCGGCCAGGCGCACCTCGACCTCGACGCCGCCCGGGCGGTCGAGCTGCCGTCCCCCGTGGGCGGAGGCCGTCGTGTCCGCCATGCTCCAGGCGATCGCCAACAGCGTCCTGCACGCGGGGCCGGGTGCCGTGCGGACCGCGGACCGCGACGGCGTCCGCCGGCGGCGGCCTGCGGATCCGGATCAGCGACGACGGCTGCGGGTTCGACCCGGACGAGCCTCGCTCCCGCGCAGCCTCGGGGTCCGGGTGTCGAATTCGTGGAGCGCCTGCTGCGCGTCGGCGCGTCGGCGGACGTGCGCTCGACCCCGGGCCGCGGCACCTCCGTGGTGATCGCGTGGCGCCCCGCGCCGCCGGCCCCGACGCCGGACGCCGGAGGCGCCGCGACCCGCGTCACGCTCATCCCGCGGCACGCGCTCTCCGGGGTGCTGACGGCGCTCGTCATGGTCGCGGTCCTCGTCGCGACGGCCGGAGGCCGCGTTCTTCTTCCAGGCGGTCGGTCCGCTCCTCGCGGCGATCCTCGGGACCGCGGTCCTGCCCTCGATCGTGCGGGGTGCCCGCCGCGGTGCGATGCGCACACCCACGGCCTGGTCGCTCGCGGCGGTGGGCGCCGTGATCTGCGGCGTCGCGACCCTCGGCGTCTCCCCCGACGAGGTCGACTCGGTCACGATCTCCTGGTTCACCTGCGGCGTCCTCGCGGGCTGCGCCCTGGTGTGGATGGCGGGCCAGCGGCTCCCGCCCCTGGCCGCGACCGCGTGCCTCGTCGTCGCGATCGGCGTCTGGGCCGGCCCCGCGGGCATCATCCGCCTCGGTCTCGCCGGCGAGGTGGTCCTCGTCATCGGCGGCCTGATGATGCACCGCGCGCTCCATCGCGTGACCGAGGCCACGCGCGTCGCCGCCGCCGGCCCGAACGGGAGGCCCTGGCCCGACGGGCCGAGCTGGACGCGTCGCAGCAGGAGCGGCACGCGCGGCTCCGCGCCGCGCACCCGGGACTCGGCGCCGCTGCTGCGCCGCATCATCGACGAGGGCGGCGACCTCGACGCGGCCGTGCGCGCGGAGTGCCGCGTCGTCGAGCAGACCCTCCGCGACGAGATCCGCGGCCGCCTTCTGCTGAACGAGGCGACGCGCGCCGCGATCCTCCGGCACCGGCGCCGCGGCGCCGTCGTGCAGGTGCTCGACGACGGGGGGCTCGACGACGTCCCGGCCGACGCGCGCGAGGCGCTCCTCGACGAGGTCGCGGAGCTGCTGGGCCCCGTCCGGTCCCGCCGCATCGTCATCCGCGCGGCGCAGCCCCGCTCCCGCACGGCGATCTCCCTCGTCGCGTCCTCCCCCGACGAGACGGCCGCGGCGCTCGGCCTCGACGCCGGCGACGACGTCGACCTGTGGGTGTCCCTGCCTCAGGCCGTCCGCGTCCGCGTCCGCGCCGGACCCGGCGGCGGCCGATCCCCGCGACGCCTAGGGCGCCGTCCGCGAGGCCGGCCGGGACGCCCGCGCCCGCGCGAGGATCCCGCCGATAACCTCGGACTTCGCCTCCGCGTAGTCGTTCACGTCGTCCCAGCGGCGCGTCATCAGCGCCCGCTTGGTGCGCGCGTACAGGTCCCGGTCGGCGGCGTCGGAGCGCAGCCGGTCGCGGAGGAGGAGGTAGGCCCCGATGGCGTCCGCGCCCTCCTCCGTAGACGTGCACGTGGACGTCGCGCGCGGGCGTCCGCACGAGCCGGTGCCCGGGCTCCCGGACCCGGAGGACGTACCCGTCGGCGACCAGCGGCGCCACGTGATCCTCCTCCGCCGTGATGTCCGGCACCACGAGCACCAGGTCGACCACGGGCTTGGCCGCGAGGCCGGGCACGGACGTGGAGCCGATGTGCTCGACGGCGAGCGCGACGTCGCCGACCGCGGCGAGGATCCGCCGGCGGTGCTCCCGGAAGGCGTCCGCCCATGCCGGGTCGTGCTCGCGGAGCGGGACCTCCAGGGCCTCGGCGCCTCCCACCAGCTCCAGGCCGGTCACGTCCGGGCGGCGGCGGGCGGGGCGACCGGCGGGGTCGGGGTCGCGGGCGGTGTCGCGGTCGAGGTCGGGGTCGGGGTCGGGCATCACCGGGTCATCCTGCCAGGCTGCCCGCCCCGCCCCCGCACTCGGCGTCAGGTCGCGCCGCCGCCCGGGAACGCGACGTGCTGCATCACCCACGCGTGCATCACGACCGCAGCGGCCGCGGACGCGTTGATGGAGCGGGTGGACCCGAACTGCGGGGTGCGCCGATCGGTCATGTCGGCGGCCTGGATCGCCTCGTCGCTGAGGCCCGGCCCCTCCTGCCCGAACACGAGCACGCAGCGCTCGGGGAGCGCCGTGGTCTCCAGGAGCACCGGAGCCGTGCAGGCGACGTTGTCGATCGCGATGACCGGCAGGCCCTCGCCCGCCGCCCACCCGATGAGGTCGGCGATCGTCGCGTGGTGGACGACGTGCTGGTACCGGTCGGTGACCATGGCGCCGCGCTTGTTCCAGCGGCGCCGGCCGACGATGTGCACCGTGTCGGCCGCGAACGCGTTGGCGCTCCGCACGATCGAGCCGATGTTCATGTCGTGCTGCCAGTTCTCGATGGCGACGTGGAACGGGTGCCGGCGCTCGTCGAGGTCGGCGACGATCGCGTCCAGTGCGCCAGTAGCGGTAGCGGTCGATGACGTTGCGGGTGTCGCCGCGCTCGAGCAGCTCCCGGTCGAGGTGCGGCTCGTCCGGCCACTCCTCGGGCCGGCGCCCGGCCACGGTCCCACCCCGTGGGTGGAGAGCTCGACGGTCGGTGTCGGCTCGGCGGCGCTGCGCTCCCCGACGGCGCCGTCCCCGCCCCGGCGGCGCCGTGCTCCCCCGCGCTGTGCTCCCCGGCACCGCTGGCCGCCCCGACCCCCGGCTCCCGCTCCGGCTCCGGCTCCGGCTCCGGCTCCGGCATCAGATGTAGATCCCCGGGTCCACGAAGAAGGCCGGGTCGACGTGCGCGTCGGGCCCACGGCCCGCCCGCCTCCCCGTCTCGACGGCCGGGATGCCCGTGAGCACGGATCCGACGGGTGCGTCCTTCACGACCACCGCGTTCGCGCCGATGACGCTGCCGGCGCCCACCGTGATCGGCCCGAGCAGCTTCGCCCCCGCGCCGATGGTGACCCCGTCGCCCACGGTCGGGTGCCGCTTGCCGCGCACGAGGCTCTTCCCGCCGAGCGTCACGCCGTGGTACATCGAGCACGTCGTCGCCGACCTCCGCCGTCGCGCCGATGACCACGCCCATGCCGTGGTCGATGAACAGCCGCCGGCCGATGCGCGCGCCCGGGTGGATCTCGACGCCCGTCAGCGCCCGCCCGACCTGCGCGAGCAGCCGCGCCGAGGAGCCGGATCCGCCGCCGCCACAGCGCGTGCGACACCCGGTGCAGCCACACGGCGTGCAGCCCCGGGTAGCCGAGCACCATCTCCAGGTACCCGCGCGCGGCCGGATCGTGGGCGCGGGCGGAGCAGGAGGTCCTCGACGACGCGGGCGACTGCTCCCACGCCTAGTCGCGCAGGTCGTCGAACAGGGCCGGCCGGTCGAGAGGTACCGCTCGCCGTAGTCGCACACGATCGCGACGATGGTCTTGCCGGCGCTCTCGGGGCGCTTGGCGATCTCGAGGGCGGCCCAGACGATGGATCCGGAGGAGATGCCGCAGAGGATGCCCTCGTCGGTGGCGAGCGCGCGGGAGACGCGGATGGAGTCCTCGAGCGACACGTCGACGACCTCGTCGTACACCTCGGTGTCGAGGATCTCGGGCACGAAGTTCGCGCCGATGCCCTGGATCTTGTGCCGGCCGGGCTTGCCGCCGTTCAGGATGGGCGAGTCGAGCGGCTCGACCGCCACGATCTGCACGCCCGGCTTCCGCTCCTTGAGCACCTGCCCCACGCCCGTGATGGTGCCGCCCGTGCCGACGCCCGCGATGAACACGTCGACGGCGCCGTCGGTGTCCGCCCAGACCTCCTCGGCCGTGGTCTCGCGGTGCTTCTGCGGGTTCGCCGCGTTCGCGAACTGCTGCGCCCAGATGGCGTTCGGCGTCTCGTCGACGATCTGCTTGGCCCGCTCGACGGCGCCGCGCATGCCCTCGGGGCCGGGGGTCAGCACGATCTCGGCGCCGTAGGCCCGGAGCACCAGCCGGCGCTCCATGCTCATGGTCTCCGGCATGGTGAGGACGACCTTGTACCCCCGTGCCGCGCCGACCATCGCGAGCGCGATGCCCGTGTTGCCGCTCGTCCCCTCGACGATGGTGCCGCCCGGCTTCAGCTGCCCGGACGCCTCGGCCGCGTCGATGATCGCGACGCCGATGCGGTCCTTCACGCTGGATGCGGGGTTGTGCGACTCGAGCTTGACCAGCACCGTCAGCGTCGAGGCCCTCGGTGAGCCGGTTGAGCCGGACGAGCGGCGTGCCGCCGACCAGCTGGGTGATGTCGTCGTAGACGCGACCTGCCATGGGTTCCACCTTCGTCGTGATCCGGGTCGGTGCGGGGCGCATCCGCCGCCAGCACCTGCTCGTCGTCGAGCCTATGGGAGCCCAACCGCGTGTGTCGCGGCGGCATTCCTGGGCGGCGGATGCTCTGCCTGGACATCCTGTGGAGAAGGCCGCCGCCGCCGGTGGCGCCCGGGCCAGGATGCGCGCGACCATCCCGAGGCGATCCCGCGGCGTCCGTCATCCGCACCCGAACCGGGATCCCTCCTGCTCACGAAGGAGAGGGATGCCCATCCCCGCGCGTCCACTCACGATGATGCTCGTCGTCACCGCTGCCTCGCTGGTCGGGGCCGTGACCGCAGCCTCGGGAGCGGTTCCCGGTACCGTGCCGGAAGCCGCGCAGCGCCAGATCAAGGGTCGTGCACGCGGGCGTCGGCGCCGCCGCCCCCGACGACACCGGCAACCCTCCTGGCCTCCGCCCCCGCCATGAGCGACGCCGACCTCGACGGCCTCGTCGCTGTGCTGGACGCTCTGCCCGACGACGTCAAGTCGGCCGACCCCCGCACGACACCGGACTACGAGCGGCGGCTGAGCCGCGCGATCGATCGGGTGACTGCTTCGTCCGACACCGGCGACGCAACCCGGTCCTCAGCGGCGGACGACGCGCTCTACCTCATCGGCACGGGACGCGGCGCGCTCGCGACGGATCTCCGCGGCTCCGCTTCGACGGCTCGACTCACCATCGACTGGATCGGTTGCGCCACGTCGATCGCCGGCGTCATCGCGCAGTGCGGATTGCCGGTGTTCACGGTGGTGAGCTTCATCAGGGAGGCGCGTGCGCTGTTCGGCAGCGCCTACGACATCTATCTGGCCATCCGCTGCGGCCGGGCGGCCGCCGAGGAATCCAGAGGCGACTCAGATCATCGAAGCGCTCCTCGGGGTCGACGGCGTCGTATCGGCATGCTTCGGCGCCGCCGCCATGGACGTCTGACATGCAGTCCGGCGAGCCCTTCCACGACGACCGCGCGCCCTCGACATGGGAGCCACCACCCGTCTGGCGTCGTCGGTCCTTCTCCGTCGCCTTCCTGAAGATGCCACTGGTGGTGGTGATCTGCTTCGGGGGGACTCGGATCTTCGGCCTCGGCAGCCCCACTCTCTCCGCGATCATCGGCGGCATCCTGCTCACGGCGGTCAACATCTGCGTGACGGTGGCGGCGGAACGGCCCTTCGTCCTCCGACGTCGCAGCCTGGTCCCCGGCGACGGGGCTTCGCCCTCGTGCCATGGCTCGCGGGTGCGACGAGCGCATGCGCCCTGGCTGGCTTCCTCCTGCCCGGGACGGCCTCCGTGGTGCTCGCGACCGCGATGACGGCGGTGGAGACGGTCGAGCTCGCGTGGTCGCGCCCCTGGCGCCCCGGCGACACCGATGCCCGTTCCGCGAGAAGTGGGTGGCCTTGAGGGATCTGAGGAAGGAGACCTTCGCGCCCGACGTCGAGGAGATCCGTCACACCGCTGACGAGCGGGCGATGGATGGGTACAGCCGGAAGATCGCCGAGCATACCGGCGCCCGAGCGGGCGCGGACGAGGAGCAGGAGCACGACGAGAGGGACGGTCCACCGCGGGACGCGTGACTCGGGGTCCGCGGGCACGGCAGGCTGGACCCATGAGCGCGCGCATCGAGGTGGAGGGGCCCGGCGGGCCCGAGGTCATGACCCTGACGGACGGGCCGGTGCCCGATCCCGGCCGGGCGAGGTGCGGATCCGCGTGCACGCGGCGGGCGTCAACTTCATCGACACCTACCGGCGCAGCGGCGTGTACCCGATGGCGCACCCGTACGTGCCGGGATCCGAGGCGGCCGGCGTGATCGAGGCGCTCGGCGACGGCGTGAGCGGCGTCCACGTCGGCGACCGCGTCGCCACGGCGGAGGCGGAGGGCACCTACTCCCAGCACGCGCTGGTGCGCACCGAGACCCTCCTGCCCGTCCCCGACGGCGTCGAGATGGAGACCGCCGCGGCGCTCCCGCTCCAGGGCCTCACCGCGCACTACCTCGCGACGAGCTCCTACCCGGCCGGCCCCGGGGACCGCGCGCTCGTGCACGCGGGCGCCAGCGGCGTCGGCCTCCTGCTCACGCAGCTGCTCGCCGACCGCGGGGTCGAGGTCATCACGACCGTCTCGAACGAGGAGAAGGCGGCCCTCTCCCGCGCGGCGGGCGCGACGCACGTGCTCGGCTACGACGACGTGCCGGTGCGCGTCCGCGAGCTGACCGACGGCCGCGGCGTCGACGTGGCCTACGACGGCGTCGGCCGCGACACGTTCGACGGCTCGCTCGCCAGCCTGCGGATCCGCGGGACGCTCGTGCTCTTCGGCGGTGCGAGCGGGCAGGTGTAGCCGTTCGACCTGCAGCGCCTGAACTCCGGCGGATCACTCTCGGGTCGCCCGCCACCCTCGCCCACTTCCTGCTCGACGCCGAGGAGCGGCGCTGGCGCGCGGGCGAGCTCTTCGCGGCCGTCCTCGACGGCTCGCTCGACGTGCGCGTCGGCGCGACGTACCCGCTGGCCGATGCCGCTCGCGCCCACGAGGATCTGGAGGCCCGGCGCACGACGGGCTCCATCGTGCTCATCCCCTGACACGCGAGCCCGCCGATCGCTTGCCATGGAGGAAAACCAGATGTAGATTTCCTCATGGAAAATGATCGAGCAGCAGACGCGGCCGCCGCCCTCGACGGCCTCCACTCCGACCGCGAGGCCCTGGCCGCCCGCATCCCCGTGCCGCGCTGGCACCTCGCCGGGGTTCGGGGCCATCGCCCTCGCCTGGGTCGCCCAGGCCGTGACCCTCTCCCGGCGCCGGATACGAGCCGCCGCGGACCTCCTGGCTGCTCATCGCGGCCGCGGTCGTGCTGCTGGTGCTCATCCGCCGCCGCACGGGCATCCGGTTCCGCGGCGTCGGACTGCGCGCGGTGCTCCTCGTCGCGGCCGCGCTCCTCGGCTGCCTCGTGCTGTTCTCGATCTCGCTGGGCCTCGTCGCGCAGGGCCTCGGCTGGGCCGTCGCGCTCACCGCGCTGGCCGCCTTCGGCCTCGTGACCTGGCTGTCGACGCTGGCGTTCCGCGCGGCCGTCGACGGGATCCGCCGCCGTGGCTGAGGCCGCCTTCGACGAGCTGATCCACGCCCCCGTCCGCCTCCGCATCTGCGGGATCCTCCGGCGGGTCGACCAGATCGACTTCGCCGTCCTGCGCGACACCCTCGGCGCCGTCGCCGACGCCAGCCTGTCCAAGCACCTCCGGCAGCTGACGGAGAGCGGCTACGTCGCCTCGCGCAAGGCCTCATCGGCCGGGCGCGCGGACAAGCGGCAGCTCACCTGGCTGTCGCTCACCGCATCCGGCCGGCGGGCGTTCGACGGGCACCTGGCCGCGCTGACCGAGATCGCGGGGGCCGGCGCCGACGGCTGACCGGGGGACCCGCAGCCCGAGCACCTACCCTCGTCGCATGCCCGCACCCGGATCCGCGCCCACGCGCCTCGGCTTCCTCACCACCGGCCCCCTCGACCCGGTCGATCCCGCCACCGGCCTCGAGGAGGCGCTCCGGCTCGTCGAGCTCGGCGACGCGCTCGGCCTCGACACCGCGTGGCTCCGGCCCGACCACCTGCGGCACGCGATCTCCTCCCCGTCGCGATGCTCGCCGCCGCCTCGCAGCGCGCGCGCCGCATCGGGCTCGGCACCGCCTCAATCCCGGTCCGCGCCGAGAACCCGCTCCGTCTCTCGGAGGACCTCGCGACCCTCGACCTCCTCTCCGGCGGCCGCCTGCGCCCGGCCTGTCGGTCGGCAGCCCGAGCGCGTGGCCGCGGTCGACCGGGCCGTGCATCCGACGACGGCCGAGCACGAGGAGCCGGGGCGCGAGCGGCTCCTGCGCTTCCGCGAGCTGCTGCGCGGGTGCCGGGCGCGGACGAGCGGCCCGACGGATCCGACGACGAGGACGACGACGACGCCCTCACCCCCACGGTGCAGCCGACGTCCCCCGGCCTCGCGGACCGTCTCGCCTACGGCGCGGCGACCCTCCGCACGGCGGCGTGGGCGGGATCGCACGGCTTCCGCCTGCTCGCCTCCGACGTGACGGAGCGCGGATCGGGCGGCGGCTCCGGCTTCGCGGCCGACCAGCGCGCCCTCATCGACGCCTACCGCGCCGCGCATCCGGACCCGGCCACCGCGCACGTGACGCTCGCCCTCGTCGTGGTGCCGACCGAGGGCGCATCCGCCGAGCAGCGGGCCCGGTACGCGGCCGACGCGGCGGCGCGCGCCGAGCGGGCCCGGCGCGCCGACCAGTCGGAGGATCCCGGGGCCGCGTCGAGCATGGTCCGCGCGCCCGACCTCGTGGGCCCCTCCGACGAGCTCGCCGCCGCGCTCCTCGCGGACCCCGCCGTCCAGGCCGCCGACGAGCTCGCGATCGCGCTCCCGGCCGGGCTGCCCGCGGGCGACCTCGCGCGGATCCTGACCGACGTCGCCGAGCACCTCGGCCCGGCGCTCGGCTGGTCGCCCGCGACGTCCTGAGCCCGGCCGGCGCCGGACCCTCGACGGTCCGTGCCCGCCGGAGGACGGGCGGGAGCCCGGGCCGCACGCCTGGCGTTTCGGTGCATGCCCGCATCCAGTACCCCGCTGAAGCGCCTCGGCTTCCTCACCATCGGCACGTTCGACCCGGCGGATCCCGCCGCGGGCCACGAGGCGACCCTCCGGATCATCGAGCGCGGCGAGGAGCTCGGCCTCGACAGCGCGTGGCTCCGACACCGCCACCTCCAGCACGGCATCTCCTGCCCGTCGCCGTGATGGCCGCGGCCTCGCAGCGCACGAGCCGCATCCAGCTCGGCACGGCCGTGACGCCCATCGGCGCGGAGAACCCGTTCCGCCTCGCCGAGGACCTCGCGACCGTCGACCTCCTCGCCGGCGGCCGCGTCCAGCCGGGCTTCTCGGTCGGCACGCCCATGCGCTTCGACACCTACCGCGACGCGATCTACCCGGCCACCGCCGACCTCGAGGACCTCGGCTACGACCGCCTCCTCCGCTTCCGCGACCTCGTGCGCGGCGCGACCGTGAGCGACGCCGCCTCCCGCGAGGGCCAGGAGGAGTACGCCTCCACCGTGCAGCCGCACGCCGCGGGCCTCGCCGACCGGATCTGGTACGGCGCCGCGAGCACGCGCTCCGCGGTCTGGGCCGGCGAGAACGGCTTCCGCCTGCTCACGTCGAGCGTGATCCA